>DHMK01000084.1 GCA_002405755.1 Clostridiales bacterium UBA4644
TTCAGAGAGGCCATGGGGTCCTGGAAGATCATCTGGATCTGCTGGGTGACCTTTTTGTCCAGCTCCCGGGAGATCTTGCCGTTGATCTTTTCGCCCTTATAGATGACTTCGCCGGCGCTCATGGGATTGATCCGGATGATGGCCCGGCCGATGGTGGTCTTGCCGGAGCCGGATTCGCCCACCAGACCGAAGGTCTCGCCCTTGTAAATATCAAAGGAAACGCCGTGGACAGCCACGAATTTGTTCCGCTTGCTGCCGAAGGTGACCTCCATGTTGCGGACGCTCACCAGCACTTCATTCAGTTCCTTTGCCATTACTGCGCGCCCCCTCTCTTGATCTCACGGATGTGGCGGATGACCTCCGGCGGCTCGATCTTGGGCGCGCGGGGATCCAGCAGCCAGGTCCGGGCCTTGTGGGTGGGCGACACCTCAAAATAAGGCGGCCGGTGCTCGAAGTCGATCTTCAGCGCCTGGGGATTGCGGGGCGCGAAGGCGTCGCCGCGGATCTGGTTGAACAGATTGGGCGGGGTGCCCTTGATGGCGTAAAGATCCTGACCCTTGATGCCCAGCTGGGGCAGGGAGGAAAGCAGCGCCCAGGTGTAGGGGTGCTTGGGATCGTAGAAGACCTCCTCGCAGGTGCCGATCTCCACGATGTCACCGGCATACATGACGGCGATCCGGTCGGCCACATTGGCCACAACGCCCAGATCGTGGGTGATGTAGATGGTGGTCAGGTCATATTTTTCCTTCAGATCCTTGATCAGGTTCAGGATCTGGGCCTGGATGGTCACATCCAGCGCGGTGGTAGGCTCGTCGCAGATCAGGATCCGGGGGTTGCAGGCCATGGCGATGGCGATGACCACACGCTGGCGCATACCGCCGGAAAACTCATGGGGATACTGGCCGTAGCGGCGGGCGGGATCGGGGATGCCCACGTCCGACAGGATCTCGATGGCCTTCTTCTTGGCGGCCTCGCCCTTCAGCTGCTGATGCAGCTCCAGCGCCTCCTCGATCTGCCAGCCCACGGTCTTCAGCGGGTTCAGGGAGGTCATGGGGTCCTGCATGACCATGGCGACCTCCTTGCCGCGGATCTTGATCCAATCCTTTTCCGTCTTGAACTTGGCAAGATCCATATCCTTATAGAGGATGGAGCCGGAGTCCACCCAGCCGTTTTTATCCAGCAGACCGATGAAATTCTTGGTAAATACCGACTTGCCGGAGCCGGATTCGCCCACGATGGCCAGGCTCTCGCCCTTATACAGGTCCAGCGAGATGCCGCGGATGGCGTGGAGCACCTTGCCCCGCAGGCTGAACTTCACGTTCAGGTCCCGGACAGACAAAATCACTTCTTTTTGCATCATGACCCCTCCTTACACATGGTTTCTCGGGTCGGAAGCGTCGGCAAAGGCGTTGCCGATCAGGTAAAAGGCGACAGTGATAAAGGAGACCACCAGCGCCGGGAAGATCAGCTGATAGCTCTGGGTGGGAGACATCATCACCTTGCGGCCGTCCTCCACCAGATTGCCCAGCGACGCCACGGACTTGGGCATGCCCAGGCCGCAGTAGGTCAAAAACACCTCGTCGGAGATCACGGCGGGGATGGCCAGCGCCGTCTGCAGCATGATGACCGACACCAGATAGGGCAGCAGATTGCGGATCATGATCTTTCCGGTGCCCGTGCCCAGGCAGCGGGAGGCCAGGTTATAATCCCGGTCGCGGATCATGACGATCTGGTTGCGGATGAAGCGGGCCATGCCCAGCCAGCCCACCACGCACATGGAGATGATCATGGTGAGCATGCCCGGCTGCATGATGTAGGAGATCAGGATCAGGATGATGGTGCGGGGGATGTTGTCGATGATGTTATAGACCTCGGTGAGCAGGGCGTCCAGCTTGCGCACATAGCCCCAAAGCACGCCGATGGTGATGCCGATGAGGCAGTTGAACACGGCCACGATCAGCGCCAGCAGCAGAGAGGTGCGGGTGCCGGACCAGATCCGGGCCCAAAGGTCGTGGCCCACGGCGTCGGTGCCGAACCAGAACTCGCCGCTGGGGGCCTGATTCTTCATGGGAGAGGTCTTGCCGTATTTGTCCACGGTGTTGAAGATCTGATTGGGATCCTTCTGACCGGGGAGATAGGGCTGGATGACGGTAAAGATCAGCAGCGCGCACAGCGCGATGAGCAAAAACCGCGCCACGCCGTTTTTCCAGAAGGCCTGCCAGGTGCAGCGCCAGTAGGAATAGTTGGAATAGCCGGTGTTTTCCGCCTTCCATTCGTTATATTCCACCTGCTGGAAGGCTTCGGGCGCCAGCGCCGCGATCTGCGCCTCGTTCAGGTCGTCAGGCAGACGGTCCAGCTCGTTTTTCAGCTGCGCCGTGAGGCCGGAGGCCGTCTTTTCCAGGCGTGCGCCCTTGCGGAACCATTTCTTCGCCATTATCGCTTATCCTCCCCTCTGGTCAGGCTGATGCGGGGATCCACCATCACCATGAGCACGTCGCCCAAAAACAGGCCCACGACGCCCACGCTGGCAAAGATCAGGATCAGCGCCTGCACCATGGTATTGTCCTGCCGCTGGATCACGTTGATCAGCAGGCCGCCCATGCCGGGAACGGAATAGATGGATTCCACATAAAGAGAGCCCATGATGGTGAACAGCAGAGAGCCGGGGATGGTCTGCACCATGGGGACGAAAGCGTTGCGGAACACATGGCGCATGGTGATGCGGTGGTTGCTGACGCCCTTGGCCCGGGCCAGCTTCACATAGTCCTGGTTCATCTGGTCCACCATATAGCGGCGCATCCACATCCCGTAGGAGGCGATGGAGGGCAGGGCCAGCGAAATGATGGGCAGCACCCAGGAAAGCGGCACCCCGGAATCGTAAAGCATGGGGATGCCCGTGCCCTTGGTGGCATACATCTGGATAAACAGGAAGTAGACCGCGCTGGGAACGGCCTGGATCAGGATGATAAAGCCCGTGCCCAGCTTATCGGGCCACTTGCCCTTGCTGCGGGCCATGGCCGCGCCCAGCGGGATGCCCACCAGCAGCGAAAGCGCCATGGCCATCACGCCCATTTTTGCCGACACCTTGATCTTGGGCTGGATGATCTTGGTGATCTCCACATTTTCCCGATAGATCCAGGAGCGGCCCAGATCCCCATGGAGCAGGTCCTTGTAAAAATTAAAAAGCTGGACGATGACAGGCTTGTCCAGGCCCTTGGCGGCCAGCTTGGCCGCAATGACCTCTTCGCTCATTTTCTCCCAGTTGGCGCCCAGATAGCCCTCGATGGGCATCAGTCGCAGCAGACAGAACATGGTGGTGATAATGATGAAGAGGCTGAGAAGCGCGCTTAAAAAACGCCGCGTGACATATCTCAGCATTTCGTTTCGGTGCCTCCTTTGGCTTTGCGGAAGAAGACGAGCCTTCCCCCTGAAAAAAGAGTCAGCCCCTCCCTTGCAGCAGAAAAGGGCTGACTCCCGCTTATTTTCCTGTGAGATTCAAAAGATCGGGGAAGGCGCGCTTATTTGGCCTTGGCAGCCTCCCAGGCGGCCTTGGCGGCTTCATATTCCTCCATGCTGTAGGACTTCTCCAGCATATGACGGAACTTATACTTGTAGCCGCAGATACCGGCCATGGACTGCTCCCGGTCGAAGACGGTGCGGTTATCGGCCACATAGCCGTCGTTCAGCAGCATGTAAGGCACGATCAGGGCTTCCTGCAGGGCATATTCCTCCGCCTTGGAGAACAGCTCATAGCGCTTGGACATATCCTGGGTCTCCGCCAGCGCGGCCTCCACCAGGGAGTTGAAGACCATCTGGGGCTTGCCGATCAGATCCTCGTCGGTGATGATGCCCTTGGCATAATCCTCCTCGGTGTAGATGTGGCCGGTCTTATATTCGTCGCCCTGGATCTCCTCCAGAGAGCCGTAGGTCCAGCCGTAGCCGAAGGGCTCGAAGAAGGTGGCGGGGTCGGCGTAGTCGGGGCCCCAGCCGGCCTCAAACAGGCCCCACAGACCGGGACGGCGGACCTCGCCGATGTAGTTGGTGGCGGGACCGGAATAGACGGTGATCTCGATGTAATCGTTGCCCAGGGTGCTCTCCAGCTGCGCCTCGATCAGCTGGCAGCACTGATCCTGATTGGCGCGGGAGGGATTGTAATACAGGGGGATCTGCACGGGGAAGGTGCAGCCGGCGGCGGTCAGCTCCTCCTTGGCCTTGTCGCGATACTCGCGGGCCAGCTCCTCGTCGAAGGCCAGCGCCATGCTGTCGCCCGCGCCGAACTCGTTATAGTCCTTGCCGTCGGTAACGCAGAAGCCATCGGGCATCAGGCGGTCCCAGACCAGGTCGGCCGCGTTGTCGGGGTCGTAGGCAGAGACGGAATAGAGCTTATCCAGACCGTGGACGATGGACAGACGGAAGTTTTTATTGTTGACGGCGATCAGGTAATTGTCGCTGTCGGCAGTGTTGTTGAAGTGGGGCGCGAAGTTCATCTGCATATACTGGACAAAGCCGGTGGGCATGGTGGAATGGACATACTTGGCGTTGTCGCCGGACAGCCAGTCGTCCAGAATGGCGGTGGTCACATTGCAGGCCTCCAGCTCGCCGCGGAGGTACATCTCGGGCGCGATGGCGTCGGCCTGGGCGTTGTACTTGCCGGAGACCTTGGTGATGAAGATATTGCCGGCATCCCAGTAATTTTCATTCTTGACCCAGACGAACTCCTCCTGGGGCAGCCAGCTGGAGCAGATATAGCCGCCGTTGTAGAGGATCTTGTCCCGGTCGGTGCCGAACTCGTTGGTGACAGGGTCGCCCTCGGTGCCGTCGTCATTGATGACGGGGGTGGGGTTGGCCACGGCCAGCGACTCATAGAACGCGCCGTTGATGGGCAGGTAGCAGCCGTAGGTCAGCAGGGTGACAAAATAAGCGCAGGGCTGCTTCAGATGGTAGACCAGGGTGTAATCATCCTCGGCCTCCACGCCCAGCTGGGTGAAATCGTCGATGACGTTGTTATAGAGCTCCACGCCGTTGCGCACATACTGGATGAGCATATCGGGCATATCGGAGTCAAACTTGGAATCGGCCACCAGGCGGGCGGCGTAAACAAAGTCGTTCGCGGTAACGGGGGCATATTCCTCGCCCTCGCAGGTATACCACTTGGCGGTCTTGCGCAGATGGAAGGTCCACTTCTGGCCCTCGTGCTGCTGGCCGTCCGCATCGGTCCAGGTCTCAGACGCAGATTCCCAGGATTCCGCCAGGCAGGGGATCACATTGCCGAAGGAGTCATATTCCACCAGCGTGTCCACAAAGTTGGCCAGAGCCTTCTGGTTCTGCGCAACGGAGGTGGTCAGGTAGTTCATGGTGGTGATCTCAGAGGCGTAGAGATAGCGGTATTCCGTGTTTTCGGAATAGGCGATGCCGCTGTAGGGGTCTACCCCGGCGCCGGTCTCGCCGCCGTTGGCGTTGTTGTTGCCGGCGGTGCCGCCGTTGTTGACATCGTTGTCCTTGCTGCCGTTGCTGCCGTTGCCGCAGCCTGCGCACAGGCCCACCAGCATGAGCAGAGCCAGCATCAGAGCGAGCGTTTTCTTCATGGGATCCTCTCCTTTTTTCTTGGTTGCCGCCCCTTTGGGGCAGCATGCAGCATAATTATAACATCCGCCCGATTTTTTTACAGCCCATATTTGTCATTTCTCCCTATTGACAAACGGAATAAAGCTTTTATTGGGCAACTTGCAGTTTTCCCCAGAGCCGGCGCGCAGCCGGCGCGCAGCCGCCCGCAGCAGAGCTGTTTTGTCAAAAGCTGCATTTTTTGTGGTTTTTGCCGGAAATCCGGAGAAATTCGCCGCATATTTGACAAAAAGCCCATTGCAATCCGAAAAAAACAGGATATAATTGACGTGGCAAAAATTGTTTGACCGATCGGGACCTATGGAAGGGAGCTGCACAGGGCGCGCTATGCCAAAGGGATTGCAGAGCAAGGGAGCCCTCCGGCAGGACAGGCTGCTGCGGGCGGCCATCCGGCTGTTTTTGGAAAACGGCTATGAAAAGACCACCACAGCCGCCATCGCCAGAGAGGCGGGGATGTCGCCGACCGCTTTTTTTGCCTTCTTTGAAAATAAAGAGGCGCTGCTCCTGCTGCTGGTGCAGACCATGTTCCACGGCCAGTTTTCCCTGGCGGAAGAGCTTTTGGGGAAGGATTCCGATCCGGTGCTGCTCTATGCGGCGGAGACCACGCTGCAGCTGCAGATCGCGGAGCTTTCCGAGCCCCTGCGGGAGCTTTATGTTGCGGCCTATTCCCTGCCCTCCACCACGGATTATATCTACGACAACACCTGCAAAAAGCTGGCGGCGCTGTTCCGGTCCTATCTGCCCTCTGCCGGCCCCCAGGATTTTTACGAGCTGGAGATCGCCACCGCCAGCATCACCCGGGGCTTCATGGCAAAGCCCTGCGGCCTGTATTTCACCTTCGCCGAGAAGGTGCGGCGTCATCTGGACTGCTGTCTCACCCTGTATCAGGTGCCGCCGGACCGCCGGGAGGACGCCATCCATGCGGCGCTGCACATGCGTCTGCAGCCGGTGGCGGAGCATCTGGTGGCCGCCGTGCTGCGCCGGGCGGAGGAGGGCTTCACCGCCGCGCCGGGCAGACTGTAAGGGCAAAAAAGCAAAAGACAAAACAGCTTGTCGAAAAAGTCTGCGGAAACGCAGACTTTTCCTATGGGATGTTTTTTCACGGACATGCGCCGGGAAAAAACACCGTAACCCGCCAAATTTTCGCAAAAATTTGGCGAAACCGGCCCGCAGGCCGGGGCTTAACTGTCGAGAAAAACCCAGCGAAGCGGTTTTTCGACAGTCTCAAAAGCAAAGCGCTTCCCCGCCCGGACTTGGGGGGGAAGCGCATTTTTCTTCGCAGAGGCTCAGAGCAGGAGTTCGCCCTCGCCGTCGTCAGACAGGCCGGCGGCGTTGGCCTCGTCGGTGTCGATATGAAAGCGGGTGGCGCAGTGGGGAGAGATCCGGACCACCACATCGCCGAAGACCAGCGCCCGGTGCTCGCCGTTGACCGCGATGCGCACCGTCTGGTCGGGCCGCAGGCCCAGCTCCGCCGCGTCCTCCGGCGTTACATGCAGGTGCCGGCGGGCAACGATCACGCCCTCCCGCAGCTCCACCTCGCCGCAGGGGCCCACCAGCATGCAGGAGCCGCTGCCGCAAAGCTCTCCGCTGACCCGAATGGGGGCCTTGACGCCCAGGCTGCGGGCGTCGGTGATGGAAAGCTCCACCTGAGACGCAGGCCGCACCGGGCCGATGACGCTCATGCTCATGGCGCCCCGGGGGCCGATGACCTTCACCTGCTCGGCGCAGGCGACCTGTCCCGGCTGAGAAAGCGCCTTTCTGGGCGTCAGCGAATAGCCAAAGCCAAAAAGGATATCCAGATGCTCCTGACACAGATGGACATGGCGCGCGGATGTTTCAATGATGACGCTCATAGCAAAGCCCTCCCGATGGATCTGACGGATCGTTGGATCCTGAGCTTTCAGTGTAACACACAACCGCCCGTTTGGCAAGCGCCGGAGGAAAAAACCGCAGCCCCAGCAGCCCTGCTGGCCATTTCCGCCGCAGGGGCTTGACAAATCGCTGTCAGACTGCTATAATAAAAGCGTAAACTGAATCAGCGTTGAGATCGCCCGGAGCGTGCTCCGGCGGCGGAACGGGGTGCGAAGCCCCACGAACAGGTCACTGTGGTGCCCGCAGAGCGGGCCAAGTCAGATACGCCGAGGTCTCTGCGCTCGCTCCTGCCTGTACCGGGAGCCGCACGGATAGCGCTTTTCTTGCTTTTCCGCGGGGCTTCGGCCCTGCGGTTTTCTTTTGTCAAATTCCGTTTTTCCATACATCCCTTTGCGGAAGGTCCCTCTGTCCTGCGACCGGGCGAGGGGCCTTTCGCATTCCACATCGCCAAAGGCGCAAAGGAAAGGAGTCTCTATGAACATTCTCTGGCTGCAGGATCCGGACAATCTGGTCTATGTCAACGCGGAAAAGGATCTGCCCATGCTGGAGCGGCGGCTGAAGCTGCCCGGTCTGGCTGAAGCGGCCCAGGCCCTCCGGCAGGCCCCCACCCGGGAGGGTCTTACGCTGAAGGGCCCCCGGCGCACCAGCGCCCGCCTGTTCATCCCCGATCTGCTCTATGGGCGGCACATCGAAATGGGGGAAAATATCTTTGTCTTTTTGGGCGAGATGAGCGAATGCTATGTGCTCTACTGGCCCCAGCCCATCCTCTCCCCCGCCGCCCAGGACGCCTGACGCGCGGAATCACAAAAGAAGAGCCATCTCCGCAAGGGAGACGGCCTTTTGCTTTCTTTATCCGGCGGCGGTCAGTCCACGCCCAGGGCCAGGCCGTCCCGGCGGGGGTCGCCCGTACCGGTGATCATGCCGTCGGGCCGGTAGAGGACGCCGTTCACCGCGCCCATGACCCGATCCCAGTCCGGAAAGGCCCGGGTCCTGTGGCCCATGGCCTCCAGCCGGGCGATGACCTCCGGGGCGATGCGGCTCTCATAAATGATCCGGTCGGTCTGATCGTCGCCGATGCGGGGCGAGGCCACCGCCTCCTCCAGCGTCATGCCATGATCCGCCAGCTTGGAGATCACCTGGACCACGGAGGAAATGATGCGGATGCCGCCAGGGCTGCCCAAAACGGCCACCGGCCTGCCCTCCTTCAGCAAGAAGGTGGGGCTCATGCAGCTGAGGGGCACCTTTCCCCCCGCCGCCGCGTTGGCGGAATGGGGGTCGATGGAGAAATCCTCCATCTCATCGTTGAGCAGAAAGCCCAGCCCCTCCGGCACCACGCAGGATCCGAAAAAGTGGTTGATGGTCCGGGTGACGGCCACCAGATTGCCCTCCCGGTCGCCGATGGAAAAATGGGTGGTGGAGGGGCTCTCATACTTTCCCGGCTGGCCGAAGCGGGGCGGCTGCGACCGGTCAGGATCGATCTCTTTCGCCAGCGCCCGGGCATAATCCTTGCTGCGCAGGCCCGCCAGCGGCACGGAGACGAAGTTGGGATCGCCCATATACTTCGCCCGGTCCGCATAGCAGCGCTTGAACACCTCGGAAAACAGATGCAGATATTCCGCGCTGTTCACCTCCATCCGCCCCACGTCGAAGCACTCCAGCACGTTCAGGATCTGCGCCACATGGGTGCCCCCGGAGGAGGGCGGCGGGGAGGAGATCAGCTCATAGCCCCGATAGGTGCTGCGCACCGGCTCCAGCACCCGCACGGTAAAGCCCTCCAGATCCTCCCGGGTCAGCAGACCGCCGTCTTTGCGCACCTGCTTCAGGATGGCCTGTCCGATGTCGCCCCGGTAAAAGACCTCCTCGCCCTCCCGGGCGATGCGCTCCAGCGTCGCCGCCAGATCCGGATTGCGCAGGACGGAGCCCACGGGCCAGGGCTGGCCGTCCCGCAGATAGATCCTCCAGCCGTCGCCGTAGCGCATCAGCTGCTCCCGGTGGGCCGCCATGTCGGCGTGGAGCAGCGGCGTCACCACAAAGCCCTCCCGGGCCAGCGCCGCGGCGGGAGCGATCACCTGGGCCGGCTCCATGGAGCCGTAGTGCCGCAGGGCATAAAGCAGGCCCTTCACCTCCCCGGGAACGGCCACCGCCATGCCCCCGTAAACATTGCGCAGGGAGATATCCTCGTTGGAGCCGGGCCGGGCGGGGGTATACATCTCCGGCCGGGCCGCCGCCGGGGCCTTTTCCCGAAAGTCCAGAAAGACGCACCGGCCCGTCCTCCCGTCCCGCAGCAGCATGAAGCCGCCGCCGCCGATGCCGCTGGCATTTGGCTCGCACACGCCCAGGGCAAAGGCCACTGCCACTGCCGCGTCGATGGCGTTGCCGCCCTGCCGCAGGATGTCCCGTCCGATGGCCGCCGCCTCTGCCCGGCCTGCGGATACCACGCCCCGGCGGCCCTGACCGCTGCGGCCCGTGCGGAGCATCTGTCCGTTTTCGTCAAAAGAGCGGAACTGTTCCGTCATTTTCCCATTTCCTCCCCCGTTTTGTCTCCGTTTCGTATTTTATTCTTGTCAATATACGCTTCGTCATACATCACTCTGGCGTGGGCCTGTTGCAGCAGCGTCTTTTCTGTGATCTGCCCCGTGCGCCGGTCCACCCGGCGGCGATAGACCCGGTTGTTCCGATACCATCCGTCCGCCTCCCAGGAAAAATACTCCTCCTCGCAGGAAACGTGCCACACATGGCCCGGCAGCGCAGAGCACCGCAGCTCCCCCCGGAGATATTCCCCGTCGGAGCGCACCAGCAGCTGATAGACGTCCGCCGTGTGGTTGCGCAGGCGGTAATCCAGATAATTATAGAGCACCGAGGTGCCCACGCCGAAGGGCACCTGCCGCCCGAAATCCGGAAAAAGATCCCAGCCATCGTGGTGGTGCCGCTCGGCAACGGTCAGGTCGGAATGCAGCGCCATCCAGTGGATCAGATTGGTGAACTGGCACATACCGCCGCCAACGCCCTCCTTGGCCACGCCGTTGTGCAGCACCATCCCCGGCAGAAAGCCCCGCTTCTCCGTGCATCGCCCCACCAGCCGCCAGAAGGAAAAGGTCTCGCCGGGGCGGATCAGGATGCCGTTGACGCAGGGGGCCGCCAGCCCAAGAGAGACGGCCTTGTTGTCCTGCAGCCGTTTGTCCACCTGGCCCAGCGTCCGGCGGATCAGGCTGTTGTGGCGGCAGATGCAATAGGGCAGCGGCTCCGTCTGCCGCGCCCGGGCAAAGCGGCAGGGAGAAAGGGCGTCCCGCAGCCGCCGCTGAAGGATGTTTTTCTCCACGGCGATCCGGTAGGTCAGGGGCGAAAGCTCGCAAAACCGCATCACAATTCTCCTTTCAGCAGCAGGGAAAACCGCTCCGGCTCCGGGGCGGTAAAATGCAGCGTCTCCCCGGTGGAGGGCTGGGGCAGGAAGATCTCCCGGGAGTGCAGCGCAAAGCCCTCCAGCCCGGGCAGCTCCCGTCCGTACATAAAATCCCCGCACAGGGGATGGTCAAGATGGCTCAGATGACAGCGGATCTGGTGGGTGCGGCCGGTCTCCAGCCGCAGCTCCAGCAGCGTCCGGCCGCAGCCCTCCTGCAGCACCCGGAAATGGGTCACGGCCCGCTGCCCCTCCGGGCAGACGCACCGCCGGATGCCGCAGCCCTCCCGCTTGCCGATGGGCAGATCGATGACTCCCTCCGGCGGCAGCCCGGTTCCCTCCGCAACGGCCCGATAGATCCGCCGAAGCTCCCCCCGGGCCAGCGCGTCCTCCAGCCGCTGGGCGGCCAGCTTGTTCACGGCCACGGTCATCAGGCCGGAGGTCCCCCGATCCAGCCGGTTGATGGCGCGGAAGGCAGGCTTCTCGCCCCGCTGCAGCAGATAGGCCACCACCCGGTTGCCCAGGGTGTCGCCGTCGTAATGTCCCGGGCTGGGATGGACGGCCAGCCCGGAGGGCTTGTTGAGGATCATCAGATCCCGGTCCTCATAGACGATCTCCAGCGGGCCGGCCTTTGGCTCCACCCGCTTTTCCCGGCCGGAATCCGGCTCCCGCAGGATGGAAAGCACCTGTCCGGGCAGGACCCGCTGCCGCACCGTCACCCGAACGCCGTCCAGCATAATGCCGTTTTCCGTCTGCTTCAGCTGCCGCAGCAGATTGGTGGAGATGCGCAGCTCCCGCTTAAGCAGGGTCAGCACCTCCTGCCCGCCGTCCTCCGGACGGCAGAGATAGTCCAGCCGCTCCAAGCGCCCGCCTCCCTTCAGCATATGTCTGCCGCTATTTTACCATGCGCCGTCCCCGGCCGCAACAAAAAAGCGCGGCCCGGGCAGGGCCGCGCGGCAGCTTGTCGAAAAAGCCTGCGAAACCGCAGGCTTTTTCTTATGGGATGTTTTTT
>DHMK01000086.1 GCA_002405755.1 Clostridiales bacterium UBA4644
CGGATGGCGTGGAGCACCTTGCCCCGCAGGCTGAACTTCACGTTCAGGTCCCGGACAGACAAAATCACTTCTTTTTGCATCATGACCCCTCCTTACACATGGTTTCTCGGGTCTGCTGCATCAGAGAAGGCATTGCCCACCAGATAAAAGCAGATCGTAATGATGGAAAGAATAACAGCGGGAATGATCAGCTGGTACCGCAGGGTGGGCGCCATCATCATGGCGCGGCCCTTGTTCACCAGGTTGCCCAGCGATGGCGTCTTGATGGGCAGGCCCAGGCCGATATAAGCCAGGAACACCTCGGAGCCGATGGCGCCCGGGATGGCCAGCGCCATCTGCAGCATGACCACGGAGACCATCTGCGGCAGCAGATTTTTGACGATGATGCGCCGGGTCGGCGTGCCCAGGCAACGGGAGGCCAGGTTATAATCCCGGTCGCGGATGATGACCACCTGGTTGCGGATAAAGCGGGCCAGGCCGATCCATCCGGTGATGCACATGGCGATGATGATGGTCTTGACGCCGGGCCGCATCACGTAGGAGGCCAGGATCAGGATAATGGTCGAGGGAATGTTGTTCACCAGGTTATAAAGCTCGGTGAACAGGAAGTCCAGCTTGCGCACATAGCCCCAAAGCAGACCGCCCAGAATGCCCACAAAGGCGTTCAGCGCAGCCACGATCAGGCCGATGAGCAGGGAGGTGCGGGTGCCGGACCACATACGGGCCCACAGATCCTGGCCGATATCGTTGGTGCCGAACCAGTAGATCTTATTGGGCCGCTGATTCTCCACAAAGCCGGCCACCGGAGAGACATTGGTGGGCTCGGCCACGCGGGCGTAAGCGGGGTTGATGCACTTCTGGCTGCCGTCCTCAGAGGAAATCGTCAGCTTGACCTGATCCTCAGGAACGAAGGCATAATACCAGTTGTCCTCCAGATGGGTAAACTCTACAGGCGCCTTTGCAGAGCCGTTGAGCATACCGGAGCCGATGACATTGGGCTTGCCCCAGTCCTCCGGCATCTGCAGGTAGGTCAGGACTGTTCCGGCGGGAACATTTTCGATCAGGTCGCCATCAGTCTGCTTGGAGCTGGAGAAATAGGCACCCATGCCGCTGTTGGTCATGCCCAGTGTGATCCAGACAGCCTGCTGATAGGTAGTTTCCTTGCCGTCCTCGGAGGTGATATAGAGATAAGGCGTCGCCGTGGGCACCAGGACATAATACCAACCCTGATTCTTGGGAGAAAGCGCACCGGTCAGCTCGCTGGCGACCTTATCGTCGCCCTGGCAGAAGAATCGGGGCGTGCCCCAGGAATCCGCCACCCGCACATAGGCCAGCGTCATCCCATCGGGAATCTCCACAGGATAGCCCTTGCTGGTCTGCCGGACGCCGGTGAGCGTGACCTTGGAATCCTCCGCCACAGTGAGCCAGACAGCCTTGGGATCGTAATAATTGACCGTATTGGGGTCAAACTGGTTGGGCAGCAGGGGCTGGATGAAGGTAAAGATCATCAGTGCAAGCATAACGATCAGCATGGCCACTGCCACCTTGTTCTTGAAGAACATGATAACGGTGGACTTCCAATAGGAATAGTTGGAATAGCCAGTGCGCTCTGCGGCAGCCTCATCGTAGGAAGCGAGTTCAAACTCCGAAGCAGGCAGCAGCTTGATCTCCTCCGGGGTCAGATCGTCCTTGTCCGCAAGCGTCGCGGCCATGGTCTGCTGCGTGATGCCCTCTTCCAGCTTTCCGCTGATCTTGTTTTTGGGAGAATACTTGCTCATCTGGCTCCCTCCTTCTTGGAAAAGCTGATGCGGGGATCCACGATGCCCATCAGAATATCGCCCAACAGCAGGCCGACGATGCTCAGGCTGGCAAAGATCACGATCAGCGCCAGCACCATGTTGTTATCCTGCCGCTTGATGACATCCACCAGCAAGCCGCCCATACCGGGAATGGAATAGAGAGACTCGGTATAAATGGAGCCGGAGATGGTCAGCAGGATGGAGCCGGGGATCAGGTTGACCATGGGCACCACAGAGTTGCGAAACACATGGCGGAACCAGATGGCGGAATTGGGAACGCCCTTGGCCCGGGCCAGCTTGATGTAATCCTTATTGGTCTCGTCCACCATATACCGGCGCAGCCACATGGCATAGCTGGAGATGGAGGGCAGAGCCAGGGAGATCACAGGCAGGATCAGCGAGGACCATTGATCCTCCTTATACAGCATGCTCACGTTCAGCCAGGTGGAGCCGTAGAGCTGGATGAAGATGAAGTAAACGGCGTTGGGAACGGCCTGGATAAAGACGATATAGGCGTTGCCCAGCTTGTCCATAAAGCGGCCCTTGCTGCGCGCCATCAGGACGCCCAGGATCATACCCAGCGGCAGGCTCACCGCCATGGAGATCAAGCCCACCTTCATGGAGATGCCCATTTTGGACGCGATAATACCGGAAATGGGTGCGTTCACGCGATAGCGATAGGAAATGCCGAGATCGCCCTTCAGCAGATTGCGGATGAACCGGAAGACCTGCTCATACAGCGGGTCGTTCAGACCCATTTTTTCCAGGCCCACCTTGATCTGGACCGGAGAAAGCTTTTCGTAGTTATTGAAGTAGCCTTCCTCTGGCATGAAGCGCAGCAGCGCGAAGATGACCGCGATCAGGATCACCAGCGTCAGCAGCGACCGGAGAAGGCGCTTGATCGAGTATTTTAACACGTTGTATCTCCTTTATTTCTTCCTGTTGGATCGACGGGCGACCGCCGGCAGGATTCGGGGAAAGCGTTCGGAAATTTGAACCGGCCCCGCTCCGAAAAAACAGAGCAGAGCCGCTTTCCGGTTGTTTCGCAGGAATGCTGGGGCACTTGCGTGCCCCAGCGATTATTGGATCATCGGTCAGATCAGTTCTGGCTCAGAGCCTCATTCCAAGCCGCAAGCTGCGCGTCATACATATCCTGAGACATAGCAGTCTTATAGACATGCTGGCCCTTATAACGGCTGGAGGACTGGCCCATCATGGCGAACTGGCCCTCGAAGGAGTTCAGCTTGGTGGCCTGGTAAGAGCCGCCGCCAATGAACATGGGAATCACGATAGCATGGTCCAGATAGAAGGCTTCTGCAGCGGCGAAGGCCTCATAGCGCTCGTCCATATCGGTGACGCACTCGCGGGCATGGTCGACCAGCGCGTAATACTCATCGATCAGAGCATTGGTCTCATCGGTCTTGGTATCCTGGAAGACTCTGTAGGTGTCGGTATCGTGGCAGAAGAAGTTATAGTTGTTCTCACGATCGAAGGGATCGGCCCAGGTTTCAGGATCCATGAAGTCGGCACCCCAGTTCAGCTCCTGCAGCGCATAGTTGCCGTTGCGGCGGGTCTCGTTCAGGAAGGAGTTACCGGCATATTCGAGAACAATGATGTCAATAAAGTCAGAACCCAGCAGGCCTTCCAGCTGCTGCTCCAGCAGGACGGAGGCATTGCCCCAGGCAGAGCTGGAGGGCAGATAGTTCACAGGAGCCTTGATTGGGAAGGTTGCGCCGGCGGCTTCCAGTTCAGTCTTGGCCAGATCGCGGTACTTGATGGCCTCAGACTCGTTGAAGCTCTCGGTCTCGGTGTACTTGGCCAGAGCGCCGTAGTTGACATAGTCCTTGCCGTCGTTCACGGCGAAGCCCTTGGGCGTGACAGTGTTGATCAGGTGCATCTGAGCATCATCGCCCGGGAAACGGGCAGCGGTATACTGTTCACGGTTCAGGCCGTGGAAGATGGCCTTGCGGAAGTTTTCGTTGTTGACAGCCTTGACCCAGTTCTCGGGTTCATACTCAGCATCGAACTTGGGCTCGAAGCAAAAGCCGAAGAAGTAAGAATAATCGCCGATCACGCGGCTGGTGCAGATCATTTGAGACTTTTCGGGATCAGACAGCCAGTCGTTGACGATATCGGAGCCGATGCTGCAGCCATCGACCTCGCCGCGCAGGAAGAGCTCGGTCTCCAGCGTGGCAGCCTCGGTGTTGTAGGTCTGTTCGATGCGCTCGATGTAGACATGCTCCGCATCCCAGTTGTTCTCATTCTTAACATAGATGCGCTTTTCCTGGGGATTGAAGGTCTCCAGAATGTAAGCGCCGTTGAACCACATGCTCTGATTGTCCAGAGCGTAGTTTTCGCCCAGCTCGTTCAGCAGAGAAGCGGGAGCGGGCCAATAGGTACCAAACTGCAGGGCGGTCAGGAAGTAAGGACGGGGCTTGACCAGGTGATACACCAGGGTGTAATCGTCCAGAGCCTCAACGCCCAGTTCCTCGGGCTTGACCTCGGGATACTCCTCATAGGTCTCGACCTTGCCGTCATCGGTCCAGATGACGGTGTAAACAACGCCGTTCTCAACGACGTAATCATCGCAGATGACTTCGCCGTTTTCGTCCTTGCCCCAGGTCTCAGAGCCTTTATCCACGGCCACCAGCTTGGCGGCAGTGTATTCCAGCAACTCTGACGCATTGATGACCCAGCCGTCCATCAGATAGCTGTTGCCGCAGTCCATGGCGGAATCGCACATATAGCGGGCAGCGGCCACATAGTCGTGAGCCGTGACGGGATCCTTCTGGTTGCCAGCGGCGTCATACCAATACTGACCCTCGCGCAGATGGAAGGTCCACTTCTGGCCCTGGACTTCCACATTGATGGGATTGCCGTCCGCATCGGTGCTCTCCACGGTGTAGGTCTCCAGTTCGTCTTCCCAGGACTCCGCAGCGCAGGGAACGATGTTGCCGTAGCTGTCGTTCTCCACCAGGGAATCAATGGTGTTGGCGCCGACCACCAGCTCATAGGTGGAACCGGAGATCAGGTAGTTCATGGTCGTGACTTCAGTGGAATAAACAGAGCGATAGACCTGCTCATCCGCATATTCACGACCATCGGGGCCGACCTTGGCTTCGGAATTGTCCGGAGTCGTGGGGTCAGCAGGCGTGGGAGTCGGGTCGGTGTTGCTGGGCTGGTCGGTGTTGTCGGGCTGCTCGGTATTGTTGTTGCCGCAGCCGGCCACACACGCCAGAACCATCATCGCCGCCAGCAGCAGAGCGATATACTTCTTCATGGGTGTCTCTCCTTTTCGTTCGTTTGGGCTCTCGCCCTTTATTGTTGATAACTTTATCACAGCTTTCAGTAAAAATCAATCATGCCTTGCGGATTTCCCCTGTCCCCATTTACTATTTCAGCGATTTGTGCAATAACTATCCCGTCACTTTGTTCATAATATCCATTGACTGTTACAGCTCTGTTACCTTTCCTTCGCTTTCCGGCGCTGCGCCGCCACATTTTTCTTTACTTTTGCGGAAAGCTGTGTTATGATAGCCTTGCATGTCCAGGCGCTTAGTGGCCGGCCCGCTGCGGCCCCGGCCGCCACATTCCTCACACCGCCACTCAGCCCTCCGGACGATTTATTTTAAGGAGGAATATCCCCATGATTCTCAAGGAAGCCAAGACCCAGGTCATCGAGAGCCACCGCCTGCATGAGACCGACACCGGTTCTCCCGAGGTCCAGATCGCCATTCTCACCGCCCGCATCAACGAGCTGAATGAGCATCTGAAGGTGCATCGCAATGACAAGCACAGCCAGCGCGGCCTGCTGAAGATGGTCGGCCAGCGCCGCCGTCTGCTGGACTATCTCCAGCGGAAGGACATCGAGCGCTACCGTGCCGCCGTCGCCGCAAACAACCTGCGCAAGTAAGCCAAAGCCTGGAAGGGGGACGGAAGCGTCCCCCTTCTGTGCAATCCCGCCCCCGCTTCCCGGACGAGCCTTTTAGCAGTTGAAGGAGCGCAGAGCGCCGTCTCCGCCCTGCTTCAAATGCTAAGAGCCGCCTCGGGAACCCACACATTATATATTAAGAAAGGTGGATCCCTGAAATGGTAAAGCATGCAACCTTCCCCAACTACCGCGTTTATGAGACCATGCTGGGCGGCCGCAGGCTCAAGGTAGAGCTGGGCAAGATGGCCGGTCTGGCCAACGGTGCGGCCCTGGTCTCCTTCGGCGACACGACCGTCCTCACCTGCGTCACCATGGCCAAAGCCCCCCGCGATGGCATCGACTTCTTCCCCCTGAGCGTTGACTTTGAAGAAAAGCTCTACGCCGTGGGCCGCATCCCCGGCAGCTTTATGCGCCGCGAGGGCCGTCCCGGCGAGCGGGCGATCCTGGCCTCCCGAATGATCGACCGCCAGATCCGTCCCTTCTTCCCCTCTGATATGCGCAACGATGTTTGCGTCAACTGCACGGTCATGAGCGTGGATTACAACGAATCTCCCGAGGTGGCCGCCATGCTGGGCGCTTCCATCGCTCTGTCCGTCTCCGATATCCCCTGGAAGGGCCCCATTGCCGGAGTCCAGATGGGCTACACCCCCGAGGAGAGCTATATCGTCTGCCCCAACAGCGATCAGTATAAGCGCTCTCAGCTGCATCTGACCGTGGCCGGCAGCATGGAAAAGGTCGTCATGATCGAAGCTGGCGCCGACGAGTTCCCCAACGATATGATGCTGGAGGCCATCAAGCGCGGCCACGCCGTCATTCAGGAGCTGATCCAGTTCATCCGCAACATCAAGGCGGAAAACTTTAAGGAGCCCGCCGTTTATCCCAGCATGAAGGTCTCCGAGGAGCTGTTTGAGGCCGTCAAGGGCTATGCTATGACCGCCGTCAAGGAAGCCGTGGATACCGACGACAAGACCGTCCGCGACGCCCGCATCGATGCCATCACCGCCGATGTGACCGAGCATTTCGCCGCAGAATATCCCGACAGCGCCGCTCAGATCGGCGAATGCATGTATAAGCTGCAGAAATATGTGGTCCGCCGCCTGATCCTGGACGAGGGCAAGCGCGTGGACGGCCGCAGCCTGACGGAGGTCCGTCCGCTGGCCGCCGAGGTGGGTCTGATCCCCCGCGTCCACGGCAGCGGCATGTTCACCCGCGGCCAGACGCAGGTGCTGACCATCTGCACGCTGGGCACTCTGCGGGACGCCCAGGAGCTGGACACCACCTTTGAAGAGACCGGCAAGCGCTTTATGCACCATTACAACTTCCCCAGCTACAGCGTTGGCGAGGCCCGGCCCTCCCGCAGCCCCGGCCGCCGGGAGATCGGCCACGGCGCACTGGCGGAAAAGGCCCTGCTGCCCGTGATCCCCTCTGAAGAGGAGTTCCCCTATTCCCTGCGTCTGGTGAGCGAGGTCCTTTCCTCCAACGGCTCCACCTCTCAGGGTTCCATCTGCGGCAGCACGCTGGCGCTGATGGACGCCGGCGTTCCCATCAAGGCCCCTGTGGCGGGCATCTCCTGCGGTCTGGTCACTGAGGGCGACCGTCATATCACCTTCACCGACATCCAGGGCATCGAAGACTTCTTCGGCGACATGGACTTCAAGGTGGGCGGCACCAAGAAGGGCATCACCGCCATTCAGGTAGACATCAAAAACGACGGCCTCACCTACGAGATCATCGAGGAAGCCTTTGAAAAGACCCGCAACGCCCGTCTGGACATTCTGGACGAGATCATTCTGAAGGCCATCCCCGCGCCCCGTCCCGAGGTCAGTCCCTTTGCCCCCAAGATGCTGAAGATCACCATCAATCCCGATAAGATCCGCGAGGTCATTGGCAAGGGCGGCGCGGTCATCCAGAAGATCACCGCCGAGACCAACACCAAGATCGACATCGAGGACGACGGCACCGTCTGCATCGCGGCGGTCAACGCCGCCGATGGCGAAAAGGCCCGTCAGATGATCGAGGCCATCGCCAAGGATCCCGAGGTGGGCGATCTGTTCTACGGCAAGGTCACCCGCATCATGAACTTCGGCGCCTTCGTGGAGATCGCTCCCGGCAAGGAGGGCCTGATCCGCATCAATCAGCTGGACAATCGCTTTGTGGAAAAGGTGGAGGATGTTCTGAATATCGGCGACGAGACCTGGTGCAAGGTCATCGAGATCGATGAGAAGGGCCGCATCAACCTCTCCCGCAAGCAGGCGCTGAAGGAAATGGCTGAAAAGGGCGAATAATCCCTTCTTTTCTCTCACAAACTTCTTATAGGCAGGCAAACGCCTGCCTATTTTTCAAAAATTTCGCCTGTCAACGGAGCGTTGACAAATCGAAACGCCAATTTGGTGGCCATTTTCTCCGGTTTTTGCTACGCTACAGCCAGCCTGAGAAAAGGAGATGCGAAATCATGATGACTTTAGGACAACGAATTCAATCCTTCCGAAAGGAAGCGGGGCTGAGCCAGGAGGCTCTGGGCGAAGCGCTGCATGTTTCCCGGCAGGCGGTGAGCAAATGGGAGGGCGACGGCGGCGTACCGGAGCTGGACACCCTGATCCTCATGAGCCGTCTGTTTCATGTGCGGCTGGGGACGCTGCTTGGCCTGGAGGAGGAAGCGCCCTCCTCGGAAAACGCCGCCGAGGGCGGCGAAACGCCCGGCGCACAGCTCTCGCCGGAGGCAGAGCAGCGGCTGGAGGCCCTTCTGCAGCAATACAGCCAGCAGCCCCGCCCTTCGGAAAAGAAGCCCTTCCCTCTCTGGACGCGCATTGCCGCTGCGGCGGCAGCCTGCGGCCTTGTGCTGGCGCTGATCCTGATCCCCAGAGCGCAAAGCCGCGCGCTGCAGAGCCTGCAGGCTCAGCTCTCCAGCCTGCAGAGCCGGCTTTCCATATTGGAAAGCTCCGTCAGCAGCCAGAGCAGCTCTCTGCGCGATACCGTCCTCTCCATTTTGGAGACCCAGGACAACCCGGTGAGCAGCATGCAGGCCACCGTCCGCGCCCTGGACGCCGGCGCATACACCATTTCGGTCGACCTCTCCGCCGGACTGAAGACCGTTTCGCCGGATACGCAGGCGCAGTTTCTGCTGAAGTGGACCGACGGCGCCGGCGCAGAGCAGGAAGCTCAGACTGACTGGAGCAGCGCCTATCCGGACGCCCGGGACACCATCATTCTGCCTCTGGGCGATGCTTCCGGAAGCCTGCAGATGTGCCTGCGGCTCAAGCTGGCCGACGGCACCCTGCAGCAGTCCCCCTGGGATTATGCCGGCGTGGATCTGGCACTGAGCGGTTATGTGCCCACGCTGGGCAACAGTCTTTACAGTCTGGTCTCCATCTCCGCCCAGAACGGCAGCACGACCTTCTCCTCCCCCGCCGACAACACCCTGCAGCTCCAGCTCTTTCTTCCGCTGGACAAGCAGTGGCCTGTTTCCGCCCGCTACACCGTTACGCTGGACGGCGCCGTCCTCTACGATGGCGATCTGACCGTCGAATCCGCCATGGATTATCAAACGGCGCTGCTGTCCTTCCCGGAGGACCAGCCCCTCGCCATCCGGCTGGAAAAGGATCAAACGCTTCAATTTGACCTGTCCGTTATCGATACCCTCGGACTGGAATACAGCTACGGCGAGACCGTGCGCTTCGACGGCAAGGATCTGCTCTTCCCGAACATCGCCGAAAGCGCCTCTCCTGCCCACGCATTTCCCTGATCCCTATGGAATTTGGCGGGTTCTGCCCGCCCTGCAGAAAGGATGACTCCTGTTATGGTAGAAAAAAAGCTTCTTCCCAACGGCGTCCGGGTGATCTATGAGCCGCTGGACCACGTCCGCTCCTGCGCCATCGGCGTCTGGGTGGAAAACGGCAGCTGCCATGAGCCGGACGAGCTGGCCGGCATGGCCCATTTCATCGAGCATATGCTCTTCAAGGGGACGGAGACCCGCACCGCCGCCCAGCTGGCCCAGGCCTTTGATGTGATCGGCGGACAGGTGAACGCTTTTACCACCAAGGAGCATACCTGCTTTTACGCCCGCACGCTGGACACCCATGTGCAGACGGCGGCAGACCTTTTGTGCGATATGGTGCTGCATTCCGTCTTTGCCCAGCGGGAGCTGGAGCTGGAGCGGGGCGTTGTGCTGGAGGAGATCGGTATGTATGAGGATTCTCCCGAGGATCTGGTCTCGGAGATCCTTTCCTCTGCCTGCTTCCCCGGCCAGCCCCTGGGCAGGCCCATCCTGGGCTATGACAAAACGCTGGCCGGCATCGACCATGCCGCCATGGCCCGGTACCACCGGACACATTATGTGGCGGAAAACACCATCGTGACTCTTTCCGGAAGCTTTACCGAGAAGGATCTGCAGGCAGTCTGCAGTCTCTTTTCCGCCATGCCCTCCGGGCAGCGGAGCCTTCTGCCCTCCGCCCGTTACCAGAAGGCCGCCGTGGTCAAAAAAAAGGAGATCGAGCAGAACCATCTTCTGCTGGCCTTCCCCTCCGTCTCTGCCGCCGACCCCCGGCGCTATCCCCTGGCCGTGCTGAACAACATTCTTGGCGCGGGGATGAGCAGCCGCCTGTTTCAGCGGGTAAGGGAACGCTCCGGCCTGTGCTATTCCATCTACAGCTATACCAGCCTGTATGCCTCCGCCGGAGTTTTGGGCGTTTATGTGGCTCTGGGCCGGGAAATGCAGCACGACGCGCTCAGCATGATCCGGGAGGAGCTTCTGCTGCTCCGGGAGGAGGGCGTCACCCAGGACGAGCTTGTCCGCGCCAAGGAGCAGCTGAAGACCTCTCTGCTCATGGGTCTGGAAAGCACCAGCACCCGAATGTCGGCGCTGGCCCGCAGCGAGATGACCTATGGCAGCTATCTCTCCCCCCGGGAGACGGCGGCGCTGCTGGAAGCGGTCACCCGGGAGGATGTGCAGTCGCTGGCCCGGCAGGTGCTGGACTTCAGCCAGCTGTCCTTCTCCGCCGTAGGCAATGTAGACGCCCCGGAGACCTATCTCGCGCTGCTGCGCTGAGCATTGTTTTTTTCGCTGCACAAGGCTTCCCCGCCGGGGGAGCCTTTTTTCTTCTGTCTTTTCCCTGTTCGGCCCCACGCTCACCGCTGGCCCTCTTTCTCGTGCAGCTTTCGGTATTTTTCCCGCGTGGCCTGCCCGTTTCCCCGCAAAACAGGTTTTGCGGGGACCCCTTTGCATTTTACCGCCTCGCTCGCCGCACAAAGCGGCTCCCTGCGGCATGACGGCGGCACTCGCCGCCGCCCCGGCGGGCAGGCCCCACGCTCACCGCTGGCCCTCTCCCTCGTGCAGCTTTCGGTATTTTTCCCTTGTGGCCTGCCCGCCGCGGAGATGACGCTCCCGCTTATTTTCCTCCAAAACGGCCCGCACCTGCACATACAGGCTCCGATCGATGGCATAAAGCCGGGCCGTCACATCCTTATGCACGCTGGATTTGCTCAGGCCAAACCGTTTGGCCGCCGCCCGAACGGTGGCCCGCTGCTCCACGATATAATTGCCCAGCTCACAGGCCCGGTCCTCCATGTTCTCTGTCACGCTGTCCACGCTCCCCTGCAATTCTGCTGGTCCAGCCTATGCATTTGCAGGCGCGCTTATGCCAAAAAAGGCTTGTCATACCCCGTCCCTCCGGTGCATAGGCTTGTACCAAACTGCACTGGGAGCGTGATGCTATGGAAACCAATCAGGCCACCGGCCTGCGCCTGCCGGAGGTGGAGGCCGCCCGGGCGGCCCACGGCAGCAACGCCCTGCCCCAGCCCCGGGGCAAGGGCTTTTTTCTCCGGCTTTTGGAAAATCTCAGCGACCCGATCATTAAAATACTGCTCATCGCCCTGGCGGTGAATATGCTCTTTTTATTTCGGGGCGAGGGCTGGTTCGAGACGGCGGGCATCGCGCTGGCGGTCTTCGCGGCGGCACTGATCTCAACGCTTTCCGAATCCAGCAGCGAAAACGCCTTTCTCCGGCTGCAGCAGGAGGCCGCACGGATCACCTGCCGGGTGCGGCGGGAGGCGCTTTTGCAGGAGATCCCGGCGGAGGAGCTGGTGGTGGGCGATCTGGTGCTGCTGGAGGCGGGAGAGGGCATCCCCGCCGACGGCGTTCTGGTCCGGGGCGAGCTCCTTTGCGACCAGTCTGCCCTGACCGGCGAGAGCCGCGAGATCTGCAAGCAGCCCGCTCCGCCGGAGGAGCCGGAGCGCTGGGATCCTGCAAGCCCGCACCTGCTGCTGCGCGGCGCAAGCGTTGCCGCCGGGGATGGCATGATGCAGGTGCTGCGCACCGGCGAACACACGCTCTTCGGCAGCATGGCCCTCTCCCTGCAGGAGCAGCCCCGGGAAAGCCCCCTGAAGCTTCGGCTGGGCAGGCTGGCCCGCGCCATGAGCCGGCTGGGCTACGGCGCGGCGCTGCTGGTGGCGCTGGCAGACCTGTTCCACCAGATCGTCATTGCAAACGCCTTCGTTCCCTCGCTGATGCTGGCCCAGCTTTCCCATCTGCCCACGGTGCTGGAGCTGCTGCTCCACGCCGCAACGCTGGCCATCAGCGTCATCATCGTGGCCGTTCCGGAGGGTCTGCCCATGATGATCACCGTGGTGCTCTCCCGCAGCATGCTGCGAATGCAGAAAAGCGGCGTCATGGTGCGCAAGCTCACCGGCATCGAAACGGCGGGCAGCCTGGATCTTTTGTTTACCGACAAGACCGGCACCCTCACCCGGGGCCGGCTGACGGTGGAGGGGCTTTTGCTGGGCGATGGACGGCGGCTTACGCCCAAGGCCCTGCGGCAGCTGCCGGCGCTTTGGCAGGCCGTCCGGGAATGCTGTCTGCTGAACTCCTCCGCCGCCTGGAGCGCTCACGGTCCCACCGGCGGCAACGCCACCGACCGGGCGCTTTTGGATCTGGCGGGACGGGAGCCGGTCCAGGCCCGGCGGCTGCGCTATCAGCCCTTTGATTCCGCCCGAAAATACGCGGCGGCCTCGGTAGCGGAGGGAAGCTTTCCCTGCTATCTCAAGGGTGCGCCGGAGCTTCTGCTGCCCCGCTGCAGACAGCTTTTGGGCCAGGACGGCCCCCAGCCCCTGAGCTCCGCCGCCCTCTCCGCCCTGTGGCAAAGGGAAGCGGCCCAAGGGATGCGGGTGCTCTGTCTCTGCGCCGCCGGGGGCGCAGAGGAGGACGGGCTGACGCTGTTGGCGCTGGCGCTGATCCGCGACAGTCTGCGGCCGGAGGCCTCCGCCGCCGTGCGGCAGATCCAAAGCGCCGGCGTCCAGGTGGTGATGGTCACCGGCGACAGCCCGGAAACCGCCCGGGCCATCGCTTCGGGCGCAGGGCTTCTGCGGGGCGGCGGAACGGTGCTCACCTCCCGGGAGCTTTCCCAGATGACCGACCGGCAGATCGCGGAGCAGCTGCCCTCTCTGCGGGTGGTGGCCCGGGCGCTGCCCACGGACAAGAGCCGTCTGGTGCGCATCGCGCAGAATGCGGGCCATGTGGTGGGCATGACCGGCGACGGCATCAACGACGCTCCGGCCCTGCGGCTGGCGGACGTGGGCTTTGCTATGGGCAGCGGCACCCGCGTGGCCAAGGACGCCGGCGACATCATCATTCTGGACGACAACATCTCCTCCATCGAAAAGGCCATCCTCTTCGGCCGGACGATCTTCCACAGCATCCAGCGGTTTCTGGTGTTTCAGCTCACGCTGAACTTCACCGCCGTGGCCGTCTCCGTGCTGGGGCCGTTTTTGGGGGTGGAGACCCCCGTCACCGTGATCCAGATGCTCTGGATCAACATGATCATGGACACGCTGGCGGGGCTGGCCTTTGCCGGCGAGCCGCCCATGGAGCAATATATGCGCCGTCCGCCGCTCCCCCGGGACGCGCCTGTGCTGACCCGGGACATGGCCCGGCAGATCGGCGGGCTCTGTCTTTATCTGACGGCCCTCTGCGCAGCGTTTCTCCGGCTGCCCCTGTTCCGGCGGCTGTTTCATTGGGAAAACGGTCTGTTTCTTTCCGCGTTTTTCGCCCTGTTTGTCTTTTCCGGGCTGGCGGCGGCCTTTTGCGCCAGAAAGGAAGGGCCGGAGCTGCTCTCCGGTCTGCTGCGCAACCGGGCCTTTCTGGGCATCATCGCTCTGGCGGGACTGGTGCAGCTGGCGCTGCTTTATTTCGGCGGCGTCGTCTTCCGGACGCAGCCCCTCCCCCTCCCCATGCTGGGGCAGATCCTGCTGCTGTCCCTCTCCGTGATCCCCGCCGACCTGATCCTCAAGCTGCTCCGCCCCGCAAAGCAGTAGGGCAGAATACAAACCCCCGGCGGCAAAGCCGCCGGGGGAAAGTGCGTTGAGGGTTTTACTTTGCGGTAACCGTATAGTAGGAACCGGTCTCAGTCACATTATAATTGTTCAAATCAACATAAGCGCTGGGGTTCTGAGAAAATGTTCCGCCAGTAACCACGATTTGCCCATCATTTTCGGTTTGGAAGATATTTCCGTTAACCCACACCTTGCAATCAGAGATAATGATCGTTCCGCCATCAGCATAAAACACCACGCTCTTTGCACCGCTGGAGCTAAATGTGCCGCCCGTCACATTCACAACAGCACCATTTTGAGCTTCAACGGATTTGAATTGGCTTCCGCTCGATTCAAAGGTTCCGCCGCTAATATTTACCGTAGTGTTTTCGCCCGTTGCTGTTATAAGCTTTCCCTGAAATCCCTCATTAGTATTTGTTCCGCCGGTAACATTCAAGGTGCCGCCGTCCTTTACCGTAAAAGAACCCCACTGATAAGCATTCGCTCCAGTCAGCCCAATACCCATCGTAAGCTTACCGGCGCCCTCCACAGTTACCTTCGCATTTCCAAGCTTGCTTTCCGCATTGCCGTTGATCGTAACCTCGCCCTCGGAAATAACACTATTTTCCAGCGTCAATTTTTTATCCGCAACATCTACAGTTACATTGCCGCCATTGAGATCAACACCGCTCACATCCTGACTCAAGGTCACCTTCACCGGCGCTCCTGCGGCCTTGCCCTTTTCCATTGCAGCTTTGATGTCCTCTGCACTCGTCACAGTGGCATCCACCGGAGTGGGGAAGGGTGCGTCCTTATCATACTGATCATCAAAGCTGTCGTTCTCAACAGTATCCTGCGTGGCGTAGACGGTGATGCCGATGCCGTCCAGCGTCAGGCTCTGATAGTCGTTGCCGGCTTCCTCCTTCATATGCGCATAAATATAGATCGGGGCTGTGCCAGCAGTTGCTTTAAGGCTGCCGGCCAATTCACTTAAAGGCTTTTTACCTCCGAAATTGGGGGACAGATAGTAATAACCGAACTCTAAGACATCCAGAAGCTCATTGTCTCCGGTAATGCCCATTCACGACGACCTTATATTTGAGCGCTAAATTGCCGTTGCTTTTAATAGAAAACGGCTGAAGATAATAGGTGCATCCGGGCTCCCAGAAAATTGCGTCTTGCTCGCGTTCATCCTTGGCCTGCCACTTCAGCTGTTGGCCAACAAGAGAAGGATAGTTTTATTTCGATGAATCAACGATATCCACATCCAGCGTACCGGAAACGATCTTGTTCACCCCCGTGGTCGCCGTATCGGTGAACCAGGCGAAGGTGGAGCCGACCAGCATTGCGAGGCAGATGAGCAGGGAGGTAAAGCTCAAAAGCAACGCACTTTTTTGCTTTTCATGTGTTTTTTCTCCTTTACTATTATAATATTATGTCATCGGCAGTGCCGGTCATATTCGGAGGAGCGCAGAAAAGGACATGGCCTTTTGGGGACGGGCAATGACACCCGCAACTTTATTTTGAAATAATTTTATCGCGTTTCCCGGCAAATTGCAAGTGCTTTTCCCAAAATAACGCCCAAAAAAGCAGAAAAAAGCCACGGTTTTCGTGGCTTTTTCGTTCATTCCGTCTCCGCACCCAGCAAAAGCAGCAGTCCCGCCCCAGTGATCCGCTGGGTCATCGTTCCCGGCAGGCCTTCCAGCGAAAGCTCCCGCGGCTGTAGTAGCCGTCCGTCCAGCGTCCGCATCTCCCGCTGCAGCGCCGCCATGCCGCCCCTCTGCAAAAGAGACGAGGCCGTCACCGTGGCCCGCCGGTCCAGGCCGCAGGTGATCACCTGTCCCCGGCAGCAAACGCTTCCCTGCCGATCGATGCGCACCTGACAGCTCCCTCCCGCGCCCACCGCCGCATCCAGTCCCCGCTGCCGCAGCAGCCGGCGCAGCCAGCGCTCATCCCATGGATTTTCACAAGCGATCCAGATCATGCTCCCGCCTCCCTGGGGGTAGTTTTGGCGGAAAGCGCCCAAATCATGCAAACTGCGCCTGATGCAGCTCCCAATAAAAGCCCCGTTTGGCCATCAGCTCCTCATGAACGCCGGATTCCACGATGTCGCCGCCCCGCACCACAAGGATCCGGTCGGCATGGCGCACGGTAGAAAGCCGGTGGGCCACCACAAAGCAGGTCTTGTCCAGCATCAGCTCCCGCATGGCCTGCTGCACCAGCAGCTCCGTGCGGGTGTCCACATTGGAGGTGGCCTCGTCCAAGATCAGCATGGGGCTGTCCATCAGCATGGCCCGGGCAATGGTCAAAAGCTGCTTCTGGCCCTTGGAAATGTTGGCCGCATCGTCGGTGAGGATCGTGTCGTAGCCCTGGGGCAGGCTGCGGATAAAGCCGTCGATATGGGCCGCCCGGGCGGCTGCCTCCACCTCCTCCCGGGTGGCGGAGGGCCGGCCATAGGCAATGTTGTCATAAATGCTGCCATAAAACAGCCAGGTATCCTGCAGCACCATGGAATAGGCCAGCCGCAGGCTGCTCCGGGTGATGCCGGCGCAGTCTCTTCCGTCCACGCGCATTTTCCCGCCGTCCATATCATAAAAGCGCATCAGCAGATTGATCAGCGTGGTCTTGCCCGCGCCAGTGGGGCCGACGATGGCGATGAGCCGCCCCGGCTGCACCTGCAGGCTCAGATCGTGGAGCACCGTCCGCTCCGGCGTGTAGCCAAAGGACACATGCTCCAGATCCACCGCTCCCTCCACCGGGACCAGCGGCAGCGCGCCCTCCGGATCCGGCGGCTCCGGCTGCTCGTCCATGATGCGGAAGACCCGTTCCGCCGCCGCCACAGAGGACTGCAGCTCGTTGAAAATGTCCGCCACCTCCCGGATGGGGCCGCTGAACTTTCGGCTGTAGAGCACGAAGGAGCTGATATTGCCCACGGTGATGCCCCCGGCCATATACATCATGGCCCCAAAGACGGAGATCAGCGTCAGCGAAAGGTTATTGATAAAGTTGGTGGAGGGTCCCATGCCCGCCACATGATATTCCGCCTGATAATAGGCCTCCACGGCCCGCTCGTTGTATTCATCCAGCTCGGAAAGGGTATTTTCCTCCTGACAGTAGGCCTTCAGCGTCTTCTGGCCGGAGATCATCTCCTCCGCAAAGCCGTTGAGCTCCCCCAGCCGGCGGGACCGCAGGCGAAACAGCGGCTGGGTCTTTTTGCTGATATACCGGGTGATGAGCATGGACAGGGGCACCGTCACCGCAAAGATCAGCACCAGCTTCGGCGCGATGCGCAGCATCATGATCAGCGACCCCGCCACCGTGATGACGCTGGCGAAGATCTGCACCAGATCGGTGCTCAGCGAGCCGTTGATGGTATCGGTATCATAGGAGATACGGCTGATGATATCGCCCACAGGGTGGCTGTCGAAATAGCCCACCGGCAGCTCCGCCAGCCGCCGGAACATATCCCGCCGCATCCGATAGGTGACCTTGCGGGAAATAACGATCATCAAAACGTTCAGCAGATAGGTCATCACCGCCGACGCCGCATAAAACAGCGCCATCCACAAGGCATAGCGCCCCACGGCGGGCAGATCCACCTGTCCCGGTCCCTTTTCCGCCAGATCGATGGCCCTGCCGCACAGGGCCGGTCCGATGAGCGCAAACAGATTGGAGCCCACCGTCAGCGCCAGCGCCAGCAGGAGCAGCCACTTGTACTGCAGCAGGTAGACGCACAGCCGGCGCAGCACCGAAGTCTTTTTTGCTTTCATGCGTCCTCCTCCCCCATCTGCAGGCGGCTGATCTCCCGATAAAGGGGACAGTCCGCCATCAGCTGCGCATGGGCGCCGAAGCCCGCCATGCGTCCCTCCTCCAGCACCAGGATCCTGTCGCAGGTGCGGACGGAGCTGACCCGCTGGGCGATGATGACGGTGGTGGTATCCCCATAGTCCTGCCGGATCACCTGCCGCAGAGCGGCGTCGGTGCGGTAATCCAGGGCGGAGGAGCTGTCGTCCAGCAGGAGGATCTCCGGCCGTCCCGCCAGCGCCCGGGCGATGAGCAGCCGCTGCTTTTGCCCGCCGGAGAGGTTCGCGCCCCTTGCCTCCAGCGGGGTGTCAAGGCCTCCGGCTTGCTCCACGAAATCCAGCGCCTGCGCGTCCCTCGCCGCCTGCAGCAGCCGATGCGTGGAGATGCTCCGGCCGATGCGGATGTTTTCGCCCACGGATTTGCGGAACAGCAGGTCGTTTTGGAACACCACGCCAAACTTTTCCCGCAGCTCCTGCAGGGCAAAGCTGCGCACATCCCTTCCGTCCACCCGGATCTGCCCCTCCGTCACGTCATAAAACCGCAGCAGCAGCTTGGCCAGCGTGCTTTTTCCCGCGCCGGTGGGGCCGATGATGCCCAGACTTTCCCCGTGATTCAGGGTAAAATTGATTCCGAAAAGGCTATTTTTCGTTCCATTATACGAAAAGTTGACATTTTCAAACACAATGTGTGCCGTTTCGTCCCGCCGGGGCAGCGCCTGCGGCTCCAGCTCCTCCGGCGCAGACAGCACCTCCTCGATGCGTCCGGCGGAGGCCAGCGCCTTGCTCCACATGGTAAGCACCCGCGTCACCGACATCATGGCGTTGAGAATGATGGTGAAATAGGTGAGAAAAGCCGTGATGGCGCCCGGGCTGCTGAGCCCCCGGTCTACCCGCACCGCGCCCACCAGCACCACCAGCACCAGCCCCAGGTTCAGCGTCAGGTTCATGGCGGGCTTGCTGAGGGCCATCACATTATTTGCCCTGTTTTCCGCCTGCATCACCTGCCGGTTGACCTGATCGAAATGCGCCTTTTCGTCCTCCGTTTTGCTCAGCGCCTTGATGACCCGAACGCCGGAGGCGTTTTCCCGCACCACACGGACCATTCGGTCCACCGCCTGCTGCAGCCGGTCAAACAGGGGGATGCTCCTCCGGGAGACCGCCGAAACGATCAGCAGGATGACGGGCAGCATGGCCGTCAGCACCAGCGCCAGCACCGGGTCCAGAAACAGCGTGATGCCAACGCCGCCCAGCACGAGAATGGGCGCACGGATGCCCATGCGCTGCATCATGCCCACCATCCGGTGGATATTGTAGGTATCCGTGCTCATGCGGGAGACCAAGCTCGGGACGGTGAACCCGTCGATCTGCCGGTTGGAAAGATAGGAGATCTTCCGGAACAGATCGTGACGCAGGCGGCGGGTGGTGTCCCGCGCCACCCGGGAGGCCATGCGGTTTGCGATCACATTGCCCGCAATGGCCAGGAAGGAGCAGAGCAGCATCACAAAGCCCCAGCGCACCACCAGCCCCATATCCTGCAGCGGCGTCACATCATCAATGATATGGGCCAGGATATAGGGCAGCAGCAGATCCATGACGGTGCCGGTGAACTTCACCGCCAGTCCCAGGCTCATGCGTCTGAAATAGGGCCGCACATAGCGGACGATCAGATGCATCGCGTTTCGTCCTCCCCATGGATCTGGCTGTAGCAGCAGCGGCGACCCTCTCTGGCTCGCTGCATCAGCCGGCGAAGCTGCCGCTCGAAGCTCTCCCGTTCCTCCGGAGAAAGCCCCTGCAGCAGCCAGTCATAGTATTCATTTTCCAGCGCCGCCACATCGTCCTTGATATGAACGGCCTTTTCCGTGGAATGGATCAGCTTTGCCCTGCCGTCCCGGGGGTCCGGACAGCGGCAGAGATAGCCCTCCTGCTCCAGCGCCGCCACGATGCGGGTGACGGCGGCCTTATCGATGCCCAGATCCTCCACCAGCTCCTGCTGGCTCATGGTCTGGTGGTAAACGATGTGCCGCAGGGCCTCGATCTGCGCAGGGGTCAGGCCCGTTTCCCGGGTGTGGCGCTGCACATAGCACTGCGCCCAGCGGTGGATCCGCCGGAAGCACTGCCGAATATCATCCATCATAAGATCATCTCCGTGGGAAAGTATACTCCCGCTCAAGTTGATATGTCAACGATTTTTTGGCAAAAAAGCGGCCCCGCGGGCCGCCTGTGTTCAAAGGAGCGCAAAGATCTGGTGAAGATCCCGGATCACATGATCCGCCTGCATACCGTCCGTCTCCGCGCCACCCGCCGGGGCATACCAGCAGGTGCGGATGCCGGCGTTGACGCCGCCCCGGATATCGCTGGTGCGGGAATCGCCCACGATGAGAACGGTCTGCCGGTCTACCGGGCCAATGGCGGCAAATACCTGATCAAAAAAGGCCGGATCAGGCTTTTCCACCCCCAGCTCCTCGGAGAGGAACACGCCGTCCATCAGCGCGCCCAGACCAGACAGCCGAAGTTTTTTCTCCTGGGCCACCACTGTCCCGTTGGACACCGCATACTGCCGCACCCGGCCCCGCAGGGCGCGGACGATGGCAAGACTGTCGTCCCGGTAGACGATGGTATCTCCCAGGCAGACCTGATAGCGCTCATTGAAGGCCGGCGCCCCAGCGGGATCCAGCCCCTCGGCGGCGAAAAACTCCCGAAAGCGGCCCTCCAAAACCTCCCGCCGGGTGACCTCGCCCCGCTCCAGCCGCTCCCACCAGCGCTTGTTAACGGCAGAATAACGCCGCAGCATCTCCTCCGTGCAGTCGCCCAGCACAAACTCGGCAAACAGTCGGCGAATGGCCGCAGCCTCCGCCGCGGCAAAGTCCAGCAGCGTGCCGTCCACATCCCAAAGGATCGTTTCGATCATCGCTTCTCCTCCGGCTCAGTCCGCCGTCAGGCTGGCAAAGGTCCCGCCGCACAGGGCGGCAAGGGCCTCCCCATTGACCTCCACCTGCGCGCCGATGCGTCCGGCAGAAACAAGGATCGTGTCAAACAGCACCGCCGTTTCCTCAAAAAAGGTTGGAAACTGCTTTTTCATGCCCACGGGCGAGCATCCGCCCCGCACATAGCCGGTGATCCTCTGAAGCTCCGCCACGGGGAGCAGCTCCACGCTCTTTTCTCCCGCCGCCCGGGCGGCTTTTTTCAGGTCCAGCGTTTCCTCCGACGGAAGCACGAAAACGCAGAAGCCGCCGGAGGCGCCCCGGGTCACCAGCGTTTTGAACACCCGCTGGGGCTCCACCCCCAGCAGCCGGGCCACCGTAACGCCGTCCACCGCCTCCTTGCCGTGGGGATAGCTGTGGGGCGTATAGGCCACGCCGGCCTGCTCCAGCATCCGCATCACATTGGTCTTGTCTTCCATGGCCGCGCCTCCGTCAATCGATGAGCTCAAAAAAGCTGTTTCTGGCATTCTGCACATGGACGCCCATGAGCCGTTCTGCCTCCTCCGGGTCGTGGCGGGCAATGGCGTCCAGGATCGCCCGGTGCTCCTGGGTGGAGGCGGCGGCCCGTCCCTGCCGGACGGTGGCCTCCCGGGCCTTCTGGATGTAATTGTGAAACAGGGAAAGGATCTGCTTCAGCGGCCGGCTGCGGCAGCCCTCATAGATCAGCTCGTGAAACCGGTTGTCCAGATTCCAGACCTGCAGATTGTCGCCCCGGCCCACATAAAACTCCTGCAGCTCCACGATCTCCTGCAGCTCCTCCAGCTCTCCCTTGGTGATGTTTTCCGCCGCCCGCCGGGCCGCCAGGCCCTCGATGCGGACCCGGATGGTATAGATATCGTCCACATCCCGCTCGGAGATGCCCACCACCACCGCGCCCTTGTTGTGGGTGGTCTTGACAAGGCCCTCCAGCTCCAGCTGCATCAGCGCTTCCCGCACCGGCGTTCGGGAGACGCCCAGCTCGCCGCAGAGCTTCACCTCGGTAAGGCTGGTCCCCGGCGGCAGATCGCCGCTGAGGATGGCCCGCTCCAGCTGGCGGAACACCTCGGTGCGCATGGGGGTAACGGAATAATTATCGGAAATGGGCTTCATGGTCATGGTGCGCTTCCTCCCTCCGGAAAAGCGCCGGCACAGCGCCGGCGCAAATGCTCTGCTTTTGTTTACTGTCTCCTGCGGCGGCGCTTGGCCCGGCGGCGGTTCACCAGGATCACATAGACCACCAGGATCACGATCAGCGCCACGACAGACGCCACGATGATCTTAAATGCGGTGCTGGCAAAAAAGCCGGTGATCCGATCCAGAATATACAAAACAGTGGAACGGGCGGCATCGGAGGAGGCCACCAGATCCAGCTGCCAGGTCTTTCCCTCATAGGAGACGGTGAGCTTGCCCAGCACGTCGCCAGCCTGCACTGGCGCGGCCACGCTTTCCTCTACGGTATACTTCATGGTCAGATCCGAGGTCTCAAAGGCGTTGGGCAGCATGGCCGTGATGTTCTCGCTGGGCGTCACTACAACGCTGTCCTTCTCGTTGGACAGCCGCACCGGCACCTCCGCGATGGGCTCGCTGCTGCTGAGCATCACCTGCTGGGAAAAGTTTTCTGCGCCGTAATCAAAAAGCTTCGCAGTCTCGATAAACTGGTTCCGCTCGCCGTTTTCGCCCTTCTCCGCGCCCAGGACCACGGTGTAATAGGTATAATCGCCCTTGACGCAGGCGGCCACCAGACAAAGCCCCGCCGGCGTGGTGGTGCCCGTTTTGATGCCGATGGCGCCCTCGTAATAATACTCCCGGGTGCTCTTGCGGGAGATCAGGTAGTTGGTGGTGTATTTCGTGGTGGTCTGGGGGTGCTTGTTGGTGATAGGCAGGACGACCTCGTCCTTGGCCACGATCTCGGCGATGGTGGGATTCTGCATGGCGGCCTTGGCGATGCGCAGCAGATCCCGGGCGGAGGTATAGTGCTGCTCGTCGTGGAGCCCGTGGGGATTGACGAAATGGGTGTTGGTGCAGCCCAACTCCTGGGCCCGGTTATTCATCAGGTCTGCAAAGGCGCTGATGCTGCCGGAGATATGGATGGCCATGGCGTTGGCCGCGTCGTTGCCGGAGGCGATGAGCATATACTCCATCAGATCCATGAAGGAGATCTCCTCCCCCGCCAGCAGATAGCTGGCGCTGCCCAGCTCAAACAGCCCGTCCACCGCCTCGGCGGGCACGGTGATGATATCCTCCGGATTGCCGTATTCCATGGCCAGCAGCGCCGTCATCAGCTTGGTGGTGCTGGCGGGGTAGAGCCGGGCGTCGGCGTCCTGCTCCAGCAGGACGGTATCCGTGTTCAGCTCATACAGAATGGCTCCCTTGGCCGCCACCGGATGCTCGGGAGCGGCGGCCGCAAGGGCAGGCGTCGCCAGCAAAACGGCTGTAAGCAGAAGACAAATTATTTTTTTCACCATTTCGACCTCTCCCTGTGTTGTTTTGACTTTATTTGTGGTATTATTTTAGCAAATCCCGCGGGCCTTTGCAACCTTCTTGCGGGGGCCGGAAAAAATTTTCAAAATTCTTTCAGAAATGGGGGCGTTTCCATGAAGCGGCGGCTGCTTTTGGCGTGCTGCATCCTTTTGCTGACGGCGGGGCTGGGCGCGCTGCGCTTTTTCCGGCTCACCGGCGGACATCTCCCGTCCCGGTCTGCCGGCGGAAGCACCCTGCCGCCCCTTTTGACCTTCGCGCCGGAGTTTTCGGAGGAGTCCAACGCGCTGCTGGAGCTGAACACCGCCGATCAGGCCGCGCTGGAGACGCTTCCCGGCATTGGCGAAGCGCTGGCCCGGCGGATCCTTGCCTACCGGGAGACCTACGGCCCCTTCTCCTCCGTGGATGAGCTTCAGGCAGTGGACGGCATCGGCCCGGGCATTCTGGCCCGGCTGCGGCCCTATGTGACCGTCGCCCCGACGGAATAATTTGGATCCAAGCACAAAGCGCCTCCCCAGCCGGGGAGGCGCAGCTTTGTTTTACCCTTTGCCAGGGTTCAGCCGCCGAACACCGAGAGCAAAAAGCCCGCGGCGATGGCGGAGCCGATGACGCCGGCCACATTGGGACCCATGGCATGCATCAGCAGGAAGTTGGTCTTATTATACCTGCGGCCCACATCCTGGGAGACCCGGGCTGCCATGGGCACGGCGGAAACGCCGGCAGAGCCGATCAGCGGATTGATCTTCTTGCCGGAGGCGTAATACATGACCACGCCGCCCAGCAGGCCGCCGACGGTGGAGATTCCAAAGGCCACCAGACCCAGCAGGATGATCTTGATGGTGTCCAGGCTCAGGAAGTTCTCGCCGCTCATGGTCGCGCCCACGGAGGTGGAGAGGAAGATGGTGATGATGTTCATCAGGGCGTTCTGTGCGGTGTCGGACAGACGGTCCGTCACGCCGCACTCCCGGAACAGGTTGCCCAGCATCAGGCAGCCGATCAGCGGCGCGGTGGAGGGCAGCAGCAGGATCACAAAGGCCGAGACCACCATGGGGAAGACGATCTTCTCCGTCTTGGAGACCTCGCGGCTCTGCTCCATCTTCACCTGGCGCATCTCCTCCGTGGTGAACAGCTTCATCAGCGGAGGCTGGATCAGCGGGATCAGCGCCATATAAGAATAGGCCGCGATGGCGATGGGGCCCAGCAGCTCCGGCGCAAGCTTGGTACACAGATAGATGGCCGTGGGGCCGTCTGCGCCGCCGATAATGCCGATCGACGCCGCCTGCGGGCCGGTAAAGCCCAGCAGCACCGCGCCGAAAAAGGCCACGAAAACGCCCAGCTGGGCGGAAGCGCCCATGAGCATGCTCTTGGGGTTGGCGATCATGGGGCCGAAATCCGTCATGGCTCCCACGCCCATGAAGATCAGGGAGGGATAGATGCCCGCCTTGACGCCGATATAAAACACATCCAGCAGTCCGGCGTTGGCCAATATGTGTCCGTAGCTGTGGTAGTAGGGGCTGGCCTCATTCAGAAATTCATCCCAAAGCTCCGGATGATACATGGCGTTGGCGCCGCCCGCAGCCACAAAATAGCTCAGATTGCTCAGCAGACAGCCAAAGGCGATGCCGCAAAGCAGCAGCGGCTCGAATTTCTTCACGATGCCCAGGTAGAGCAGCACGAAGGCGATGATGATCATGACCAGGTTCTTCCAGCCGCCCTCCATAAAGAAGCCAGCAAAGCCGGATTCGTTCCAAAGCTTCAGAAGGGTACCGAGTATGTCCATAGGTCCCTCCTTATCCGATGACCACCAACGGCGTGTTGGTCTCCACCACAGCGCCCTTGGAGGTCAGGATCTGCACCACGGTGCCCGCCTTGGGCGAAACGATCTCGTTTTCCATCTTCATGGCCTCCAGCAGCACCAGCACCTGGCCCTCCTCCACCTTCTGGCCCAGAGAGACGGGGATCTTCAGGATGTTGCCCGGCATGGGAGACTTTACCACCTCGCCGGAGGCCACATTCTGGGGCGCGGCAGGGGCGGCAGGCGCGGCAGACGGAGCTGCGGCAGGGGCGGGAGCCGCCGCAGGGGCGGGCGCTGCGGGGGCATAGGCCTCGTATTCGTCCAGGATCATGGCCCGGCCCTGCTCCACCTCTACCTCATAGGTCTTATCATTCAGCGTTACTTTGTATTTCATCTTCCTTGACCTCCCGAATCGAAATGAACCGCAGCTCGTTCAGCGGCTTGCCAAGCGTATCTGCCACGATGGCCATGACCATGGCGGCGTCTCTGGGGTCCGTGCCGTAAAGCTTCAGCTCGCCGGCCGTACCGGGAGCCTCAGGGGCGGGGGCCGCCGGGGCCGCAGGGGCCGGCGCGGCCGGGGCCGGAGCCGGAGCGGCCTTCTTCGGCCGGTGCATGACCTTGCCGGTCAGCAGGATCACCAGCATCAGCGCCACGATGCCCAAAAACACCACAGCATAACCCAGAAGCGCGGTGACGGCGGCATTGCCCACGCTGATATTCACCAGATCCGTCATGCTCACACCTCCGTGATGGTGTAGCGCACCACCTGCTCCTCCCGGGCCTTCCGTCTTTCAAAGAAGGCCTCGGCCACCTGGGGGAAGGCGGCGTAGCTGAGCACATCCTCATCGCAGCGGGCCAGCTCGCCGATCTCCGCCCGGTATTTCTCAAAGGCAGGCTCCAGCAGGTCGGCATAGCGGCAGGTGATGGGCTGCTCGTCGCCCAAGACCTTCTTCTGCAGCTCCGGATCGATCTTTCCGGGGGCCCTGCCATATTCGCCCTTCAGATAGGCCTTGATCTCCTTGGAGACGATCTTGTAGCGCTCGCCGGCCAGAACATTGTTGGCCGCCTGAACGCCCACCATCTGGGAGGAGGGCGTCACCAGCGGAGGATAGCCCAGATCCTTCCGCACCCGGGGTACCTCCTCCAGCACGTTCTGGAACTGATCCAGCCGGTTCTGCGCCTTCAGCTGGGCCACCAGATTGCTGAGCATACCGCCGGGGACCTGATAGGTCAGCGCGTCCGGATCGGTGCCCATGACGATGGGATTCATCAGTCCATCGGCAATGGCCTTGGCCCGGACGCTCTTGAAATGGTCGTTAATCTCCTTGAGCGTTTTCGTGTTCAGACCGGTCTCATAGCCCATCTCGCCCAGCACATAGCGCATGGTCTCCGTGGGCGGCTGGGAGGTGCCGCCGGAAAAGCTGGCGATGGCGCAGTCCAAAACATCTGCGCCCGCCTCAGCCGCCTTGAGCAGGGTCATGGAGCCGGTGCCGGTAGTGCAGTGGGTGTGGACCACCACGGGAACGGAGAGATTCTTCTTCAGGGCGGAGACCAGCTCAAAGGCCGCCCGAGGGCTCATGATGCCCGCCATATCCTTGATGCAGACCGACTGACAGCCCAGCTTCTCCAGCTGCCGGCCCAGCTCCACAAACATCGCCAGATTGTGGATGGGGCTGGTGGTATAGCAGAGTGCGCCGGACACATGGGCGCCGCACTTCAGGCCCTCATCCACCGCAACCTCGATATTGCGCAGGTCGTTCAGCGCATCGAAGATGCGGATGATGTCGATGCCGTTTTCCACGCTTTTGCGCACGAAGGCCCGGACGATATCGTCGGGATAATGCTTATAGCCCAGCAGATTCTGGCCCCGCAGCAGCATCTGCAGCTTTGTATGCTTCACATGGCTGCGGATGGTACGCAGCCGCTCCCAGGGATCCTCGTCCAGATAGCGCAGGCAGCTGTCAAAGGTTGCGCCGCCCCAGCACTCCAGCGAATAATATCCGGCCTGATCCATCTTTTCCAGGATGGGCAGGAAATCAGCCGTTGGCATCCGGGTCGCCATCAGCGATTGCTGCGCATCCCGCAGGACGGTTTCCGTAATTTGGATCTTCATAGTGTCCCTTCCTTCTTCTTATCTTGCTCGCAGACCCGGAAAAGCCAGCTTTTCCCGCTCTTGGTAAAAGAATACCAGAAAGTCAACAAAAATTCAATTATGTTTTACGAAAAAATTGACGATTTTGCCATGCTTTTCTGTTTTCAATAATTTTGCAGTTTTTGTTTTGCTTTTTTCCTTTTCTGTGGTATAGTAAAGTGATTGGTTTCTTCTCTTTTTCCGAAAAAGGAAGGCCTTATCGTGATTTTGCCCAAAGGAGATCCTTTGTTTTTATGAAAAAAGATGTTATCATTTCCATCAAGGGTCTGCAGCAGAATGAGGAAGACGCTGCCGACCCCATCACGCTGGTGACGGCCGGGCGGTATTACCGCAAAAACGGCAGCTACTATATCAGCTACGAGGAGACTGAACTCACCGGCCTTGCCGGCACCCGGACCACCCTTCGCGTGGAGCCGGACAGCGTCCGGGTGATCCGCACGGGGCTTTATCCCTCCCAGCTGGTCTTTGAAAAGGGCAAGCGCCATCTTTCTCTCTACCACACCGACTACGGCGACCTTTCCGTGGTGGTCTCCACCCACAGCATCCAAAACACCCTCACCGACGATGGCGGTGCGCTGGATGTGAAATACGCCATCGAGGTTGGCAGCAGCCCTCTGGGCGTCAACCATCTCAGTCTGAACATCAAAAACGCTGAAGAAGGAGCGATTTTCCAATGAATCCTATCCAGACCGCCATCCGGCAGGCCTCCCAGTTGCTGAAGAACGCCTATCTTTCCGCCGCAGCCGCAGGCGACCTGCCCCAGGTCCAGCTCTCCGAGCCTCAGATCGAGATCCCCCGGGATCTGCGCAACGGCGACTACGCCAGCAGCTTTGCCATGCAAAACGCCAAGGCCCTGCATCTCCCGCCCCGGAGGATCGCGGAGGCGCTCACCGCCCACGCCCGGCTGGAGGGCACCTGCTTCTCCGCTCTGGAGATCGCCGGTCCCGGCTTCCTCAATCTCCGTCTGGCCCACAGCTGGTTTGAATCCGTCCTGGAGGGCATCGTCCAGGAGGGGAAGGATTATGGCTGCACCCCGGCGGACAAGCCGGAAAAGATCATGGTGGAGTTCGTCTCCGCCAACCCCACCGGCCCCATGCACATGGGCAACGCCCGGGGCGGCGTTTTGGGCGACTGTCTGGCGGAGGTGCTCCACCGGGCCGGCAACGATGTGACCCGGGAGTTTTATGTGAACGACGCCGGCAACCAGATCGATAAGTTCGCCCTCTCGCTGGACGCCCGCTACCGTCAGCTGATCCTGGGCGAGGACGCCGTTCCCTTCCCGGAGGACGGCTACCACGGCAGCGACATCAAGGCGCTGGCCAGGCTCTTTTATGAGGAGCACGGCGACAGCTGGCTCCATCAGGACGACGCCCTGCGCCGCCAGGCGCTGGCAAGGTTTGGCCTGGCGCACAATATCCCCGCCATGAAGGCGGATCTGGAACGCTATCTGATCCATTACGACGTGTGGTTCTTCGAGAGCACCCTCCATGAGAGCGGCTTCGTGGCCGACACCGTCCAAAAGCTCACCGACGGCGGCTGGACCTATGAAAAAGAGGGCGCGCTGTGGCTGCGCACCTCCGCCCTGCTTTACAATATGTATAAAGCCGAGGGCAAGACCGATGAGGAGATCGAAAAGCTGGAGCTGAAGGACGACGTTCTCCGCCGGGCCAACGGCTTCTACACCTACTTTGCCGCCGACATCGCCTACCATCGGAACAAGTTCGAGGTCCGGGGCTTCGACCGGGTCATCAACATCTGGGGTGCGGACCACCACGGCCATGTTGCCCGGCTGAAATGCGCGCTGGACGCCCTTGGGCTGGACGGCAGCCACCGGCTGGAGATCGTCCTGATGCAGCTGGTGCAGCTGGTGCGCGACGGTCAGCCCGTCCGCATGAGCAAGCGCACCGGCAACGCCATCGCCCTCCACGATCTGCTGGACGAGGTCAGCGTGGACGCCGCCCGCTTCTTCTTCAATTCCCGCTCCGCCGCCTCTCCCATCGAGTTTGACCTGGGCCTGGCCGTGCGGCAGGACAGCGACAACCCCGTCTACTACGTTCAGTATGCCCACGCCCGCATCAAGAGCATCCTGAAGGCGCTGGCCCAGGACGGCATCTCCACGGAGATCTCCTCCGCCGACCTGACGCTGCTCACCGAGCCTGCCGAGCTGGAGCTGATCCGGGAGCTTTCCCACCTGCCGGAGGAGATCCGTCTGGCCGCCGTCCAGCGGGATCCCTCCCGCCTGAACCGCTACGCCACCCAGGTGGCCGCCGCCTTCCACAAGTTCTATACGGAATGCCGCATCCGCGATGCGGAGCCCGCCCTGCGGGACGCCCGCATCCTGCTCTGCAGCTGCACCGCCGCCGTCATCGAAAATACCCTCTCCGCCTTCGGTGTTTCCGCGCCGGATCATATGTGAACAAGCGTCTGCCGGGCGGGTCTCCGCCCGGCGGTTTTCATTGCTGAAAAGGAGTCTTTATGAAACGCAAGCTGCTTTCCCTTTTGCTGGCCGCGGCGCTCTGCCTTGGCCTTGTCCTCCCCGCCCGGGCCGCCGAGGCGCTGACGCCGGAGACGCAGCAGGAGATCCTGCTGGAGGTCTCGGATTTCATCCGGGAAAACTGCCTGACCAGCAGTCTGGAGGACGATCCTCTGGGCCGGGTCTTCCCCGCCTGGCAGAAGGAGGGCGCGCTGCTGCAGGCCCTGCAGAAGGACGCCGGGCTTTATGAACGGCTCATGCGCAAAATGCTCTCCGGCTACGACAGCCACACCCTCTATTCCCCCGCCGGGACCTATACCCTCTCCTTTCCCAAAAGCGACGCCGGTTATGCCGGCATCGGCGTGACCATCGCCCAGCAGGGCAAGCAGGCGGCCGTGGCCGATGTTTCGCTGGCGGGCAGCGCCTTTGAGGCCGGCATTCTGGCCGGCGACCTGCTGCTCCGCGTCAACGGCGAGAGCCTGATGGGCATTCCCCTGTCCGGCATCTCCGCCCGGCTCCGGGGCGAGGCGGGGACGCAGGTGGAGCTGACCGTCCTGCGCGGGGAGCAGGAGCTTACCTTCTCCCTCACCCGGCGGCAGCTGGAAACACCCAATTACACCGGCCGGACGCTGGAGGATCACATTTATTACATGAAATGGGATCGGTTTTCCGACGAAGACGGCAGCTACGCCCGCTTCCGGCAGGACCTTTCCGCGCTGGCGGCGGAGGACTGCCTGATCCTGGACCTGCGGGACGATCCCGGCGGCGATCTGGACCTGGCCTGCTCCATGGTCTCCGACCTGCTGCCGGAGCGGGCGACCTTTTTCTCCTTCTCCCAGCGCGTGGCGGGCGAGAGCCAGCCCACGGTGAAATATTACACCTCCGACGGCAAGGGCAAGGCCCTGCGGCAGATCTGCATTCTGGTGAACGGGGCTTCCGCCTCCGCCTCCGAGGTGCTGACGGCCAGCCTGCGGGACAGCGGCTATGCCACCGTTGTGGGCGAGACCACCTACGGCAAGGCCCGGGCCCAATACCATGTGGTGCTGCCCGACGATTCTGCCGCCGTGGTCACCGCCATGGCCCTGCTCTCCCTGCGGGACGGGGACTATGAGGGCGTTGGCCTTGCGCCCGATGTTCCCGTGACTCAGACGGCCCTCTCCGGCTCCGCCGGCTATGTGCCCGAAGCGGTGGCTCTGGCCCCCGGCAGCTGCTCCGACAACGGCGCGGCCCTGAACCGGGCGCTGGTCTCCCTGGGCTATCTCAGCGCGCTCCCCGAAAAGCCTTACCGTCTGGGGGAGGAAACGCTGGAAGCGCTGGCCCGGCTGAAGGCCGTCTGCGGGCTTGACGATCCGGCCCCCGGCGCGGGCCTGCCCACTCTGCGGCTGGTGAACCTGCTGCTCTCCCGGCAGAAGCAGGGGACCTACCTGCGGGACGATCCTCTGCTGACGGCCATGGAGCTTTGCTGTCAGGCCCTGGCCCAGCCCGCCCTCTCCCCCGCCGCATGATCGAAAAGGACAAAAAGAAGCCCTCCGCCAAAAGCGGAGGGCCTTTTGATGTGTGGGTTTATTTAATAACAGCAACAAAATCGGGCTTATACTCTCAGTATTGGTCTTCCACTGAACGCTGAGCTTCGCGCCGTTCAGCGCATTGTTGGAAACCGTGAAGGTCGCGCCTTCAGCCATGATGATCTGGGCAGGATCATAGAATGTCAACAAGAGCAACGCCGCCCTTGATCTCGTTGCCGGAAACAACATCTCCAAGCGTGCCGTTAATTTTAGAAAACATGATAGCAACATTCTTGTATGCATCCTCACCTGCTGCACCTTCAAAGTTGCTCATGTTGAATGTGTTATTCTTGATGGTAACTGTTCCGCTTACGCCCTGTTCCCACAGCTTGATGGGACGAACGGCATTGATGGTGCAGAGCCCTCAAGGGTCTCATTGCACTGACCCAAATTCTGAATCCAAATCGGGTTGGAATTGTTCCTGGTATCAAATCCATCGCTGTTGACGCTGGCAGTGTTCACGTACTTATTGAAGGTGCAGTTTACGAAAGACATATCATTCGTGCTTGCTGCCGAATTTCCAATCAGCAAGTGCAACTTTTCCAGCGTCACCGATTTCAACAAAGAAATCGATCGCTTCAAGCAGCTTTGCGTTGCCGTTCACGCCGCTGATAACCGCCTTGTACTTGAACGCAAGGTTACCCTTGTTCACGATCTTGAAGGA
>DHMK01000038.1:0-7808 GCA_002405755.1 Clostridiales bacterium UBA4644
CGCTTTCTTAGAATACCACACCCGTCCCCCTTTGTCAACTCTTTTTTTGCCTTTTTTTCGACTTTTTTCCGTTTTCCCGCTCCCCAGCCATATCTTGTGCCAAAGTCATCCCCCTCCACACAAGCTGCCATCCGCCGCTGCAAAAAAGCGCCGGGCAAAAAGCCCGGCGCCCTGCGCTTCCGCGTTTATTTCAAATACTGCTTCAGCGCCTCCACCCGGTCGCAGCGCTCCCAACTCAGATCCAGATCCGGGCGGCCCAGATGACCGTAAGCCGCCACCTGCTGATAAATGGGCCGCAGCAGATCCAGCTGCCGGATCATGGCCGCGGGCCGCATGTCGAACTGCTCCCGCACTACCTTGGCCAGCTGCTCATCGGAAAGCTTGCCGGTACCGTAGCTGTTGACGAAGACCGAGACCGGCTGCGCCACGCCGATGGCATAGGCCAGCTCCAGCTCGCACTTGTCCGCCAGACCCGCCGCCACCAGATTTTTCGCGATATAGCGGGCGTAATAGGCTGCCGTCCGGTCCACCTTGGTGGGATCCTTGCCGGAAAACGCGCCGCCGCCGTGGGCCGCATAGCCGCCGTAGGTGTCCACGATGATCTTGCGGCCGGTGAGACCGGAATCGCCCTGCGGCCCGCCGATGACGAAGCGGCCGGTGGGGTTCACCAGGATGCGGGTGTTTTTGTCCAGCAGACGGGAGGGCAGCGCCTTTTTGACCACTTCCTCAATGACCGCCTCCCGCACCTGCTCCAGGGAAGCCTCCGCCAGATGCTGCGTGGAGATGACCACGGTATCAAAGCGCTCGGGCTGGCCGTTTTCATCATACTGAACGGTGACCTGGCTCTTTCCGTCGGGCAGCAGGAAGGGGACCGCGCCGCTCTTGCGGACCTCCGCCAGCCGGCGGGTCAGCTCGTGGGCAAAGGTGATGGGCGCGGGCATCAGCTCCCGGGTCTCCCGGCAGGCATAGCCAAACATCATGCCCTGGTCGCCGGCGCCGATGAGATCGAAGGCGTCCCTGGCGCCCTCCCGGTTCTCCAGCGCATTATTGACGCCCATGGCGATGTCCGGGCTCTGCTCATGGATGCTGGAAAGCACCGCGCAGGTCTTGTAATCAAAGCTGTCGCCGGAGCCGTCGTAGCCGATCCGTTTGACGGTGTCCCGAACGATCTGCTGGATGTCCACATAGCAGCTGGTGGTCATCTCGCCCATGACCATCACCATGCCGGTGGTGGTGCAGGTCTCGCAGGCCACATGGGCCTTGGGATCCTGGGCCAGGACCGCGTCCAAAACGCCGTCGGACACCTGATCGCAGAGCTTATCGGGATGGCCCTCGGTAACGCTCTCGGAGGTGAAAAGTTTCTTCATAGACATATTCGCTTCCTCATTTCTTTTGAATTGAGATAAGGAAAGAAAAAAGACTCCCGAAAAGGAGTCCTGCACGCAACACAAGCCGCTCCTTATCGTTGTTAGCGGAACCACCTGTACTCTTCCGAGCAGGTTGGTGTGCGGTCACTGAGCTAACTCTCTACCGCAGCTCTGGATAATGGCGTCTATTTTATTTTCCGATCTCTGCTTGTAGTATATCAGAGCTTTCCACAAAAATCAAGTGTCTGTTTTGTGAACATTTCCGATTTTTCAGTGCCGGCGGCAGGAACGCGCCCGCCGCCGGCCTGATCTTATTATTTATATGGTGTCTCTCAACGGATCTCCGCGCCCAGACGGAACTTCAGGTTGCCCAGGATCTTCTTCATGAAGCGGTCCAGCTCCTCGGGCGTCAGCGCCTTATCCTCCGGCGCAAAGACGATCTTGAAGGCCATGCTCTTCTTGCCCTCGCCCAGCTGCGCGCCCCGGTAGATGTCAAACAGCTCCACGCCGCAGACCTGCCTGCAGGCGCTGCGGATCTCCGCCGTCAGCGCGCCGCAGGTCATCTCCTCATCCACCACCAGCGCCAGATCCCGGGTGACGGCGGGGAACTGGGAGAGCGGACGGTAGCGCAGGCCCTCGGGCATCAGCGCCGCCAGACGGGGATAATCGATCTCGCCCAGGAAGATCTTGTGGTTGGACTTGCTGTCCTTGGGCAGCTTCAGCTCGGCGGAGACGCTGTTTGCCAGCTTGCCGAACACGCCCACACACTGCTCCTGGCAGTAGATATAGGCCGCAATGCCCGGGTGCAGCCAGGAAACGTCCTCCGCGCGGATATAATCAAGCTGCAGGCCAAAGGCGCTGCCCAGCGCCTCCACCGCGCCCTTGACGGTAAAGAAGCTCTCGTCGTCGCCAAAGGCGGCAAAGCCCAGATGGAGCGTTTCCTCCGGCAGCTGCTTTATCGGCTGCTCCTTGGGGCGATATACGTTGGCCAGCTCAAAGATCCGGCCCGCGCCGTTGCCCTTTTTCAGGTTGTCCACCACCACGTTCAGCAGCGACGGCGTCAGCAGCGGCCGCATGATGGTCAGATTGGAGGACAGGGGATTCAGCAGCCGGATCACATTGCGCTCCGGCGCGTCCTCCGGCAGGTGCAGACCGTCCAGCTCCGCATCGGAATAAAACGCCAGCGTGATAGCCTCATAAAAGCCCTGGGCGCACATTTCCCGCTTGAGCTTCGCCTGCCGCCGCTGGTCCGGGGTCAGGCCGCCGGCCGTCACCTGGGCAGATTTCAGGAAGGTGGGGACGATATGGCCGTAGCCATATTCCCGGATGACCTCCTCCGCCAGATCCGGCTCGCCGATCTCGATATCCTCTCTCCAGCGGGGGGCCGTGACCTGCAGGCGGTCGCCGTCGCGCACGACCTCAAAGCTCAGCCGCCGCAAAATGCTCAGGATCTCCTCCGCGGGGACCTGGATGCCCAGCACCCGGTTGATGCCGCTGATGGTGGCTTCAAAGCGCTTGCCCTCCCGGGGCGCGCCGGCAGAGCAGTCAAAGGCGCTGGCGGTGATCTCGCCGCAGCCCAGCTCCTGGATCAGATGCAGCGCCCGGGCCATGCCCAGCTCCGTGGTATATTCGGAGATGCCCTTTTCATAGTGGCTGGAGGCGTCAGTATTCTGCCCCAGGCTGCGGGCCGTCCGGCGGATGTTGTCCCGCATGAACTTGGCGGATTCAAACAGAAGCTGGGTGGTCTTTTCCGTGATCTCGCTGCTGAGACCGCCCATGACGCCGGCCAACGCCACCGGCTCAATGCCGTCGCAGATCACCAGGTTGTTCTCCGTCAGACAAAACTCCTTGCCATCCAGCGTGGTGATGGTCTCCCCCGGGGCCGCCCGGCGGACGATGATCTGGCGTCTCTCCAGCGTATCCATGTCAAAGGCGTGCATGGGCTGGCCGATCTCCAGCATCACATAGTTGGTGATGTCCACCACATTGGAGATGCTGCGCAGGCCGCACAGTGCCAGCTGCCGCCGCATCCACCGGGGCGACTGGCCCGGGGTGATATTGCGCACATAGTGTCCCAGATACCGGGGGCAAAGCTCCGGCGCTTCCACTCGGACGCTCAGGCCAGGGTCGATATATTCGCTCCGGGTATAATCTGTAGCGGGCATTTTCAGGGGCTTGTCCAGGGCGGCGGCCACCTCCCGGGCGATGCCCAGGACCGACTGGCAGTCCGGCCGGTTGGCAGTGATGGAGATATCAAAGAGATAATCGTCCAGCCCCGTGACCTTGCAGATGTCCTCTCCGGGGACGGTATCCTTCGGCAGCTCCAGCAGACCGTAGACCTCCGCGCCGGGATACAGATCATCGTTGAGCCCCAGCTCCTGCCCGGAGCACAGCATTCCGTCGGAGGCCTGGCCCCGCATGGGCTTCGCCCTGATGACGATGCCGCCGGGCAGCGTAGCCCCGTCCAGAGCGGCGGGCGTGTGCATGCCGGCATAAACATTGGGCGCGCCGGTGACGATCTGGATGTCATGGCCATATTCGCCGCAATCCACCTTGCAGACGAACAGATGCGTGCCCTCCATAGGTGTGCATTCCGTTACCTCGCCCACCACCACGCGCCGGATGCCGGCGGAAAGGTCGATGAGCTCCTCCACCTCAAAGCCGCAGTCAAAGAGCCTTGTCTCCAGCTCCTGGGCGGAAATATCGATGTCCACATATTGCTTGAGCCAGCTGAACGGTATTTTCATGGCTTTTCCCTCCTTAACCCTTGAACTGTTCGAGGAACCGCAGGTCGTTCTCGAACATCAGACCGATGTTGTTGATGCCGTATTTCAGCATGGCGATGCGCTCCAGACCGATGCCGAAGGCAAAGCCGGAATAAACGGAGGGATCGATGCCGCAGTTTTCCAGAACGCTGCGGTGGACCACGCCGGCCCCCAGCACCTCGATCCAGCCGGTGTGCTTGCACAGGGAGCAGCCCTTGCCGCCGCACGCAAAGCAGCTCACGTCCACCTCCACGCTGGGCTCGGTAAAGGGGAAGTAGGAGGGACGCAGCCGGGTCTTCACCTCCGGGCCGAACAGCGCCTGGACGAACCGGTCCAGCATGCCCTGCAGGTCGCAGAGGGTGATGCCCTTGTCCACCACAAGGCCCTCCATCTGATGGAACATGGGCGAATGGGTGGCATCGCTGTCGGAGCGGAAGACCCGTCCCGGTGAAAGCACCTTGATGGGCGGCTTTTCCCGATCCATAACGCGGATCTGGCCGCCGCTGGTCTGGGTGCGCAGGACGATGTCCTCCGCCACATAGAAGGTATCCTGCATATCTCTGGCCGGATGGTTCTTGGGCACGTTCAGCCGGGTGAAATTGTGCTCGTCATCCTCGATCTCCGGCCCCTCAAAGATCTCAAAGCCCATGCCGGAAAACACGTCGATGATCTCGTTTTTGATCCGCGTGATGGGGTGCAGCCCGCCGGTGGTCCGGCAGACGCCGGGAAGGGTGATGTCCACAGCCTCCGCCTTGTTGCGGGCCGCCAGCTCCGCCGCCTCGATCTGTGCGGAAAGAGACTGATATTTGTCCTCCGCCCAGACCTTGAACTCATTGATGACCTTGCCTGCCGCCGGACGCTCCTCCTTGGAGACGGCGCCCAGGCCCTTCATCAGACCGGCCACCGCGCCCTTTTTGCCAAGATAGCTCTGCCAGAGCTCTGCCAGCTCCTCCCGGGAATGGACCGCTCCCAGGGCCGTCTCCAGCTGCTGCCGGAGGGCCTTGATCTTTTCTTCCATAATGCACCTCGTTCTATGTTTTTTATGTTACTTTTTGAGACCAAAAGAAAAAACAGCCCCGTCCCACCGCTGGGACGAAGCTGCATCGCTCCGTGGTACCACCCAGATTCCGCCCGACCGCCCTTCCTTGCAAAAGGGGCCGGAGCAGCGCTCTGCCTGCCGGTAACGGGGCAAACCGTCCTTCGCTACTGAGGCCTCTGCCCTTTGGCGCAGGAAGCTCGGGAGGGAATTTCCGCAGCTCCGTTCGGAGGGCCTTTCAGCCGGCGAGCCCTCTCTCTTGCGCGCCGCCCGCAGGCGGCAGACCCGGATCTCTGCGCACTGTCTCCGTCAATGCCTTTTTCTCGATTCGTTCTGATGATTTATGATAGCACAGCCGCCGCCGTTCGTCAAGCAAAACCGCCGCTTCGCCCCATAAAACGAGAACAGGAGACGCAAAACGCGTCTCCCCATTCCCGAAAGCGGGTCTCCCCGTCAGATCACAGATTTTCCTCGGCCTGCTTGATCATCTTGCGGACCATCTCGCCGCCGATGCTGCCGGCCTGCCTGGAGGTCAGGTCGCCATTGTAGCCTTCCTTCAGATTGACGCCGACTTCGCGAGCAGTCTCCATTTTGAACTGATGCATCGCTTCCTTGGCGTTGGAGGACAGGTTAGACTTATTATTCGTCATGGTCGTTTCTCCTTTCTTTCGGATTACGACCATAGTTTGCGCCGCCGCAAAACAAATATTCCGGTAATTTCTTCCTGCGGAGCCGCTTGCTTTTATTTTTCTGTCTCCGGCGCTTTTTCGCGGAAAAACGCCCGGATCTCCGCCTCCGTGCAGGCGGCGCTGCCCTGGGCAAAGCCGTCTCTGCCGCCGCCCCGGCCATGCAGCGCCTGGTTCATCTCCTTCACCAGCGCCCGGAGGTCCTGTCCCGGATGGATGACCGCATACTGATAGCCGCCCTCCGTTCCCGCAAAGACGGCGCAGCGCCCGCAGGCAGCCCGGGCCAGGGCATCGCACAGACGGCGGACGCCGTCGCCCCGCAGCGGCTCCCGCACCAGCAGGACCTCCTTCTCTCCCCGGTGCTCCTCCGCCAGACGGGCAAACTGCTCCTCCTCCAGCCGGGCCAGCTGCTCCCGGGTCTCCGCCAGCTCCTGCCGCAGGCGCTCCACGGCGGCGGCGGTCTTTTCCGGCTTTACGGAAAGGGCCTGTCCCACCTGCCGGTTCTGATCCCAGCTGCCGCTGAGGGCGTCCAGCGCACGCTGTCCGCACAGAAGCTCCAGCCGCACGCCCTCGCGGAACCTCTGACAGCTGAGGAACTTGACCAGCCCCACCTGCCCGCTGCTTTTCACATGGGTGCCGCAGCAGGCGCAAAGATCCGCGCCGGGAAAGCCCGTCAGCCGCACCGGCCCCTCCAGGGCCTTTTTGCTGCGGTAATGGATCGCGGCCAGCGCTTCCCGGTCGGGCCAGGTGATCTCAATGGGGTGATCCTCCCAGAGATAGCGGTTGGCCCGGGCCTCCACCTCCAGCACCTGCTCCCAGGTCAGCGGCGCGTTGTAATCAATGGTGACCACGCTCTCGCCCATGTGAAAGCCCACATTATCGCAGCGGAAGGCTTCGCAGAGCATACCGGAGACGATATGCTCGCCGGAATGCTGCTGCATATGGTCAAAGCGCCGGGCCCAGTCCAGAACGCCCTCCACCGTCTCCCCCTCCGGCAGCGGCCGGTCGCAGGTGTGGACGATCTGCCCCTCCCATTCATGCACATCCAGCACCCGGGCCGGCCCCAGCGTTCCATGATCGGCGGGCTGTCCGCCGCTCTCGGGATAAAAGGCGGTCCGGTCCAGCACCACAAGATACTGCCCCCCGTGCTCCCGGCAGGTCTCCACCCGGCCGGTAAAGCGCTTCAAAAAAGCATCCTCATAATAAAGCTTGACGGTCTTCATGCCCTCCGCGCTCCTTTTCGCCGTTTTCTGTTTTTATGATACCCCATCCGTCGGCAAAAGGCAAGCAAAAGGCGCGTGCCGCGCACGCGCCCCAGCGCTTCGCCGCCTGATCAGCGGATGGAGACGACGGTATAATCCTTATCCTCCACGGCCTTTTTCAAAGCGGCGTCGTCCACAGGCCCGCTGAGGGTCACTACGGCCAGCCCCGTTTCGTGGCTCACCTGCGCCTGCGCCACCTGGGGCAGCGCCTCCAGCGCCTTCTTTACCGTAGCCTCGCAGTGGGAACACATCATGCCCCGGATCTCCATTGTCTTTTCCATGGTGGTTTCCTCCTTTAATTGGATCGTAACGGGCGCTTTTTTCCGTTTCCTGTCCCGCCCGGCGTCCCGCAGGCGGAAGAGATTGAGCCGCAGCGCGTTGGATACCACGCAGAAGCTGGAAAGGCTCATGGCCGCCGCCCCCAGCATGGGGTTCAGCGTCAGTCCCAGCGGGATAAACACGCCGGCGGCGATGGGGATGCCGACGGTATTGTAGAAAAACGCCCAAAACAGATTTTCATGGATGTTCCGCAGGGTGGCCCGGCTGAGCCGGATGGCGGCGGGCACATCGCTGAGCCGGCTGTTGACCAGCACCACGTCTGCGGCATCGATGGCCACGTCTGCTCCCGCGCCGATGGCCACGCCCAGATCCGCCCGGGTGAGGGCGGGAGCGTCGTTGATGCCGTCGCCCAC
>DHMK01000038.1:7838-10994 GCA_002405755.1 Clostridiales bacterium UBA4644
CCGTCGCCCACCATGGCCACCTTGCCCTGGGCCTTCAGCTGCCGGACGACGGCCTCCTTGCCCTCCGGCAAAACGCCGGCCACCACCCGGTCCACGCCGGCCTGCCGGCCGATGGCCTTTGCCGTGCGGGCGTTATCGCCGGTGAGCATGACCACGGCCACGCCCATCTCCCGCAGCTCCTGCACCGCCCGGGGGCTGTCCTCCCGGATCACATCCGCCACGGCGATCAGTCCCAGCAGCCGGCTCTCCCGGCTGAAATACAGCGGGGTCTTCCCTTCCTCCGCCAGCGCCGCGCCCCGGCGGGCCAGCGTCTCGGGGATCTCGCCCTCCGCGCGCAGAAAGACTTCGCTGCCGCCCCGGAGGAGCTGGCCCTGCCAGCGGCCCTCCAAACCGTTTCCGGGCAGGGCGCGAAAGCCCTCCACAGGCTCCGGCGCGATCTGCTCTTCCTCCGCCCGCTGCAAAACGGCCCGGGCCAGCGGATGCTCGCTTTTGCTTTCCAGTCCTGCCGCCAGCGCCAGCAGCGTATGAGCATCCACGCCCTCCGCCGGGATCACATCTGTCACCCTCGGCTGGCCGCAGGTGATGGTGCCTGTCTTGTCCAGCGCCACGATCTGCACCCGGCCCATCTCCTCCAGCGAGGCGGCCGTCTTGAACAGGATCCCGTTTTTCGCCCCCAGTCCGCTGCCCACCATGATGGCCACCGGCGTCGCCAGCCCCAGCGCGCAGGGGCAGCTGATCACCAGCACGGAGATCCCCCGGGCCAGCGCATAGCCTGCGCTCTGCCCCAGCAGCAGCCAGACTGCCGTAGTGACGGCGGCAATGGCCATCACCGCCGGGACGAACACGCCGGAGACCCGGTCCGCCACCTTTGCGATGGGGGCCTTGGTGGCGGCGGCGTCGGAGACCATGCGGATGATCTGGGAAAGCGTGGTGTCCTGCCCCACCCGGGTAGCCCGGCACTTCAAAAAGCCCGACTGATTCACCGTTGCGGCAGAAACGCCGTCGCCGGGGCGCTTGTCCGCAGGGATGCTCTCGCCGGTGAGGGCGGATTCGTCTACGGCGCTCTCCCCCTCCAGCACCACGCCGTCCACCGGGATGCTCTCGCCGGGGCGGACGGTAAAGAGCTCGTCCTGCTTCACCTGTCCGATGGGGACGGAGATTTCCTTCCCTTCCCGCAGCACGGTGGCCGTCTTGGGCGCCAGCTTCATCAGGCCTCGCAGGGCATCGGTGGTGCGGCCCTTGGAGCGGGCCTCCAGCAGCTTGCCCACGGTGATCAGCGTCAGGATCATGGCGGCGGATTCAAAATAGAAATCCATCATATAGGTCATCACCGCCTGGCTGTCGCCCCGGACCTGGGCCGCCGTCATGGCAAAGAGGGCATAGGTGCTGTAGCCAAAGGCGGCGGTGGAGCCCAGCGCCACCAGCGTGTCCATATTGGGCGCCCGATGCAGCAGGCTCTGAAAGCCGCTGATAAAAAATTTCTGATTGATCACCATAACGGCCGCCGCCAGCAGCAGCTGGGTCAGGCCCATGGCCACATGATTGTCCTGATAAAAGGCAGGCAGGGGCCAGCCCCACATCATATGCCCCATGGAAACATACATCAGCGCCAGCAAAAAGCCCAGCGACCAGAAAAGCCGCTTTTTCAGCCTTGGCGTCTCATGATCCTCCAGACGCGCCTCCTCCTGCGCCTGCCCCTGCTCCGCCGGCGCGCCGCTCTGCAGGGAAGCGCCGTAGCCCGCCTGCTCCACCGCCCGGATCACAGCCTCCGGCGCGGCGTCGCCCTCCACGCCCATGGCGTTGGTCAAAAGGCTCACGGAGCAGCTCCGCACCCCCGGCACCTTGCCCACGGCCTTTTCCACCCGGGCCGCGCAGGCCGCGCAGCTCATGCCCGTAACATTGTATTGCTTCATGCCTCCGCCTCCGTTCATTTCATCAGCTTCTGCAGCGTATGCACCAGCTCGTCGATCACTGCATCGTCGCCCGCCCGGATGTCCTGCGCCACGCAGGTGCGGATGTGGCTGGCCAGCAGCTCCTTATTAAAGGCGTTCACCGCCGCGTTCACCGCCGCAGACTGCACCAGAATATCCGGGCAGTAAGCGCCGTTTTCCACCATGGCGCGGATGCCGCGGATCTGGCCCTCGATGCGGTTGAGCCGGTGGATCAGCTTTTTATATTCCTCCGGCGACCGTTCCTTCTTCCGCCGGGCGCACATGGCGCAGTTCCGTTCCTCCATAGACTGTCCCGTCCTTTCGGCAATATACCCCCTCCGGGTATTTCCATTTTATACCCCCGCCCGGTATTTGTCAACCCCCCCTTGACTGCGGGATGAAAAAAAGAGACAGCCCGAGGGCTGTCTCAGCTTGCAAAATGCGCTTTAATCGTCCAGATAAAACAGGACCGTAGACCGGGCGAGGAAGCCCATGCTGAAGGCGCCGTAGTCCGTGCTGCCGGAATAAGGCTCTGCCAGCGGCGTCACCGTCCCGGCGGAGACGGAATATACATAGCGCTCCTCCGGCTGCACGCCTTCCAGAAACGCCATCCCGGGCAGCATCAGCCCCAGCTCCCGCCAGGCAGGCTCGCCCGCAGGAAGCTCCTTCCGGGACCATTCCAGGATATCCTGCGCCGCCGCCCAGCCCTGGGCCAGCGTCAGCTTGCCCGCCTGCTCCGCCCCGGGGACAGAAACGGCCCGCGCCGCGGCCTCTCCCGCCGTCACCGCTTCCGTCTCGCCCAAAACGGCGCTTTCCACCCGCAGGACCGTTTCCTCCGGGCCGGTCTCCACATTCAACAGCAGCGCGGGCTTTTCGCCCCGGCCATCCTTCAGCCATTCCTCCTGCCCGCCGCCGCAGCCGGAAAGCGGCAGCGCCAAAAGACAGAGGATCAGCAGCCATGAGATCATTCGTTGCTTCATGGGAACGCTCCTTTCCGCGTTACAGTTCTCTCCGGATCCTTCTATTATAGATTGTAGCAGGCCCCGCCCGGGCCGGCAATTGGTAAAGCTTCCGTTTTCGTGCTATTTTTTTGTGCATATCGCACTGTATTCTATTTTCCCGCGATTTTTCGAAAAAATTCGTTGACAAACTGCGGCGGCTGTGTTACTATATAACTCGGCTTCCGGAGAAAGCCGGTGGAAATGGCCAAGTAGTTCAGTTGGTT
>DHMK01000038.1:11033-51068 GCA_002405755.1 Clostridiales bacterium UBA4644
CGCTAGCCTGTCACGCTAGAGGTCGTGGGTTCGAGCCCCATCTTGGTCGCCACTTGCTGCTATAGCTCAGTTGGTAGAGCGCGTCATTGGTAATGACGAGGTCACCAGTCCGACTCTGGTTAGCAGCTCCAGAGGACCGCACCGTTGGTGCGGTCCTTTTTCTGTGTTTCCGGCGGCGTTTCTTCGGTCTGCGGCGGCCCGGGCCAAAAGATCTTTTGTTTTCCCCCGGCGGACAGATTTTGCTATTGACCTGAAAGAACAGGTATAGTAAGATAGATCTGCCCGCGTATGGCGGGCAAATACTGCAGAAGCATAAAGGGAGAGCAAACCCATGAAAAAGCTGAAGGCCCTGCCCGTCCCGCCGCTGGTGCGGGAAGCCGCCGTGATGCTCTGGGCGAATATCGTCCTGGCTGTGGCGGTGTTTTTCTTTCTGATGCCTAGCCACGCCTCCGTCAGCAGCATCGCCGGCGCAGCCATCGTCATCGCCAATTTCGTCCCGCTGCAGGTCTCCGCCATTACGCTGATCCTCAACATCGCCCTGCTGATCCTCGGCTGGTTCACCTGCGGAAAGGAATTCGCCCTGAAAACGGCGGTGGCCTGCATCGTGCTGCCCATACTGCTGGCCGTTCTGGAGCGGTGCTTTCCGGATTTCACCTCCCTCACCGGCAGCGCCGAGCTGGATGTGCTGTGCTACATTCTGGTGGTGAGCTACGGCCTGAGCATCCTCTTCAACCGCAACGCCGCCTCCGGCGGACTGGATATCGTGGCCATGATCCTCCACAAATATCTCCATATGGATCTCGGCAAGGCCATGTCCCTTTCCGGGATGTGCATCGCCCTTTCCTCCGCCCTGGCCTACGATTCCAAGACCGTGGTGCTCAGCGTTGTGGGCACCTATTTCAACGGCATCGTGCTGGACCGCTTCATCTTCGGGCAAAATCTCAAGCGCCGGGTCTGCATCATCAGCCGGGAGGAGCAGAAGGTCCGGGACTTCATCCTGCGGGAGCTGCACAGCGGCGCCACGGAATATGAGAGCGTCGGCGCCTTTACCCGCGCGGTGCAGCGGGAGCTGATCACCATCGTCAACAACAGCGAATATCAGAAGCTCATGAGCTTTTTGAGCAAAACGGATCCCAACGCCTTCGTCACGGTCTACACCGTCTCCGATATCCGCTACCGGCCAAAGCCGCCCTTGGCGTAAGCCCTTCGGCCGGAAAAATTGCGGAATTTTTTGAAATTTCCGCTTGACAAGCGGATCCTTTGGCGCTATAATGTGCTAAACCGTTGAGGAAGCGTGAGTAAGCGCTGACCCTGCTTTTCCAGAGAGCCGCGGACGGTGAGATCGCGGCAGAGCCAGACAGCGCCCAATGGACTTCTGAGGGCAACCGGAAACGGAGCGTTTTGCTCCGGAGTATGCGCGCCGGAGCTTGATCCTCCGTCAAAAAAGATCAGCGCATAGTTGTGCGCAGCGAGTGGGCGCGGCGGAAGGCCGCGTCAAGCCGGGTGGCACCGCAGGATCTGACCTCCTGTCCCAGCAAATGCTTATTTGTTGTGGGACGGGAGTTTTTTTCGTCCCCAGAAAGAAAGGAGACACTACCATGTCTGAACAAACCATCCCTTACAAGATCTATCTGCAGGAATCCGAGCTGCCCACCGCCTGGTACAATGTGCGGGCAGATATGAAAAACAAGCCCGCCCCGCTGCTGAACCCCGGCACCCACCAGCCCATGACCGCGCAGGATCTGGCCCCTGTCTTCTGCGACGAGCTGATCCGGCAGGAGCTGGACGACACCACGCCCTTCATCCCCATCCCGGAGGACATCCGGAATTTCTATAAGATGTATCGCCCCTCGCCGCTGGTGCGGGCCTATTGCCTGGAGGAAAAGCTTCAGACCCCCGCAAAGATCTATTATAAATTTGAGGGCAACAACACCTCCGGCTCCCACAAGCTGAACTCCGCCATCGCCCAGGCCTATTACGCCAAAAAGCAGGGCCTGAAGGGCGTTACCACCGAGACCGGCGCCGGCCAGTGGGGCACGGCCCTCTCCATGGCCTGCGCCTACTTCGGGCTGGACTGCAAGGTCTATATGGTCAAGGTCTCCTACGAGCAGAAGCCCTTCCGCCGGGAGGTCATGCGCACCTACGGCGCTTCCGTAACGCCCTCCCCCTCCATGGAGACCGCCGTGGGCCGCAAGATCCTAAAGGCCCATCCCGGCACCACCGGCAGCCTGGGCTGCGCCATCTCCGAGGCCGTTGAGGTGGCCACCACCACTCCCGGCTACCGCTATGTGCTGGGCAGCGTTCTGAACCAGGTCCTGCTGCATCAGAGCGTCATCGGTCTGGAGACCAAGGCGGCGCTGGACAAATACGGCGTCAAGCCGGACATCATCATCGGCTGCGCCGGCGGCGGCTCCAACCTGGGCGGCCTGATCGCCCCCTTCATGGGCCAAAAGCTCCGGGGCGAGGCCGATTACCGGATCATCGCCGTGGAGCCCGCCTCCTGCCCCAGCTTCACCCGGGGCAAGTTTGCCTATGACTTCTGCGACACCGGCATGGTCTGCCCGCTGGCCAAGATGTATACCCTGGGCAGCGGCTTCATCCCCGCGCCCAACCACGCCGGCGGCCTGCGCTACCACGGCATGAGCTCCACCCTGTCCCAGCTGTATCACGACGGCCTGATGGAGGCCACCTCCGTGCCCCAGACGGCAGTCTTTGAAGCGGCGGAGCAGTTCGCCCGGGTGGAGGGCATCCTGCCCGCGCCGGAGAGCAGCCACGCCATCCGCGTGGCCATCGACGAGGCCCTGAAGTGCAAGGAGACCGGCGAGGAAAAGACCATCGTCTTCGGTCTCACCGGCACCGGCTACTTCGATATGGTGGCCTACGAAAAGTTCAACGACGGCAAGATGAGCGACTATATCCCCTCCGACGAGGAGATCGCCGCCAGCCTGGCTCAGCTGCCCAAGATGGACTGAGCCTTCTGAACAAACGCGCCGCGCCCCTGCAGCCGATCCGGTCTGCGGGGGCGTTTTTTCTTGCGCCGCCGGGCGCTGCTGTGCTATACTGGAGCCAAGCGATCTGATGTGCGCACGGAGGGATGTCTCATGGCGGAAAAGCCCCGCTCCTTTGACAGCGATATCGACCTGATGCGGCTGCTGGCCGCCTATTTTGTGGTGGTGATCCACGCCACCGGCGCCGTCACCCCCGGCAGCGTTCTGCTGACCTCGCTGGCCCGGTTTTCCGTGCCGCTGTTTGTGATCATCAGCGGCTATTTCCTGCTGCGCCGCCCGCCGGAGGGGCGGACGCTGGCAAAAAGGATCCTTCGGCTGCTGGCGCTGATGCTCCTCTGGTCGGCGATCTATTACCTCTATTTCCGCCTGTGCGGCCAGCCCTACGGCGGACTGCGGGCCGCGGCGGTCTATCTGCTCACCCAGCCGGTCCACCTCTGGTATCTTTATGCCGCCGCCGCGCTCTATCTGTTTACGCCGGTCTTCTTCGTCTTTGCGGAAAACGCCGGCCGGCGGCTCTGGCAATATTGCCTTGCCCTGTGCTTTTTCTTCGGCGCGGTGGTGACCCTGCTGCTGCGCGCGGACTGCTTCCCAACGCTGGCCCTCATCGTAGATAAAATGAAGGTCCCCTATCTGCTGGGCTTCCCCTTCCTCTACCTGCTGGGCGGCTATTTTTACCGGTTTCCCCTTTCGCCCCGGGCCCGGCGGCTGCTCTATCTGCTGGGCGTTCTGGGCGCGGCAGCCACGGCGGCGGCAGAATGGCTGCTCTGCCGCAGGACCGGCACGCTGGATCCCCTTCCCCTGAGCTTCTTCTCCCCCGGAGCGCTGCTGCCCGCCATGGCGATATTTACGGCGCTGCACGATGGCCTGCGCCGGCATCCCCTCTGGGGCGAAAGAAAAAAGGCCGCCCTCCACGAGGCCGCCTGCTGCACGCTGGGCGCCTATCTGGTCCATCCGCTGCTGCTGGACGTGCTGAAAACGCCGCTGCTGCTGGCATCGCTGCCCCAGGGACCGGCGCTGGCCCTGCGGGCGCTGGCCGTTTATCTGGCGGCGCTGGCGCTGGTCTGGCTTTTCCGGCGGATCCCCGGCCTGCGCCGGCTGTGCGGCTGACGGCAGACCCAACGGATGACCCAGATGGCCCAATCGATACAGAACGCCCCGGCGTTCTCCGTAAGGGGAGCGTCGGGGCGTCTGCAAAAAAGAAAAAGAGAAAAAAAAGGAAACTGCTCAGTCTTCCCGTACCGGCAAGATGCCGATGCATCCGCGCAGCGGCAGGAGCCAGCCCTGCGCACGACCGTTCGCCTATGCCCATCCGCTCTGCAAGGGGACCGGCGCCGATCGATGGATCTACCTCACCGTGTACGTATATATTATAGTTCCGTTTGCGGCGTTTGTCAACTCCCTGCGGAAAAACAGAAAAATTTAAAAATCAGGGTGAAAACTGTCGAAAAGCGTGCTATAATAGGCAATTATAATTGATATCGTATTTTTTTCAGGACAGAAAGGAGCGTTTTTATGACGGACAGCAGCGCGGAATATCTTCGCTGGTCCCAGTCCCCGGCGCTCACCGCCCGGCAGCGGCAGGAGCTTTGCAGCCTGACGGACGCGGGCGAGATCCGGGATCGCTTTTATCGGACGCTGGAGTTCGGCACGGCCGGTCTCCGCGGGCTCATGGGCATGGGTCTCAACCGCATGAATGAATACATCATCCGTCAGGCCACGTTGGCCTTTGCCCGGGTCATCCTGCGCAGCGGCATGGCGGAAAAGGGCGTCTGCATCTGCTACGACTGCCGGATCAATTCCCGCTTTTTCGCGGAGGAAGCGGCAAACGCCCTTCGCTGCAGCGGCATCCCGGTGCGGATGTTCCGCCAGTGCCGCCCAACGCCCCAGCTGAGCTTTGCGGTGCGTCATTTCGGCGCGGCGGCAGGCATCAACGTGACCGCCAGCCACAATCCCAAGGAATATAACGGCTATAAGGTCTACTGGCACGGCGGCGCGCAGCTGCCGCCGGAGCAGGCGGCGCTGGTGGCGGCGGAGATGGCGCAGCTCGATCCTCTCGCCCCCCGGCCGGAATGCGCCGCGCCTGCCCCCCTCACCTGGCTGGAAGAGGATTTTGACCGGCTGTATATTGAGGCCGTCCTGCGGTGCGCCGTTGATCCTGCGCTGCTGCGGCAGGATCCCGCTTTTAAGGTTGTCTATTCCGCCTTCCACGGCGTGGGCGGCTTTATCACGCCCCGGGTCATGGAGGCCTGCGGCCTGCGGCACTTCATCCCCGTGCCGGAGCAGCTCCGGCCGGACGGGACCTTCCCCACGGTCATCAGCCCCAATCCGGAGGATCCCCGGGGCTTTGCCATGGCCATCGACCTGGCCCGGCGGGAAAACGCCGACTTCATCGTCGGCACCGACCCGGATTCCGACCGGGTGGGCATGGTGGTGCGGGACCGCAGCGGCGGCTATGTGCCCGTTTCCGGCAACCGCACCGGCGTTTTGCTGCTGAATTATCTTCTGGAGCACGGGGCGGAGCGGGGCGTTTTGCCCCGGGATCCCTGCCTGATCAAGACCATCGTCACCACGCCCCTGGCCCAGCAGATCGCGCAAGCCCACGGCGCTCGCTGCTTCAACACCTTCACCGGCTTCAAGTATATGGCGGAAAAGCTGGCGGAGCTGGAGCAGGAGGGCAAGTATCATTACATTCTGGCCTATGAGGAATCCTACGGCTACATGATCGGCGACCACGCCCGGGATAAGGACGGCGTCGTGGCCGCCATGCTGCTCTGCGAGATGGCCGCCTGGTACCGCAGCCGCAGCATGACCGTTCTGGACGGGCTGGAGGAGATCGCCGCCCGCTTCGGCGGCTACGGCGAGCACACCCGCAACGTGATGCTGCCCGGAGAGGACGGCATGAACCGCATGGCCCATATCATGGCCGCCCTGCGGCAGCGGCCGCTGACGGAGTTCGGCGGCATTCCTGTTTCCGCCTGGCGGGACTACCTTTCCGGCCTGCGGCACACCCCGGCGGAGCAGCAGCCGCTGGAGCTTTCCGGCTCCAACGTGGTCTATTATGAGCTTTCCACCGGCGAAGCGCTGGTGATCCGCCCCTCTGGCACCGAGCCCAAGATCAAGATCTACGCCCTGATGCAGGGCGCTTCCATGGCGGAGGCCGACGCCCGGGCCGAGACCTGCGCCCAGGCAGCAGAGGCCGCCATCCTGGCGCTGTGAGTTTATCTGAGACCAAAGGAGATCCATCATGAACGAAACGAATCCGACCCCCAAAAAGAAAAAGCTCCTGCTGCTGGCCGCCGTGGTCTGCGCGCTGGCCGTCCTCTGCCTGGTGCTGGCCTTTGCCATCCCTGCCTATACGGGCCGCTCCACCATTCAGGGCACGCTGCAGAGCTATTACTCCGCCATGTATCTGGGCGAGGGCGGCATCGATGCCCTCATCGACTGCGTCATCCCGGAAAAGCAGCAAGCAACCTACCAGCGGCTGACGCTGGACGGCACCAACTTCTCCGCCCTGGCCCGCTGGCAGGCAGAATGCCTCGGCGTGGTAGGAACCAATCCCACCCTGCATATCTCCATCCTGGAGGAAGCGGAGGACGGCCACAGCTATCTCTCCGCCGTGCAGGAGACCTATCCCACCGCGGAGGATTTTGCCCTGGTGGCCTTTCAGCTGGATCTGAAGGGCGACAGCGGCGAGGAATCCCTTACCGGCGCTGCTCCCATGCTGCTGCAGGGCCAGACCTGGTATGTCACCGGCGACACCATCGAGCTCAAGGTTATCGCCCGCACCAGCGAGCTGATGGACTGACGCGTCCGGGCATATCTTATAATTATAAGAAACAGGAGGACGCTATGAGACAGATCACCCTGGGCCGCACCGGGCTATCCGTCTGCGAGACGGGCTTCGGCGCGCTGCCCATCCAGCGCATTTCCAGAGAGGACGCCGCCGGGCTGCTGCGTTATGCCCGGGAGCAGGGCGTCAATTTCTTCGACACCGCCCGGGGCTATACCGACAGCGAGGAAAAGCTGGGCTATGCCTTCTCCGGCGCACGGGAAGGCATCTATCTTGCCACCAAGAGCATGGCCCGCAGCCGCAGCGCCGCGCTGGCGGAGCTGGACACCTCGCTCTCCCTGCTGAAGACGGACCATGTGGACCTCTGGCAGCTGCACTGTCTGCCGGAGCTGCCCGATCCCAACGACCCGGAAAGCGCCTACGCCGCCCTGCTGGAGGCCCGGCGCGCCGGCAAGACCCGCTTCATCGGCATGACGGCCCACCGTCTGGATGTGGCGCTGGCAGCGGCGGAAAGCGGGCTTTACGACACCATCCAGTTCCCCCTGAATTATCTCTCCACGCCGGAGGAGCTGAAGCTCATCCATCTGTGCCGGGAGAAAAACATCGGACTCATCGCCATGAAGGGCATGAGCGGCGGCCTGATCTCCAGCCCCCGGGCGGCCTATGCCTTTCTGGCCCGGTATGACAACGTTCTCCCCGTCTGGGGCGTGCAGAAGTGCGGGGAGCTGGACGATTTTCTCCAGGCCGCCCGGGAGGGCCTCACGCTGACGCCGGACCTGCAGGCCGCCGTGGAGGCCGACCGGAAAACGCTGCAGGGCGGCTTCTGCCGGGGCTGCGGCTACTGCGAGGCCGTCTGTCCCATGGGCATCCCCATCCACGATGCCGCCCGGATGCAGCTGATGCTGGGCCGGGCCCCCTGGCAAAGCTACACGACCCCCGCCTGGATCAAAAAGATGCAGACCGTGGAGAAATGTCTCCATTGCGGCCGGTGTGCCGCCCGCTGTCCCTATGAGCTGGACACGCCGGCGCTGCTGCAGGAAAATTACCGTTATTTTCAGGATTTTTGCAGGAAAAAAGGCCTGCTTTGATCATAAAAATGCAATTTCAGCACAGAAAAGAGGTACAAATCATGAAACAGTATTGGAAAAAAGCCCTTTCGCTTTTGTGTGTCTGCGCCCTATGCGCCAGCCTGCTGAGCTTCGGCGCATTTGCCGATGAGACCGGCGGCGAAAACGCCTGGGGCGATGTGGCCCAGGACAACTTCGTCCGGGTCAGCTCCGCAGAAGCGCTTTCCGCCGGTCAGCTGCAGGATGTGGAGGTCACGGAAGAGGTGGGCGACGGCGCGGTCCGTCTGACCGATGGCGCCCAGGAGGGCGTCTGGACCTCTGCGGAGATCTCCGTCCCCGCCTTTGAATACCTGGTGGCCAGCTGGGGCGCGGATACGCCCGACGGCACCTGGGTGGAGGTGAAGGTCCGGGCCTATGTGGACATGAAGAAGGAATGGAGCGGCTTCCTTTCCTGGGGCAAATGGGGCATCGACCTGAAGCGCGGCTCCACCGATCCCTCCAACGCGCTGGCCGCCGTGGATACGGATACCTTCTACATCAAGGGCTCCGACGGCGAGACCGCCAGCAAGCTCCAGTTCCAGGTAACGCTGCACAGCAACAACGCCGGTGTGACCCCCACCCTGCGCAACGTGTCCGCCACGCTGAAAAACACGCTGGACGGTCAGGCCATCCCCATCTACATCCCCGATGACAGCGCCCTGCCGGAAAAAGTCCTGCTGGATACGCCCTGCTACAGCCAGATGGTCCGGGACGCCTCCATCGGCAGCGTGATCTGCAGCCCCACCACCATGACCATGATGCTCAACGACCGGGGCATGAATCTCTTCCCCGAGGAAGTCGCCCTGCGGGAGTATGACTTCAATTACGAGGGCTTCGGCAACTGGTCCTATACCGTGGCCATCGCCGGCAGCTACGGCTTCAGCGCCTACGCCCATTACGCCGATCTGGACTTCGTCCGCCACGAGCTGGCGGCGGGCCGCAGCGTTGCCCTGAGCGTGCAGTATTCCAGTTCCCCCAACGGCAGCTATCCCTATCTGGAAAACGGCGCGGCCAACAGCACCGGCGGCCATCTGATCGGCATCGTGGGCTATGAGACCGTCGACGGCGTGGATTATTTCTACAGCAACGACTCCGCCGCCGGCAGCGACACCCAGTCCGCCCTGCGGCGCTATAAGGCCGAGCAGCTGGATGTTTGCTGGAGCAGCCGCATCGCCTATGTGGTCAACGATGCGCCGGAAAACGGCGCCGGTCAGGACGCGCCCCGCCGGGTGGAGGCGGAGCTGACGCCCACCGCCGACAACATCAATATCTATGAGCTTTCCGTCAACGGCGAGCCCGTGGATCTGGGCACCGGCTTCAGCGCCAAGACCAAGAAGCTGGGCGCAGGCACGGCCTTTCTGATCACCGACAACGCCAAGCAGGCGGAGCTGCCCGAGCCTGTGACCCCCACGGAGGGGAATAAGGATCGGATCTATCTGTCGCTGCCCGGCGGAACGCAGGTGAATGTGAACGCCGAGAAGGCCGTCCGCGGCGGCGCCAAGAGCGGCACGGTGTATATCATCCGCAACGACGGCATCACCTATGTGGCCAGCGTTTCCTTCGAGGGGCTGGCCCCCGAGGAGCCGGAGGCCCCCGTCGAGCCGGAGACTCCCGTCGAGCCTGAGACCCCCGAGGAGCCCGAGGCTCCCGGCGACAAGACCGGCTTCAAGGCCCTGCCCTGGATCGGCGGCGGCGCAGTGGTGGTCGTCGCAGGCGCCGCAGCAGCCTATGTCTTCGCAAAAAAGAAAAAATAAACGCTTTCCCTTCCCCGGCCGCAGGCTTTGCCTGCGGCCGGTTTTTATAAAAAAGCTCAAACACTAGGCAGCCAGCATAGCACTTTTCGAAAACGTACGCTCTCCCTGCTGCTGGCCCTCTGCCTGCTGCTGGGCCTGCTGCCTGTGACCGCCATGGCGGAGGACGTACAGCCCACCCAGGCAGGGCTATACTGCCGGTGGGTAGCCTGGGACGACAACGAAGCTCCGTTTATTTCCGATGACGAACCCTACCAGTCCTCGCTGGACATGGAGTTCTCCTATGGCTACGATTATGTTTTCTACTATACCGATGCCGCCGGGAATACCACGCAGCTGACCTTTGACGAGCTGACCTTCCCGGAGGGCATCGTGGAAGCAGAGTCCCGCGCAGCGTCCGACTTCTCCTATGTATATTTGGAAGCATCGGCCTTGGGTGAAGGCGCTATCACCTATACGAAGGATGACCAAACCTACCCCCTCCCTGTCACCGTAAGTCTGCCGAACATCGGTTTCTTTTCCGCGCCGGAGGCCTCCGAGGAGAGCTATCTTCGGAACGGAGTGACCGGATCCTATGGCACAACGGAAACCGTCTATTTCCTCTGGCCTGAGGGCTTTTACAATGGGGACCTGAAGGTCTCTCTGGTCATCTTCCGCGAGCAGTCCCGGCAGCAGCTGCTGGAGGACGCAGACCTGCGCGATGCGGCCGTTCAACAGACGCTGCGCCGGGCCGGCATCGACATTCAGGAGATCGATCCGGAGAAACGCTATATCAAAATGGAGGTCACCGTCAAGAACACCGGCGCCCATCTCATTATTTCCTCCAACGGCGGCTTTGGGACTGATATCTACACTGACCGGCCCGCGCATGAGACGACCTCCTTCCAATACAAGGGCAACGACTATCTCTTCTGTATGGGTGAGCCGGAAGGCGATCGGCTTGGCTTTGGCGACAACAGCCGGCGCGTCGGCACCGGCTTTACCCGCGGAGAAGGCGCCGTCGGTGTCCGGGATGGCTTCTTTGCTCTGGTGCAGAATTACAGAGCAGACGATCAGCAGGAGGCTCCGGCCGCCTGCTACCGGTGGATCTCCGATGTTTCCTTCGAGATGGTGGGCGTTCACGATCCCGACGACCCCGAAAACGAACCGACGACCCAGCTGGAAGAGATGCCCCCCCCATCGAATACCACGGCTGCCTGCTGCCCGCCGTCCGCATGACCGCCACCGAGCCGCCCTGCCAGGGGGGGTATCTGCGGGTGCATTATACTGTCACGCTGCCCGACGAACAGCCCCGGGAAATGACAGATGATTATGTCGTGTTTTTCTACTATTATTCAAAAGGAACGCGGGACGCCTCCGACCTGGATACCGCGGAAAAGCTCAACGCCGTTTTTGCCAGCAGCGAAAGCTTTATGGCGTGGCTCCGGGAAAAGCACCCGGAGGTCTATGCCGACAGCAAGGACAATGCGGATTTTGGCTATACCATTCAGCTCCCCGCCGTCCGGTATGATGACATTATCACCGTCAATGCGGACCTTTCGCAGGGAATTTATCTGGAGGGCGCCATCGGGGAGGACGGCGGCAAGGCCACCGTTATGCCCGGTATGCGGCTGGAAAACGTGGGACACTTCTGCATCCGTAATATCGCCTTTGAAGCAAACGAAGCTCCCCTGCAGACCAATGGCAGCGAGCGCTTCACCTGCGGCGTCTTGACGATCCCCGATTTCGACAGACTATGCGGCGCATACATCTGGAACTGCTCCTTCCGCGGCTTTGACTACGGCGTCCGCAACACGCCCACGGGCTATCTCTGCCCCGCTTCCGGCAATCTCTTTGAGGACTGCAAGGTAGGCTATCTGCTGGACTGCGGCGGGAAGCGGAGCGGCAATATGAATTCCGTCATTGAAGACAGCGCCTTTGTCCGCTGCGGCACGGCCATCCAGGTAAATCACATTCCGGAATACTATACTCCCTATGACTTCCGCGTCGTCGGCTGTGATTTCATCGACAACGGAACGGATCTGGATATGCGCCAGCAGGGCATCTTCTATCTCTGGAAGAATTATTACGGCTATACCAACCCGCTTTCGCTGGGCGGTTCTCTTCTGGAATATCTGCCCCGCCCCTCCCGGATCCAGGACGAAAACGGCGCGCTGCCCGTGACCAATCCTCGCTACGCCTTCCCCTGCAGCCGCTTCTTTGCAGAAGACCGGCTCAATCCTCTTTATCTGGATCCCCACCGTCTGACCATGATCGTCAACAGTGAAGCCAGAGATCTGCTGCTGGACCGCGCCCGTCTGGAAAAGGAAGCGGCGGAAAACGGCGTCACCATCGATGTGACCGATAAAGAGGGCAATACGCAGGGCGTCTGGACCTTTGCCAAGGATAATTGATAGGAGGACGATCTATGAAACAGCTCAAACGATCCCTTGCGCTGCTGCTGGCGCTTTTGCTGGCGCTGGCCGTCCCGGTCATGGCGGAGGACGATTTCAACGCGCAGCTGACCTTCGGCTTTACCGAGGCCGGCGAACCCACGGTCGCCGTGGAGGACAGCCCTGTTCTCGCCGCGCGGAAGCCCACATTGACGGTCAGCTGCAGCTTTGACAAGGCTTATGTGACCTTTGCGGATGACGGCGCGTCCGTCCCCTCCTCGCTGGATCCCGAGACCAAAACGATCACCTTCACCGTGGAACGGGGCGGGCTTTATGTGATCCATGCGGGCGAAGACCCCACGCCTCCCACGCCTCCCACGCCGGAAAAGCCTGACCCCGTTACGCCCGTGGGACCTTCTCCCGCGCAGCCCTCGCAGCCGCAGGAGCCCGCTTCCCCGCCGGAGACGCCAGCGCTTCCCTTTGGGGATGTAGCGGAAACCGCCTGGTATGCGGAGGCCGTGACGCTTGCCTATGAAAAGGGCCTGATGTCCGGCGTTTCCTCCGACACCTTTGCGCCTGATCGCGATACGACCCGCGGCATGATCGTCACCATTTTGGCCCGCATGGACGGCGTTGATACCTCCGGCGGCCAGACCTGGTTTGAGACGGGCCGCGCCTGGGCCATAGAAAACGGCATTTCCGACGGTACGGATATGCCCGGCAATATTACCCGGGAGCAGCTTGCGCTCATGCTCTTCCGGTATGCAGCGCACAAGGGCTGGGCTGCGTCCGCCCGTGCGGCGCTGGACGCCTATGCCGATGGCAGCAGCATCTCCGTCTGGGCGGCAGACGCCATGTCCTGGGCGGTGGCCGCCGGCCTGATCCAGGGCCGCGGCGGCAATATGCTTGCTCCTCAGGGCAAGGCCAGCCGCGCGGAGACCGCCGCCATCCTGACCCGTTTTCTGCAGGCATTTTCCCTTTGATCCAGCTTCCCCTTCCCCGGCCGCAGGCTTTGCCTGCGGCCGGGTTTTGCTCTGCGACAAAAAAGGAAAAGAGCTTTTGTGGGTTTTGCCGTATCTTTATGCCGCGGAGGGGAAAAGAAGGGGGAAACGCGGCGAGCTTTGGCACATCCTGCTAAACAGCTCCCGGATTTTTCTCCGGATCGGGCAATTTACAGGGCTGCTTTGCATAGGGTATAATGGCAATATCATTGAACATATCAGTATGAATAACAGTATTCGTATCAGAAAGGTGGTCCTGACCTTGAACCGCACGCTCCTTTCCGGCAACGAGGCCATTGCCCGCGGCGCATATGAAGCAGGCGTAAAGATCTGCTCCGCATATCCCGGCACGCCCAGCACGGAGGTGTTTGAAGCCCTCCCCCAGTATAAGGAAGCCCTTTACTGCGAATGGGCGCCCAACGAAAAGGTGGCCGCAGAGGTGGCCTACGGCGCGTCCATCGCCGGCGTCAGAAGCATCTGCGCCATGAAGCACGTAGGCGTCAACGTGGCGGCCGACCCCATTTTTACCGCGGCCTACAACGGCGTGGGCGGCGGCTTTGTCATCGTCTCTGCCGATGACCCCAGCATGCATTCCTCCCAAAACGAGCAGGACAACCGGCACTATGCCCGGGCCGCCCGGCTGGCCATGCTGGAGCCGGCGGATTCTCAGGAATGTCTGGACTTTACCCGGGCGGCCTTTGAGATCTCAGAGCGCTTCGACGTGCCGGTGCTGCTGCGCACCACCACCCGGGTGGCCCATTCCAAGAGCCTGGTGTCTGTGGGCGCGCGGCAGGAGGTCCCTGTCCAGCCCTATGTGCGCAACGCCGCAAAGTTCGTCTCCACCCCGGCCAACGCCTACCGCAACCACGCCAAGGTGGAGCAGGCCATGAAGGCGCTGGAGGCTTATTCCAACGACTGCCCCTGGAACCGGGAGGATCTGGCCGGCGGCGAGATCGGCGTGATCGCCGCCTCCATCGCCTATGAATACGCCAAGGACGCCTTCCCGGAGGGGACCTCCTTTTTGAAGCTTGGCCTGACCAATCCCCTGCCCATGGAGCTGATCCGGCAGTTTGCCGCCAGGGTCAAGACCCTCTATGTGATCGAGGAGCTGGACGGCTTTATGGAGGAGCAGATCCGCGCCGCCGGCATCCCCTGCGTGGGCAAGGTATTCACCGGCCTGCTCTACGAGCTGAACCCGCAGCTGCTGCGGGAGCGCATTTTCGGCGAAAAGCCCGTCCCGGCGGAGCTGGGCGTTTCCGCCGTTTCCCGGCCGCCGGCGCTCTGTCCCGGCTGCCCCCACAGAGGCTTTTTCTACACCGTTTCCCGGCATAAGGACGCCGTCGTCGCCGGCGATATCGGCTGCTACACGCTGGGCGCGGCCGCGCCGCTGAACGCGCTGGACAGCTGCGTCTGCATGGGCGGCGGCTTTACCGTGGCCATGGGCATGGCAAAGGCCTTTGCCGCCACCGGGCAGAAGGACAAAAAGGTCTTCGGCGTTTTGGGCGATTCCACCTTCTTCCATTCCGGCATGACCGGCGCGGCGGAGATCGTCTATAACAAGGGCAGCCTGATCCCCGTGGTGCTAGACAATTCCATCACCGGCATGACCGGCCATCAGGAAAACCCCGGCTCCGGCTTTACCCTGGAGGGGGACATGGCCGAAAAGCTCAAGATCGAGGCCATCCTGCAGGCCATGGGCTATCAGGTGCTCCTGGTGGATCCGCAGGACCTCCGGGCCATGGAAAAGGCCGTCTCCGACGCCATCGCGGCCACCGTTCCCACCGCCATCCTCACCCGCCGGCCCTGCCTGCTCATCAAGCGCATCCGCCACGACCTGGCCAAATGCGCCGCAGACCCGGAAAAATGCGTGGGCTGCCGGGCCTGCCTGAGAGTGGGCTGTCCCGCCGTGATGCTCCGGGAGGGCAAGGCCGTCATCGATCAGGGCCAGTGCGTGGGCTGCACCGTATGCGCCCAGGTCTGCCCCACCGGGGCCATCGCCAGAAAGGAGAACTGATCATGAAGGAAAAAAAGAGCGCGCTTCTGGTCGGCGTGGGCGGTCAGGGCGCCATTCTGACCGCAAAGGTGCTGGTAAACGGTCTGATGAAGGCCGGCTACGACGTAAAAATGTCGGAGGTCCACGGCATGAGCCAGCGGGGCGGCAGCGTCTCCACCCAGGTCCACTGGGGCGAGAAGGTCTTCTCCCCCGTCATCGGCAAGGGCGCGGCAGACATCATCGTGGCCTTTGAGGAGATGGAGGCCGTCCGCTATGCGGACTATCTCAAGCCCGACGGCGTTGCCGTCATCAACGCCTACCGGATGGATTCCTCCACCACGGCGGCGGGGCTGGCGGAATATCCCCAGGGCTGTCTGGAGGCCATGCAGAAGCATTTCCGCTGCTTCGTGCTGGACGCGGAGCGCATCGCTCAGGAGCTTGGCAACCGCAAATGCGCCAATATCGTGCTGTTCGGCAGCATGGTCAAAGCGCTGGGCATGGACGGCGTCGCCGATTGGGAGACCGTGGTGGCGGAGACCGTCCCCGAAAAGCTCCGGGCGCTGAATCTGCAGGCCTTCCGGGCGGGCTTTGCCGCCGTCTGATCCGGGAGGACGCCTGTGAACGATGTGTTTTCCTCCTACCGCGCCAAGCTCCGCACGGCGGACGAGGCGGTCAGGGCCGTCAAAAGCGGCGATTGGGTCGATTATACCTCCAACGTGGGCTTCCCCGTCCTGCTGGACCGGGCGCTGGCCCGGCGGCGGGATGAGCTTTGGGACGTGAAGCTCCGGGGCAACCTGATGTTCGGCCCGCTGGAGGTGGCGGAATGCGACCCCACGCGGGAGCATTTCTGCTACAACAGCTGGCATTTCTCCGCCTACGAGCGCAGGCTCTGCGACCGGGGACTCTGCAGCTTTATCCCCATGGTGTTCCGCAACAACACCTGGTACTATCGCAATTTTCTCACCGTGAACGTGGCTATGATGAGCGTCACGCCCATGGATAAGCACGGCTATTTCAATCTTTCCTGCGCCACCGGCGTGGCAAAGCAGATCCTGGACAAGGCGGATCTGGTCATCCTGGAGGTCAACGAGCGCCTGCCCCGGATCTTCGGCGGCTTCGATGAGGTCATCCACATCGATGAGGTAGACTTCGTGGTGGAGGGCGAGCATCCGCCTCTGCCCCAGTTCCCGCTGGCGGAGCCCTCCCCGGAGGAGGTGGCCATCGCCAATCTGCTGGTGCCCCAGATCCCCTCCGGCGCGGCGCTGCAGCTGGGCATCGGCTCGCTGCCCAACGTGGTGGGCGCGCTGCTGGCCCAGTCGGACCTGAAGGATTTCGGCATGCACACAGAGCTCTGCGGCGATGCATATTACGAGCTGTTCCGGGCAGGAAAGCTCACCAACCGCCGCATGAGCCTGCACCCCGGCAAGGGCATGACCGGCATGGTCTTCGGGACGCAGCAGCTCTACGACTGGGTCGACTGCAACCCCGCCGTCACCGTGGGGCCGCTGGAATATGTGAACGCCCTGACCACCATCGGCAGCGTGGAAAACATGATCTCCATCAACAACTGCGTGGCGGTGGATCTTTACGGGCAGATCAGCTCGGAAAGCTCCGGCCTGCGGCACATCAGCGGCACCGGCGGCCAGCTGGATTTTCTCACCGGCGCGGCCATGTCTCCCGGCGGAAAGGCCTTCATCTGCATGACCTCCTCCTTTGTGGATAAGGGCGGCGTCCGCCGCTCCCGCATCGTGCCCCATTTCCAGGGCGATATCGTCTCCGCCCCCCGGAGCCAGGCCTTCTATCTGGTCACGGAATACGGCTGCGTCAATCTGGCGGGGCTTTCCACCTGGCAGCGGGCGGAGGCTCTGATCTCCATCGCCCACCCGGACTTCCGGGAGGAGCTGATCCGCGCGGCGGAAACGCAGCACATCTGGCGGGCCAGCAGCCGCTGAGCCCAGCTTCTTTCAGAAAGGACGCTGTTGAACCATGGTATCCCAGGAAATGTATCAGCTGGGCGCAAAGCGCTCCTGCATCCGGGATCTGTTTGAATACGGTCTGGCACTGTCCCGGCAGATCGGGCCGGAAAATGTGTTTGACTATTCGCTGGGCAATCCCTCCGTTCCCGCGCCGGAGCAGGTGGGGCAGGCCCTGGCGGCGCTGGCGGAGAGCGATCCGGTGGCCCTCCACAGCTACACGCCCGCCGGCGGCTCGCTGGCGCTGCGAAAGACCGTGGCGGCCGATCTCAGCCGCCGCTCCGGCATGGAGATCCGTCCCGAGGCGCTGTTTTTCACCTGCGGCGCAGCCCCGGCGCTGACGGCGGTCTTCACCGCCCTGCGGGTGGAGGACTCGGAGATCCTTGCCATCGCCCCCTGCTTCCCGGAATACGGCGTGTTCGTCCGGGGGAGCGGCTCCCGCTTCGTGCTGGCGCCGCCGGATCTGGAGCGCTTCCAGATCCCCCTGGAGGCGCTGGAGGCGCGCATCACGCCCAACACCCAGGCCGTCATCATCAATTCTCCCAACAATCCCTCCGGCGTGATCTACAGCCGGGAGTCGTTGGAGCGGCTGGCGGCGCTGCTGCGGCGCAAGAGCCGGGATATCGGCCGCCCCATCTACCTGATCGCCGACGAGCCCTACCGGGAGCTGGCCTACGACGGGGCGGAGGTGCCCTTTGTTCCGGGCATCTATGCCAATACCGTCATCTGCTATTCCTATTCCAAATCCCTTTCCATGCCCGGGGAGCGCATCGGCTATGTTTGCATCCCCGCCTGCGTGGAGGACCACGATCTGCTGATGGCCGCCGTCATGGGCGCGGCCCGGACCCACGGCCACGTGTGCGCCCCCTCCATGATGCAGCAGGTCATCGCCCGCAGCACCGGCCTGCGGCCCGATCTGGAGGCCTACGACCGGAACCGGCGGCTGCTCTATCAGTCGCTGACAGACTTCGGCTATCGCTGCGTCAAGCCGGAGGGCGCGTTTTACCTCTTCGTCAAGGCGCCCGGCGGCGACGCCCAGGCCTTTTCCGACCGGGCCAAGCAGCTGGGCCTTCTGATCGTCCCCGGCGACGACTTCGGCTGTCCGGGCTATTTCCGCCTGAGCACCTGCGTGGATCATGATATGATCCGCCGCAGCCTGCCCCTGTTCCGGCAGCTGCTGAACTGAGACCGCCATTCCCGCTCTCCTTTTTATGTATGCGGAAGGGCCGCCCCCTCGGGGGCGGCCCTTTTGCCGCGCTGCAGCGCGGCCTTTATCCCATCGGCAAAAACCGAAACAGGCCCAGATAGGCCAGGCTGTAGGCCGCCACGGAGGGCAGCTTCAGCAGCAGGATCAGCAGAAAGCTCTGCCAGCGCATCCGCGTCAGCCCCGCCACCAGACAAAGCGCGTCGTCCGGAAAGAAGGGCAGCAAAATGGCCACGGCAAAGAGCCGCTGGAAGCGGGTCTGGTTTTCGTCCAGCCAGCCTACATATTTGTTCCAGGTCTTTTCCGGCATGAGCCTTTTGACCAGCGGCCGGCCCCAGCGCTTGGCGATGGCAAAGTTCAGCGCGGAGCCAAGCAGCGTCCCCGTCATGTTATAGAACAGCCCCAGCCATGGCCCAAAGGCCGCAACGCCGCCGGAGAGCAGCAGCCCGCCGGGGATAAAGGCCAGCAGGATCTGGGTCACCTGCATCAGCACAAAGACCAGCGGCGCCCACACGCCGCACCGCTGGATAAAGGCCTGCAGCCGGTCGACGTCCCGAAACAGGCCCGCCCGCCAGGCATAGACGCAAAGCCCGCCCAGCAGCAGGAAAAACAGGATCGTTCCCGCCGTCATGACCGGCTTGAGCCAGCGATGCTTTTCGTTTCCTTCCGCCACAAAAACCGCTCCTTCCACCGTCCTCGCGCATATCTTCTCTGTCTCTGACTATAGCATTTCCCGAAAACCGGCGCAACTGCGTCCAGAGAAATTTCAAAAAAATTTAAGTCGGCGGTTTTTGATGCATTTTTCAAAAAGCTATGGTATAATGCAAGCTGTATTATTATCTCTCAAAGCGAGGTATCTGCGATGCTTTCCCTTTCTCCCCTGACCCTTTCCGCCCTGCCAGCCCTGCGGCCTTTCTTTGCAAAGGCCAGCGGCCGCATCTGTGACGACACCCTGGGGGGCGTTTTCCTCTGGCGGGAGCTTTATCATACGGAATACGCCGTGCAGGACGATACGCTCTTCCTCCGCTCCCACGGGCGGGAGACCGAGGGCGGCGTCTTCTGGTGCTCGCCCATGGGCGGCGACCCCATCCGGGCCATCGAGACCCTCCGGCGGCAGCAGCCGGACCAGCCGCTGCAGCTGGGCTTTGTCTCCGAGGAGGAGCTGGCGCTGCTGCAGTCGGTCTGCCCGGGGCTTCAGGCCCGGGAGATCCCGGACGCGGAGGATTATCTCTACAACGCCGCCGATCTGCAGACGCTGGAGGGCCATTCCTACGCCGGCCAGCGGAACCACATCCGCCAGTTTATCCGGGCCAATCCGGATTGGCGCTTCGAACCCATCACCCGGCAGAATCTCCCGGCGGTGCAGGCGCTGGTCGCCCGCTATGAGGCGCTGCGGCAAAAGGACGCCCTGACCTTTCAGGAGGACGAGCGCCGGGCACTGGAGGTGCTGCAGGACTATGCGGACTACGGCTTTCTTGGCGGCGCGGTCTTTTCCCAGGGCGATCAGGCCGTTTCCATGGCCCTGGGGGAGGTCCGAGGCGATACCCTCTACGTCCACATCGAAAAGGCCGATCCCCTGTGCCACGGGGCCTATCAGATGATCGTCCAGCAGTTTTCCCAATACGCCGCCGGCGAGGGCGTCTGCTTTATCAATCGGGAGGACGACGCCGGAGACCCGGGCCTGCGCAAGTCCAAGCTCTCCTACAAGCCCTGCCGGATGCTGAAAAAATATCTGGTGGAGCTTCCGGCGGAGGACGCCGTCTGAACGGCGCGCTGCCTTCATACACTGAACCGAACGCTATTTTTAATGAGGTGAATCATCATGCCGATCTGGGTCGCGATCTTACTGGGCGCGGTGCAGGGCCTTGCGGAATTCCTGCCCATTTCCTCCTCCGGTCATCTGGCGCTGGTGCAGGCGCTGCTGGATTTTGACCAATACAATGTAAACGCCGTGGCGTTTGACCTGATGCTCCATCTGGGGACGCTGGTGGCCGTGGTGGCCGCCTTCTGGCAGGACGTCAAGACGCTGGTGGTGGAGGGGATCCGCTGGATCCTCGACGGCTTCCGCATCCGGAACCGGCCCGCCCGCCGGCTGGTGGTGCTGATCCTGCTCGCCACCCTTCCGCTGGTGCTGGGCGCGGTGCTGGAGGGCTATGTAGAAAGCGCCTTTGGCAGCCCGCTGTTCATCGGCGTGGCCCTGTGCTTTACGGCGGTCCTGCTCTGGGTGGCGGCAAAGCACAGCGGCGGCAAAAAGACCGAGGCCGACGCCCGCTATTCCGACGGTCTGAAGGTGGGGCTCATGCAGCTCATCGCCCTGTTTCCCGGCGTTTCCCGCAGCGGCAGCACCATCTGCGGCGGGCTGTTCTGCGGCTTTCAGAAGGATTTCGCCGTGCGCTTCGCCTTTTTGATGAGCATCCCCGCCGTCTGCGGCGCAGTGGTGTTCAAGCTGCCCGAGCTGTTCCACGGAGCCATGACGGCGGAGCTGGCCCTGCCCTGTCTGGCGGGCTTTGCGACCTCCGCCCTGTTTGGCTATCTGGCTATTTTTACCGTGCGGCTGCTGATGAAGAAAAACAGCTTCCGCTGGTTCTCCCTCTATTGCCTGTGCGCCGGCGTGATCGCCATCGTGTGCAGCATTCTCTAAGGAAGGTGATGCTTTTTGGCACAGACCAAAACTTCTCAAAAGGGCAAAAAAGCACCGGCGAAAAAGCCGGCGTCCAAAACGAAAAAGCAGCCCTCCGCCGCCGCCCGGAAAAAGGCCGCGGAGGAGCTTGCCCTGCGCCGCTGCTGGCTGGCGGCAGGGCTGGGACTGCTGGCCTTTGTAGGCTTTTTGTCCTTTTTCTCCGTGCGCGGCTTTCTGGTGCAGGGCTATCAGACGGTCTTCCGCTGGCTTTTGGGCTATGGGGAGGAGGCGCTGCCCCTGTGTCTGCTGATCTGCGCCGTTTTGCTGGTGGTCAAGCGGAGAAAGCGGGTGCGGGTCCAGGCGATCTGCTGGGGGCTCTGCCCGCTGCTGTTTGGCGCAGTGCGCCATGTGCTGGCCGTCCCGGAGGGGGCAGAGGGGCTGAAGCCGGCGGATCTGGGCGCCTCCGGCATGGCGCTGACCTCCGGCGGCGTTTTGTCCGGCGGACTGGCAGAGCTGCTCCGGTCGCTGCTTTCTACCGTGGGCGCAGCCATCCTGCTGTGCGTTTTGCTGCTGGCGGCGTTTCTGGCAGGCTGCCATCTGACGCCGGAGCGCATGAAGCGCGCCCTTCTGCATCTGAAGCCCCTGCCGGAGCCGGAGCGTGAGCCTCCCGCGGAGACGCCCCGGCCCGCAGCCAACCCCGCCCGGCCTCTGCGGCCGGTAACGCCCTCCGGCATCGATGTGGCGCTGGACGATTCTCCCGTCTCCACCCGCCGGCCCGATCCCAACCGGGAGGGGCCTGTTGCGCCGCCCACTGTGCCAACGCCGGCCGATGCGCTGCGCAGCCTGTTCCATCGGGGAAAGAAGCCGGCTGCCGGCTCCGCCGCCCGGGCGGAGGAACAAAAAAACGCCGCAGCGGAGGAGATCTTCCGGGCCGTGGAGCAGCAGGAAGCTCCCCCAACGCCGCCCGCTTCCCCGGCAGAGCCGAAAGCGCCCCAGCCCGCGCCGGAGGCCGCCCCCTGGGAGGATGCGCCTGAGACAGAGCCTGAGGCCGCGCCGGAGGACGAGCCCTCCGTGGCAGAGCAGATCCAGCAGGCGCTGGACAGCGGCGCGCAGCAGCCCATCTATCTTTATCCCCCCCTGCGGCTGCTGAAGCCCGGCACGGGCAAGCCCGCCGGCAGTCAGGAGGCCATCCGCCGCTGCGCCGAGCGGCTCACCGATACGCTGGAGAGCTTCGGCGTCTCCGCCACCGTCATCGACACCACCGAGGGCCCTGCCGTCACCCGCTATGAGCTGCTGCTGCAGCGGGGCATCAAGTTCAGCAAGGTGGTCAATCTGGCCGATGATATCGCCCTGGCGCTGGGGGCCTCCGGCATCCGCGTCTCCACCATTCCGGACAAAAACGCCGTGGGCATCGAGGTGCCCAACGAGCAGCAGGAGGTTGTCACCGCCCGGGACATCATCGGCTCCCCCGCCTTTCAAAGCAGCAAGAGCAAGCTCTCCTTCGCCGTTGGCAAGGACATCACCGGCCAGCCGGTGGTGGGCAACATCGCCAAAATGCCCCATATGCTCATCGCCGGCACCACCGGCTCCGGCAAATCCGTCTGCATCAACAGCATCCTCATCAGCCTTTTGTATAAATCCACGCCGGAGGAGGTCCGCCTGATCATGGTAGACCCCAAAATGATCGAGCTGGGCGTTTACAACGGCATCCCCCATCTGCTGATCCCCGTGGTCACCGACCCCAAAAAGGCGGCGGGCGCGCTGAACTGGGCCGTCACCGAAATGATGCGCCGCTACAAGCTCTTCTCCCAGGTAGGCACCCGGGATCTGAAGGGCTATAACGAAGAGATGGAGCGGGTGATCTCCGAGGGGGGCGAGGGCGAAAGGCTGCCCCAGGTGGTCATCATCATCGACGAGCTTTCCGACCTGATGGCCGTGGCCCGCAGCGAGGTAGAGGAGGCCATCATCCGTCTGGCCCAGATGGCCCGGGCGGCCGGCATGCATCTGATCATCGCCACCCAGCGGCCCTCCGCCGACGTGATCACCGGCCTCATGAAGACCAATATCCCCTCCCGGATCGCCTTTGCCGTGGCCTCCGGCGTAGATTCCCGGATCATCCTGGATCAGCAGGGCGCGGAAAAGCTTTTGGGCAAGGGCGATATGCTTTATTTCCCGCTGGGTCTGCAAAAGCCCCAGCGCGTTCAGGGCTGCTTCGTCTCCGATGCGGAGGTGGAGGAGGTGGTGGCCTTCGTCAAGCAGTGCGGCACGGTGGAATACGATCAGGAAATTCTGGACCATATCGAAAAGCAGGCCCAGCAGGCAGAGGCCGCGGCCAACAGCGGCGGCGGTCTGGACGAGGAGGGCGAGGACGAAAAGTTCGACGAGGCGGTGGAGATCGTTTTGGAGAGCGGACAGGCCTCCGTCTCCATGCTCCAGCGGCGGCTCAAGCTGGGCTATTCCCGGGCGGCCCGTCTGGTAGACGAAATGGAGGATCGGGGCATCGTCGGCCCCTTCGAGGGCAGCAAGCCCCGCCCGGTGCTCATCACCCGGCAGGAATGGCAGGAGCGCATGATCCGCAAGCGCGAGTGCTGACATCACGAAACAGAACGGAGGCGCTTCATGCGTTCCAGAGAAGAGTTTCTCCCCGTCAGCCGGGAGGATATGCTGGCCCGGGGCTGGTATTACTATGACTTTCTGCTGGTCACCGGCGACGCCTATGTAGACCATCCCTCCTTTGGGACGGCGGTGATCTCCCGGGTGCTGGAAAAGGAGGGCTTCCGGGTGGCGATCCTTTCCCAGCCGGACTGGCACGGCCCGGCGGATTTTCTCGCCATGGGCAAGCCCCGCTATGGCGTGCTCATCAATTCCGGCAACATCGATTCCATGGTGGCACACTATTCCGTGGCCAAGCGGCGGCGGCAAAAGGACGCCTATACCCCCGGCGGCGCACCGGGCCGCCGGCCCGACCGTGCGGTGATCGTCTATGCCAACCGGGCGCGGGAAGCCTTTCCCCAAACGCCCATCATCATCGGCGGCATCGAGGCCTCCCTGCGGCGCTTTGCCCATTACGATTATTGGGACGACGCCGTGCGCCGCAGCATTCTGGAGGACAGCGGCGCAGATCTGCTTTCCTACGGCATGGGCGAGCGCTCCATGACGGCGTTGGCCCACGGTCTGCGGCAGGGAAAAAAGCCCTCGGAGCTGCACGACATCCGGGGCACCTGCTTTCTGGCCGCCGACCCCGGGGAATGTGCCTTTCCGGATCCGCTGCTCCTGCCCTCCTTCGAGCAGGTGCGGGACGACAAGCGGGCCTATGCCCGCGCGGCCTTTCTTCAGCAGAACGAAAACGATTTTGCCCGGGGCCGCGCCCTGCTCCAGCCCACCGGCAGCCGCTGGCTCATCCAGAATCCGCCGGCCCTGCCCCTGGAGGGCCGGGAGCTGGACGCAGTGTTCGCCCTGCCCTACGCCCGGTATTACCATCCCGATTATGAGGCCCTGGGCGGCGTTGCCGCCATTGAGGAGGTGCGCTTTTCCATCATCCACAACCGGGGCTGCTTCGGCGCGTGCAATTTCTGCGCTCTGGCCCTGCACCAGGGCCGCTATGTTTCCGCCCGCAGCACCCAGTCCGTTCTGGAGGAGGCCCGGCAGATCATCGCCGACCCGGATTTCAAGGGCTATATCCACGATGTGGGCGGCCCCACGGCCAACTTTGACCATCCCGCCTGCGCAAAGCAGAAGGAACACGGGGCCTGCCCCCAGCGGCAGTGTCTTTTCCCAACGCCCTGTCCCAACCTCAACGCCGACGAGAGCGGCTATCTGAACCTGCTGCGCCGGCTGCGGGCGCTGCCCGGGGTGAAAAAGGTGTTTATCCGCAGCGGCATCCGCTTTGACTATATGCTCCAGGACAAGACCGGCGATTTCTTCGCAGAGCTGGTGCGCTGGCATGTGAGCGGCCAGCTGAAGGTGGCCCCGGAGCACATCAGCCCCCGGGTGCTCCATTATATGGGCAAGCCCTTTGCCGACGTTTACGATCAGTTCTGCCGGAAGTATTACGCCCTTTCGGAAAAATACGGCAAAGAACAGTATCTGGTGCCCTATCTCATGTCGTCCCATCCCGGCTCCGGCCTGAAGGAGGCCATCGACCTGGCCTGCTACCTGCGGGAAAACCGGCTCAAACCGGAGCAGGTGCAGGATTTTTATCCCACGCCGGGGACGCTTTCCACCGCCATGTACTATACCGGTCTGGATCCCCGGGATATGACGCCGGTCTTCGTGGCCCGCTCCCCGGAGGACAAGGCCATGCAGCGGGCGCTGCTGCAGAGCGCCAACCCCCAGAATTTCGCGCTGGTGCGCAAGGCTCTGCGTCTGGCAGGCCGGGAGGATCTGATCGGCACGGGCAAGCACTGTCTCGTGCCGCCGGAGCGGCCCTTCCGCCGCCCGGAAAAGCAGGCGTCTCCGCGCCGGACGGAGCGCAGGCCCGAGCGCAAGCCGGAGCACGCCTCCCAGCCGGGGAAGCCGGGCCGGGCAAGACCCGCGCCGCAGCAGAAGAAAAAACGCTGAAAAAAGGCCCTCCGCCGCGGCGGAGAGCCAAAGAAGGGCTGTTTATACGCTTTTTTCCGGTTCCTGCGCCGGTTTTTTCTGCTTTTCCTGCAGGCGAATGGTCAAAACGCTGTGGACCACGATGGTAGCCACCACCAGCACAGAGCCGATGATCGAAAGCTTCCCCATGGCCTCCCCCAGGAGCAAAAGCGCCAGCAGGGGGTTGAGCACCGGCTCGATCATGGTGATAAAGCTGGCCTGCAGGGCCGGCGTGGTGGCGATGCCCTTGCTGAAGCAGATCCAGGAAAGCCCCAGCTGACAGGCGCCCATAAAGAGCATGGCCGCCCAGGACTGCCACGCCGGCACGGCGTCTGCCGCCGGATGCAGCAGCGCCTGATCAAAGAGCAGCGTGGGCAGCAGCAAAACATACAGCCCGTTGCCCAGAATGGCGGAATGCAGCGAATTGGCCCCGGGCAGGCGGCTGGTGAAAAAGATGCCCGCGTAAAACACGCCGGAGAGCAGCGCCAGCAGATTGCCCAGCATGGGGTTCGTGCCGGGCAGCGCGCCGCCCCGGAGGGTATCGATCATGGACAGCACGATGCCGGAAAAGATCACCGCGCCCACGCAGCAGTCCAGCCTGGAGGGCTTCTGCTTCAAAACGATCAGCGACATCAGGATGATATACAGCGGCGCGGTGTTCTGCAGAACGATGGCCGAGCCTGCGGAGGTCATTTTGTTTGCGATGGTGAAGAGCAGCGTCTCCCCCAGATAGCAGAAGGCCGTCAGCAGCACGGGCCTGGTGAGCCGGATGCGGAAGGTGCGGGTATAGAGGATCTGCACCAGCGCGGCGATCACGCCGCGAAGGGTGGCCACGGTCAGTGCGCTCCATGGGATGAACTTGGTGAGCACCCCCGCCGTGCTCCACAGCATGGCGGCGCACACCAGATAAACGGGGCCAAGATTGGGCTTTTTGCGTTCTACGGTCTCCATAAAAAGATCACCTCACAAAATCGCAGTATAGCACATCTCCCGGGGCGAAAACAAGCCCCCGGCCATCATTTTTGAAAAAAGGAGGAAGCGTCATGGCTGAGCCCTTTGCCCCGCTGGGGGCGCTGCTGCGCTCCGCCGGAGCCTGCGCGGCGGGCTGTCTGGCGGCGGAGCCGCTGCTGGCGCAGCTGGAGCCGGAGCGGGCAGCGCAGGCCCTGGATCGGCTGCCCGGGCTAAGGAGCCTGCTGTGCGCCGCCTTTCCCTATGCCACAGGCCGGGAGCCGGAGGGCCTTTTCTCCCGCTATGCCCGGGGGGAGGATTACCACGCCGTCCTGCGGCGGCGGCTGGAGCCGGTGCGGGAGACGCTGGAGCGGGCCTTTCCGGGAAAATGCTTTCTCTATTATGCCGACGTCTCTCCCTTTCCGGAGGTCCGGGCGGCAGCGCTGGCCGGGCTGGGAAGGCTGGGGCAAAACGGCCTTTTGATCACGGACGCGGCGGGCAGCTATGTCTTTCTGGCCTTTCTGGCCACAGACCTTGCCGTCTGTCCCACCGGCGGAGCCCTTCGCTTTTGCCGGGGCTGCGGCGAATGCCTGCGGCAATGTCCTGCCGGCGCGCTCACCGGCGGCGGGACCGTCCTTGCGGACCGTTGTCTTTCCGCCGTTACCCAGCGGCGCGGCCCGCTGACGGAGGAGGAGCAGCGTCTGGTGCGGCGATGCCGGGCGCTTTGGGGCTGCGACCGGTGCCAGCAGTGCTGCCCGGAAAACGCAGCGGCCTCCGCCGCGCCCCTGCCGGAGCTTTTGCCCCGGGTCCCCATGCCGGCGCCGGAGGATCTGACCCTCTCCGACCGGGCCTTCCGGCGGAAATATGCCGGGCGGGCCTTTGTCTGGCGTGGGGTGGCGCCCCTGCGGCGCAACGCGGCCCTGCTGGGTCTTTTGCCAAAGGAAGAGGCTCAGAAAGAACGAAGGAAGGAACGGTGACTCAACCATGCGGGAAAAGAAGCTTTTAGTCCTGGCCACCGGCGGCACCATCGCCTCGGAGCCGGGGGAAAACGGGCTGCAGCCGGAGCTGTCTGCCGCGGAACTGGTGCGGCAGAGCCTGCACAATGTGCCCGGCTGCACCATCCACTGTCGGGATATCCTTTCGCTGGATTCCTCCAACATCCAGCCGGAGGAATGGCAGCTGATCGCCCGGCAGACGGCGGAGGCCTGCCGGGATCACGATGGCATCATCATCACCCACGGCACCGACACCATGGCCTACACGGCCTCTGCCCTGACCTATATGCTGCGCGGCGTGCCCATCCCCGTGGTGCTGACGGGGAGCCAGCTGCCGCTGGTGCATCCCCTGTCCGACGCGCCGGACAACCTGCGCTGCGCCGCCGCCATGGCCGCCAGCGGCATTCCCGGCGTATTTCTGGCCTTCGACCGAAAGGTCATGCTGGGCTGTCGGGGCGTGAAGGTGCGGACCTCCGGCTTCGACGCCTTTGAAAGCATCAATTATCCCCCCGTGGCCCGGGTCACGGGAGCTGGGCTGGAGCTGCACCGGGAGCTGATCCCGGCGCAGACGGAGGATTTCCGTCTGGAGGACGGTCTCTGTACCCAGGTCTTCCTGCTGAAGCTGACCCCTGGGCTGGATCCCGGCATTTTCGACCTGCTGCTGCAGAGCAATTACCGGGGCGTGCTCATCGAGGCCTTCGGCGCAGGCGGGCTGCACTATGTGCATCGGGATCTTTACGAAAAGCTGCAGGAGCTGCGGCGGCATGAGATCCCCGTGGTGGTGGCCAGCCAGTGCCTTTATGAGCGGTCGGATCTTTCCACCTACGAGGTGGGCAAGCTGGCGCTGGAAAAGGGCGTGATCTCCGCCCAGGACATGACCTCCGAGGCCGCCTTTACCAAGCTGATGTGGACGCTGGCCCGGACCCGCGGCGTGGAAAGCGTCCGAAGCTGGTTTGAACGGAGTCTGGCGGGGGAGATCGCCGTCAGGAGCTGATATGGATTGGGAACGGCTTTATTTTGTCAACGGCACCGCCTACGCAGGCAAATCCACCCTGGTCAAGCGTCTGGCGGAGACCTTCGGCGGCATCGCCTGCCAGGAAAACTACCACGACGCGCTGCTGCCCGGGCTGGATCCGGCGGAATACCCCTGCCTGACCTGGAGCCGGGACCTGCAGGACTGGCGGGCGTTTATCCGGCGGACGCCGGAGGAATATGAGCGCTGGATCGACGGGGTAACGCTGGAATGCGCCCGGCTGGAGCTGCAGCTGCTGGAGCCCCTCTCCCGGCAGGAAAGGCCCGTTTTTGTAGACACCAACATCCCCCCTTCGCTGCTGCGGCAGCAGACGGACAAGGGGCATATGCTCATTCTGCTGGCGGAGCCGGGCGTTTCGGTGACGCGGTTTTTCCAGCGGCCCGACCGGGAAAAGCAGTTTCTTTACCGGCTTTTGCAGGCGGAGCCGGATCCTGCGGCCGCCATGGAAAGCTTCCGCCAGTGTCTCGCCCGGATCAATTCCCCCGCCCGCTATGAGGCCTTTCTGCGCTGCGGCTACCCTGTTTTGCTGCGGGACGATGCCCGCACGCCGGAGCAGACCGCGGCGCTGGCGGCGATGGTCTTCGGTCTGACCCGATAGCCGGGCCTGTTTTTTCCATAACAATGCTCCCTCCGGAGAAGACGGCGCTCTGCCGCGCTTCCCGAAGGGAGCTTTTTTGCGTTTATCCCAGCAGCAGCGCCGCCAATTCATCCACCGACGCCGCGATATAGCGGGGCGACGAGGCCTCCGCCTCCGCCCGGCTGCCATAGCCGTAGAGCACCAGCGCGCAGGCCAGGCCGCAGGCCGCAGCGCCCTGTGCGTCGTGAGACCGGTCGCCGATCATCAGGCACTGCTCCTGCGGCGGCGAGTCCAGCCGGGTCATGGCCGTCTGCAAAACGCCCTGCTTGGTCATGGGCTCATCGTTCAGATCAATGCCCGAGACCGTTTCAAAATACTGCCGCAGGTCAAAATGCTCCAGAATACGCTCCGCATAGACCGTAGGCTTGCCGGTGGCCACCGCCATTCTGGCCCCCGCCTGCCGCAGTCTGCGCAGCAGGTCCGGAATGCCGGGATAGACCTGATTTTCCAGCAGTCCCCGGGTGGAAAACCGCTCCCGGTAATATTCCAGCAGCCGCCGGGCCTCCGCCTCGTCCACTCCAAGCTGCTCCCGGAAGGAAAGCAGCAGCGGCGGCCCGATCCAGGAATAATAATCCTCCAGCGGCCCCACCGGATAACCGCCCTTTTCCAGGGCATACTGAACGCTGCCGCAGATGCCCCGGGCCGGATCGGTGAGGGTACCGTCCAGATCGAAAAACAGATACGGACAGAGCATGGCGGCTTACCGCTCCTCCCGGAAATAAGAAAGGCCCAGCGCCGCCGGCGGCTGATTTTCCCGCTTGTTGCGCATGCTGGTGATGATCAGCACGATCAGCGTCACCACATAGGGCAGCATCTTGTAAAGCTCCTTCACCGCCAGATTGCCGGAGGGCAGGAACAGATAGAGAATATACAGTCCGCCGAACAGAATGGAGGCCGGGACGCTGATATTGGGCCGCCAGATGGTGAAGATCACCAGCGCGATGGCCAGCCAGCCCCGGTCGCCGAAGGCGTCGTTGGACCAGACGCCGCAGGCATAGTCCATCACGTAATACAGTCCGCCCAGGCCGGCGATCATGCTGCCGATGCAGGTGGCCTTGTATTTATACCGGGCCACGTCGATGCCCGCCGCGTCGGCGGTGGCGGGGCTTTCGCCCACGGCGCGGAGATACAGGCCCGTGCGGGTCTTTTTCAAAACATACGCGGCAAGGAAGGCCAAAATCACCGCCGCATAGGCCAGAAAGCCATAGGAAAGAAAGATCTTTCCGAACCAGCCCAGCTTGTCGGCAAAGGGCAGCGACCGGCTGAAATAGGCGCTGGTGCGGGAAAGGGCGATGGAGGGGACCTCCGCCCCGGTGATCTTGATCAGGGAGCCGCCGAAGAAATTGCCGAAGCCCACGCCGAAGGTGGTCAGCGCCAGACCGGTGACATTCTGGTTGGCCCGCAGGGTAACGGTGAGCAGGCAGTAGATCAGGCCCATGAGCAGCGAGCCCAGCAGGCTCGCCAGCAAGGGAATGGCCACGGCCAGCAGGCCGTTCATGCTCTGCCCCGCCGCCTGCTCATAAAGAAACGCGCCGATGACGCCGCTGATGCCGCCCACATACATGACGCCGGGGATGCCCAGGTTCAGGTTGCCGGCCTTTTCCGTCAGCGTTTCGCCGATGCTGCCGTAAAGCAGCGGGATCCCCTGCACCACGGCCCGGGGGATGAAGGAAACAAAATCAAACATCCGTCAGTCCTCCTTTTTACCGTTTTTCCGGAAGTTCAGCTGATAGGTGATGAAAAACTCGCTTCCGATGATGAAGAACAGGATGATCCCCGTGAGGATATCCGAGAAGGAATGGTTCAGGCCAAAGGCCGTGGAGATCTCTCCTGCACCCCGCTCCAGAAAGACCAGCAGGAAGCTGGTGAAGATCATGACCACGGGGTTGAACTTCGCCATCCAGGAGACCATGACCGCCGTAAAGCCCCGGCCGCCGCCGATGGTGGTGGTGATGGTGTGGTCCGTTCCGCTCACCAGCAGCAGGCCGGCGATGCCGCACAAAGCGCCGGAGAGCAGCATGGTCCGGATGATGACCCGGCTCACGGGGATGCCCACATAGCGGGCGGTGCGCTCGCTCTCGCCCACCACGGAGATCTCATAGCCGTGCTTGCTGTAGTTCAGATAGATATAGACCAGCCCGGTGAGGATGGCCACCACCAGAATGTTCAGCAGATATTTCTGCCCGAAGAGCCAGGGCAGCCAGCCGGCCTCGGTGCTCTGATTGATGATGCCGATCTGTCCGGCGCCCTTGGGCACCTCCCAGACGATGACGAAGAAGGCCACCAGCTGGGTCGCCACATAGTTCATCATCAGGGTAAACAGCGTCTCATTGGTGTTCCACTTGGCCTTGAAGATGGCGGGGATCACGCCCCAGATGCCGCCGGCCGCCGCCGCCGCGATCACCATCAGCAGGATCAGCAGCCCGTTGGGCAGCTTGTCGCCCAGGCAGATCATGCAGGCCGCCGTAGCCAGACCGCCCATCAGCAGCTGACCCTCGCCGCCCACGTTCCAGAAGCGCATCCGGAAGGCCGGCGTCACCGCCAGCGAGACGCACAGCAGAATGGCGATGTTCTGCAGCAGCACCCAGATCTTCCGGGGGGTGCCGAAGGCGCCGCGGAAGATGGTGGCATAGACCTGCAGGGGATCTTCACCGGTGAGCAGCGTGGTGACCACGGCGCAGACCACCAGCGCCAGCACGATGGCGGCGGCACGGATGGCCCAGGCCTGATACCAGGGCAGGCTCTTGCGTTTGACGATATGAAACAGCGGCGTGCGCTGCTTGCCTTTTTTCTCAGTCATGGTCGCTTTCCCCTCCTAACCGGGTCATCATCATGCCCACGTCCCGCTTCTTTGCGCCGCGGCCCTCCACGATGCCGCTGACCTTGCCGCCGCAGAGCACCAGGATCCGGTCGGAAAGCTCCAGCAGCACGTCCAGGTCCTCGCCCACATAGATCACGGCCACGCCCCGCTCCTTCTGGCGGTTGATCAGGTTATAGATCGTATAGGAGGAATGGATATCCAGGCCCCGGACGGCATAGGCCGTCAGCAAAACGGTGGGGGCGGAGGCGATCTCCCGGCCCACCAGCACCTTCTGCACATTGCCGCCGGACAGCCGGCGCACCGGCGTCGTCAGGTTGGGGGTGCTGACCTCCAGCTCGGAGACCACGCTCTCCGCCAGCTTCTGGGGAGCCTTCCGGTCCAGGAAGGGGGAGCGGCCCCGGCGATAGGAGCGGAGCATCATGTTTGCGGAAATGTCCATATTGCCCACCAGGCCCATGCCCAGCCGGTCCTCCGGCACGAAGGACAGGGAAACGCCCATATCGGCGATGCTCAGAGGATCCTTGCCCAGGATGGGCTCCTCCCGGCCGTCGTCGTTGATATAGGTGATGCTGCCGCGCTCCACCGGCTGCAGACCGGCGATGGCCTCCAGAAGCTCCTTCTGGCCGCAGCCGGAAATGCCCGCCACGCCCAGCACCTCGCCGCTGTTAGCGGTAAAGGAAACGTCGTCCAGCTTGACCACGCCGTCGATGTTGCGGACGGTAAGATGCTCCACCCGGATGCGGGGCTTGGGATCCTTGGGCTCCGGCCGGTCGATGCTCAGGCTGACGGGATGGCCCACCAGCATATTGGTCATCTCCATGGCGTTGGACTGGGCCGTGGGCATATCGCCCACAAACTGTCCGTGCCGCAGGATGGCCACCCGGTCGGAAAGCTCCTCCACCTCGTTCATCTTGTGGGTGATGATCACGATGGCCTTGCCGTCGTTGCGCATATTGCGCAGGACGGTGAACAGCTTGTCCGTCTCCTGGGGGGTGAGGACGGCGGTAGGCTCGTCCAGGATCAGGATGTCCGCGCCCCGGTAGAGGACCTTGATGATCTCCACCGTCTGCTTCTGGGAAACGGACATATTATAGACCTTCTGCCAGGGATCCACCTCAAAGCCGTAAGCATCGCAAAGCGCCCGGATCTTTTCTGCCGCCCGGTCCAGATCCAGCCGGCCCGGCTCGTCCAGCCCCAGCACGATGTTTTCCACCGCGGTGAGCACGTCCACCAGCTTGAAATGCTGATGGATCATGCCGATGCCATAGTCAAAGGCGTCCTTGGGCGACCGGATGACCACCTCCCGGTCATTGATGAAGATCTGCCCCTCATCGGGGAAATAAATGCCGGAGAGCATATTCATCAGCGTGGTCTTTCCGCTTCCGTTCTCTCCCAGAAGGGCCAGGATCTCGCCCTTGTAAATGTCCAGCCAGACCTTGTCGTTGGCGACCACCGACCCGAAGGTCTTGGTGATGTTCCGCATTTTTACGGTGGCGGTTTTGTTTTCCAACGGTCTCACGCTCCTGCTTTTTCAGATTTTTCGCCGTCCCGGAAAGACAGCTTTGCTGCAAAGGGCAATCCGGCGGCGAACCAGTCGACGCACTGCCCTTTGCAGCAGGGGATGGGTCCTTTTTGCATCTTCCGCCCGTTTGGGGAAGCGGGTCAAAAATGGGAAGCCCCGCCGCGATGCTTCGGGGCTTCCCAGAGAGGTCGGTCAATAAGCTTCGTCCAGCAGGTTGATGCCGTCGATGCGCAGGTCAAAGTAGGGAGCGGAGCGGAACTTGGATTCCTGGAACGCGCCGTTCTCGATGACCTCGGTGTCGGGGGTGTAGTCGGCGTCGGTGTCCACGTCGGCCATGTAGGAGCTCAGGCTCTGGCCGCCCACGGTGAAGGTGCTCATGTCGAAGACCTGGCGGGTGCCGGCCTCCAGCTCCTTCTTGGCGTCTTCCACGGCCTTTTCCGTGCCCTCAGCGATGGCGGAGCCCATGTCGGTCAGGACCACGGAGCCGGTGGCGATGGTGCCGGTCCAGTCGGCCTCGATGGCCTTACCATCGCGGGTGCACTCGATGGCATGCTTGAAGTAGGGCGTCCAGTCGATGCGGGAGGAGACCAGGAAGGTGTTGGGGCAGGCAGAGGCGGTGGAGCCGTTGTAGGAAACATTGGGGATGCCCTGGGTCTCGCAGGCGGTGGGAGCACCCATGGAGTCGGCGTGCTGAGAGATCAGCTTGCAGCCGTTGGCGATGAGCTTGTTGGCGCCTTCCTTCTCGGCGGTCTCGTCATACCAGCTGCCGGTGAAGGTGACTTCCATGGTGGCAGTGGGGCAGACGGAGCGGGCGCCCAGGAAGAAGGAGGTGTAGCCGGAGACCACCTCGGCGTAGGTATAAGCGCCCACGTAGCCGATCTTGGCCTCCTCGGCGGTAAACTCGCCGGCGGCGATCATCTCGTTCAGCTTCATGCCTGCCACGATACCGGCCAGATAGCGGCCCTCATAGATGGAGGCAAAGGCGTTGTGGTAGTTGGCCAGGTTCTCGGTGTGGGCCTTGGTGCCGGTGGCATGGCAGAACTGCACATTGGGGAACTCCTTGGCGGCCTGGATCATGAAATCCTCGTGGCCGAAGGAATCGGCGAAGATGACGGTGCAGCCGTCGTCTACCAGCTCAGCAGCCTTATCGTAGCACTCCTGGCCCTCGGGAACGTTGGTCTTCATGACGGGGGTGACGCCCAGCTGCTCGCAGGCGGCCTTGGCGGCGTTGATGAAGTTCAGGTCGTAGGTAGAGTTTTCGTCGTGCAGGAAGATGAAGCCGACCTTCATCTCGGATTTGCTGTCGTTGTTTCCGCCGCCGCAGGCGCAGAGGCTGAGGCACATCACCAGCGCCAGGAGCAGAGCTGCAAGCTTTTTCATGATCTTTTCCTCCAAATCACTTGTTCGTTGGTTTCTTCCGATGTATTTCCATCGCTTTCGCGCTATGGAACAAAAAAACGCGGGGACCCGTTGAGTCTCCGCGGCGGACGAGACAAAAAGGCCCTTCGCCCTTCTGCGCTCCATCGATAGTCCGGCCATTTACGGCAGCCGGGTAGAGACTTCAAAACCACATCATTTGATATATATCGACCAGTATGAACTTTTCGGTTTTTGCTTTTTCGGCGCTCAGCAGAAGCGGATGCCCTTTTCCGGATCCATCTCCGCCACGCGGGCCAGCGATTCCACCCGGACGCCCTGCTCCCGGATCCGGTCGCCGCCCTTCTGGAAGGCCTTTTCCACGGCGATCCCCGCGCCCACCAGCTGGGCTCCGGCCTGACGGACGATCTCAATGAGCCCCTGCAGGGCCGCGCCGTTGGCCAGGAAATCATCGATGATCAGCACCCGGTCCTCCGGTCCCAGATATTTTCTGGAGACGATCACATCGTTGATGCCGCCATGGGTGAAAGATTCCACCTTGGCCGTCCAGACGTCGCCGGGGATGTTTTTGCTCTTGCTTTTCTTGGCAAAAACAACGGGGCACCCGAAGTACTGAGCCGCGATACATGCGATGCCGATTCCGGATGCCTCAATGGTAAGAATTTTATTTACGCCGCAGCCTTCGAACAGACGGGCCCATTCCCTGCCCATCTGGTTGCACAGCTGGATATCCATCTGGTGGTTCAGAAACCCGTCCACCTTCAGGACGCCGCCCGCCAGGACAAGTCCGTCCCGCCGGATGCGCTCTTCCAGGATCTGCAAGGAAACCGCCTCCTCTCGTGCCGCGATACTTCTATTGTACCGAAAAACCGGCGCTTTGCAATACCGAATTGTTCCAGAAAATTTCACGAAACCGGGGCGTTATTTTTAGTCATTCTGTCGAATCCCCGCAAAAAACGGTTCCCGGCGGCGCAAGGCCGCCGGGGAAAGCCCGGTCTTATTCCTTGGAATAATCGTCAAAATAGCCCTGGATCAGCACGATGGGCGTGCCCTTGTCGCCGGAGCCGGAGGTCAGGTCGCAGAGAGAGCCCAGCAGGTCGGTGAGCTGCCGGGGGGTGGTGCCCTGGCTGGCCATGCTGCCCTTCAGGTCGCCCTGCTTGTCCTGGATCGACTGCCGCACCGCCTGCCGCAGCGCCTCGCCGGTGAGGCCCGCATAATCGTTATCTGCCAGATATTTGATCTTCAGCTCGTTTGGCGTGCCCAGCAGGCCGGGGGTGCAGGCCGGGGAGACCACCGGATCCGCCAGCTCCCAGATCTTGCCCACGGGATCCTTAAAGGCGCCGTCGCCATAGATCATGCATTCAATGTTCTTTCCCGTGGCCTGCCGCAGCAGCGCCGCCAGCCGGTCCACGAACCGGGCGCAGTCCCGGGGGAAGAGCTTGACCCGGTCCTCCGTGGCCTTGTTGGAGCCCAAAAGGCCATACTGCTCATTATAGCCGCTGCCGTCCACGCTCTCGTTGAGGATCTCATCCAGACACAGCGCCTTTTCCGCGCCGGCGCGCACCAGACGGGCCTGTGTGCGGCGGCGGGTATGGATGTCGCAGCAGAGGACGTTTTTCGTGTGCTGCAAAATAGCCTCGGGCCGGTTGGCGAAAATGATCTCCGCCTGACAGCCGCAGTCCTGGATGAGCTGCTTATAATAGGCCACATAATCCATGCCGGTAAAGGGATGGACGGGATTGCCGAAGGCCCTGCGGTAGTCCGCCTCCGTGAGCACATCGCTGTAGGGGTTGACGCCCGCCTGCTCCAGCAGCTCCTCGTCAAACAGATGGTTGCCCACCTCGTCGGTGGGGTAGCTGAGCATCAGGGTGATCCTTTTCACGCCCATGGCCACGCCCCGCAGCACGATGGCAAAGCGGTTGCGGGAGGTGATGGGAAAGGCCAGCCCCAAATGGTCGCAGGCAAATTTTCTGCGGATATCCCGGGCGATGTCCTCCACGGAAGCATAATTTCCGGCGGCCCGGGCCACCACAGACTCCGTCACGGCCACCACATCCCGGTCATGAAAGGCAAACCCGGCCTCCCGGGAAGCGCCCACGACACATTCCGTCACCATGGCCGCCAGGTCGTCCCCCTCCCGGATGATGGGGGCGCGGATCCCTCTGGAAATAACGCCGACAGTACGCATAGCTCGATCCTCCAAACGATCAGATTTCGCAGATATTCTTTCTTTTTATTATGCCAGATTCCCCGGGGCTTGTAAAGCGCTTTTCCCCTCCTGGCAAAAGCCCCCGCAGAGAAGGCTCTCCGCGGGGGCGCGCTTATGTTATTTCGACTTCCGGCCCGGGCTCAGCAGCAGCCGTTGCCGCAGCCGCAGTTGTTGCCGCAGCCGCAGTCGTTGTCGCAGCCGTTGCTGCAGCCGCAGCCGCAATTGCCGCCCCAGGCGCCGCAGCCGTAGTGGACCCAGATGATGACGATGGCGATGACCACGATGATCCAGAAGGGCTGATAGTTGGAGAAGAAGCCGCTGCCCCGGCCGCAGGAATTACAGTTGTTGCAAGAGTACATAGAAGTGAGTCCCTCCTCAATAGATTTCTCACCCCATACTATTCTCCTGCGGCGGAAAGGTGCAGACCGTTTTCCCTTAAGCGGCGGCTAAGAATGCTGCCGCCTGCAGCTGCTGCCGGGTAAAAACGCCCTGCTCTATGAGCCGCTCCGCCAGCGTTCCGCCGCTCTTCAGCGGCGCGCTGAGGGCTCGCCAGGAAATGAGCGCCACATGATCCCGGTAAAACCCGGTCTGCGCCGCGCTCTGAAGCTCTGCCGCCGTCAGCAGGCCAAGGGTCTGCGCCAGCTCCCGGGAGGTGGTGTTCCAGACGAAATCCACCCCGTCCTGATAGCCCAGGCTGCGCAGCACAAAGGTCAGATATTGCTCCAGCGCCGCGTTCTGGTAGGGGGAATATTTGTTGTTGCCCGTGCCGTTGGTGATGCCCTGCCTGCAGCCATAGGCCACATAGCGCTCCCCCTGCTTCCAGGCCATGGCGTCCCCGAAGGGATAGGCCTCGCTGCAGGCCAGCGCCGCGCTCTCCTGTCCCATCAGGCGGATGAGCATGATCAGCGCCTCGATGCGGCTGGGGGCCCGGTCCAGCGCATAGCCGCTGTCGTCGCCCAAAAACAGGCCCAGATACTTCAGCGCGTCGGCATAGGCGGTATAGCAGACCTCATAGCCCGCCCGCGCTCCGTCCTTCACCAGCACCACCGCTCCGTCGGAGGTGACCTCCACGCCGCTGCCGTCGTCCGCCAGGAGCATATAAAGGATGCCGGTCTTGATGGCCAGGCCCGGCGCGCGGGTGGAGCCGGCGGTGACGTTCAGGATCTCCGTTCCGGCGCTGCCGCAGGTCTTGCCCGCCCCGGAGACGAACATCAGCGAGGCTCCCGGCGTCCCGGTGATCCGGTCGCCCTTTTTCAGCGTGACCCGGCGCATCCCCGCCGTCAGCGTGCCCGCAGTCTGCTGCGCCAGAAGCGCCTCCGCCCGGGCCTGTACCTGGGCCTGCAGGGAGGGGGTCAGGGCGTCTGCCACGCGCTTTGCCGCCGCCTCCCGGGCCGCCTGGGCCCAGCTCTCCTGGCGGCCGGCCAGCGAAAGCCCCAGCATATTGCCCGCCGTGCTCCAATATTCCTCCATGGGCTGGGAAAACACCGTTTTCAGATAAGACCGGGAAAGGATCGGGTCGGCGGAGGTGCCCGCCGCCAGCACCGTGGCCCCGGTCAGCAGCAGCGTCCCGCAAAGGACTGCCGCCGCAATGCGCCGCAGCTTCATCAAAGACCATCCCTCCTTGGGAGAACAGAAACGATTCCGGATGTGTTTTTTATCATACCACAGTTTCCCGCTCCGCGCAAGGCTCTGTTGCCGGAGGTTCCCACCCGGGGCGCAGGCCGGAAACGCGGCAAATTTTGCCGTTTCTGGAGAAAATTTGGCATTCAGACGAAATCGCAGGCCAAATTTTGTGCAAATTTTGGTCGAACATTCGTTTGCATTTTTCGAACAGCCGTGCTATACTACCATCAGAAAGCAAACAGATGTTTGCAAAGGAAGGGGCGCTCTCAAATGAAGAAGCATGGACAGAGAATGGAGCTGGCAGGCGGGATCGGTCTGCTTTTGCTGGCGATGGCTTCTGATGGAGGCGCCTTGTCCCTGGGCCGGCTGCTGGTGCTGGGCAGCCTGTGTCTGGGCTGTATGCTGCTGGGCTGGCGCTTCACCCTGCCCAGAAAGCGCCGCACCTCCGCCTGCGGCGGCGTGTCTCCGGTCTGCCCGGCAAAGCTGCCCGCCGTCCGCCCTGCGGCATGACCCGGCAGGCCGCGCAAGATAAGCTCAGCGCCCGTTCCCTCTGCTTTTTGAGGGAGACGGGCGCTTTTTCGCTGCTTTCGCGTTATTTTCCGTGCCTTGAGCCGGCTCAGAGGTGCTCCTTGCAGCAAAGCTCCCCCACCTGCAGGCGGAAAACGCAAAGCCGCTCCAGCATCTCCGGCGGATACTGCCAGTCTGCCCGGCCGCTGTAGTGGGCCATCAGGCAGCTCAGCCCCGCCTGCTTTTCCCGCAGGTCCGTGACCTCCTCCATCCGGCCGGAGCCGATGATGCTGCGGAAGGCCGCAGTAAAGCCGCAGGCCTGGGCCGCCGGCTTCAGGGCATAGCCGCAGTCCATCTCAAAGCCCACCTGCGGCCTTTTGCGGATCAGCTCCCGCTTGCGGCCCTCCGAGGCCCCGTGGAAATAGAGCACATAGCCCTCCTCCCGGCTCTGCCAGCCAAAGCTCAGCGGGACGATATAGGTCTCCGCCCCGTCCTGAAAGCCCACCCGGCAGATCTGGCATTCGTTCAGGATCTCCCGGATCCGCTCCGGCTCCCGGACCTGGCGGTCCGCTCTTCTCATGTTCATTTCAGTGCCTCCTCAAATATGCAGCGTGCCCTCCAGATAAAGGACGGCGTCTCCCCCGATGGACACCCGGTCGCCCTGCAGGGTGCAGCGCAGCGTCCCGCCCCGGCGGGAAAGCTGCCGGGCGGTAAGGGTCTCCTTGCCCAGCCTTGCGGCCCAGAAGGGCGCCAGCGTGCAGTGGGCGGAGCCGGTGACCGGATCCTCCGCCACCGCGTCCCGGGGGTCAAAATACCGGCTGACAAAGTCGCAGTCCTCCCCCGGCGCCGTGGGCACCAGCCCCCATTGGGGCGCCACCTGCGCCATCCGCTCCAGATCGGGCTGCAGCCGCCGGACGGCCTCCGCGCTCTCCAGCAGGACGATCCTGTCCCGGGACTGCCAGCACCC
>DHMK01000038.1:51171-67388 GCA_002405755.1 Clostridiales bacterium UBA4644
CGGGCAGGGAAGTCCAGGGCGTAGCCCCGCTCCCGCCGCAGCACCCGCAGCGGCCCGCTGCAGGAGGAAAAGGCCGCCTGATCTCCCGGCTCGATCAGGTTCATCAGCACAAAGCCCGCCGCCAGGGTGGCATGGCCGCAGAGGTCCATCTCAAAGGCCGGCGTGAACCAGCGGATGCTCCACCCGGCGGGACCCTTTTCCAGAAAGGCCGTCTCCGGCAGATTGTTTTCCCCGGCGATGCGCTGCATCAGCTCCGGCGAAAGGGGCCGGTCCAACAGGCAGACGCCGGCGGGATTGCCGGAAAACAGCGTGTCGGTAAAGGCGTCCACCAGATAATATCTCATGTCCCGCTCTCCTCTCTCCGCCGCACGGAGACCTCGCCGCAGCTCAGCGTCCGCAGGCTTCCGTCGGGCAGCTCCACCAGCAGACGGGCGTCGTCGTCCATGGCCCGGGCCAGCGCCGGATAGGGCGTTCCCGCCGGGGGATACACGGTGACGGTCCGGCCCAGCAGCAGACTGTTCCTGCGGTAATCCTCCAAAAAGCTCCGGTCCGGCAGCGCGGCGGCCCGGCGGGCCAGATTATTCGCGATGGCCGCCGCCAGCATCTCCATGACGCCGTAGACCGGCTCCTCCAGCAAAAAGCCCATCACATCCTGCAGCTTGGGGGGCAGCGGCTGGGCAGGCCGATAAACATCCACGCCCACGCCCAGCACTACCGCGTCTCCCGCGCCCTCCGCCAGGATGCCGCAGACCTTTTTCCCCTGATAAAACAGATCGTTGACCCATTTGATGCCCGTGGCGATCTGGCAGACGGAGGCGATGGCCTCCTGCACCGCCACGGCGGCCAGCGGCGTCAAAAGCGTCTTTTCCGCCGGCGAAAGGGGCAGGCGCAGGATCATGCTGAGATAAAGCCCGCCCTCCGGCGAGTAAAAGCACCGGTCCAGCCGGCCCCGGCCGGTGGTCTGATGCATGGCCAGCACCAGCTTCCCGTGGGGCGCGCCCTCCCGGGCCAGCGCCCGGGCCACCCGGTTGGTGCTGTCGGTCTCCTCCAGCACCAGCGGCTCCGGCAGCGTGGGATCCAGCAGCGACAAAAGCAGCGGCGTATTCATGGATCATATCCTCCTCTGTGCGATCTGTGCGATCGTGCGATCTTTATTTCTGCGCTTCCCGCAGGACGATGGCGGCCAGCTCCGCCGGGGTCTCCGCCAGAAAATCCGCCCCGGCCTGCGCCAGCTCCTGCCGGCCCCGAAAGCCCCAGACGCAGCCGATGCCCCGGGTCCCGGCGTTATGTGCAAACTGAATATCCACGGCGGAATCGCCGCAGTAAAGGATCTCCTCCGGCGCCAGCCCCATGCGCTCCGCAGCAAAGCGGAAGATCGCCGGATCCGGCTTGACGGGGAAACGGCTCTGCTGACCAAACACGGCATGCACCGCCCCCTCCGGCAGCAGCCGGATCACCCGGTCTGCCTGATCCTGGGGCTTGTTGGTGATAACAGCCAGCTGCAGCCCCGCGCTCTTCAGAGCGTCCAGCATGGAAACAACGCCCTCATAGGGGCAGGTCTCCACGCAGCAGGCTGCCAGATACCGGCGGCCGTATTCCTGCCGCAGGGCGTCTGCCTCTGAAAGCCGCTCCTCCGGAAGACAGCGCTGGGCCAAGATCCTTGCCCCGTTGCCCACCTTGTGCCGATATTCCTCCGGCGAAAAGCCCGGCAGGCCAAAGGCTGCCAGCGCGCCGTTCATAGCCGCGGCAATGTCCCGCAGGCTGTTCACCAACGTTCCGTCCAGATCAAAAAAAACTGCCCTGATCATGCTTGCTCCTCCTGCCTGATCCCGTTTTTCAGCATGGCCCGATACTGCTCCGCCACGGCGGCCGGGGCAAGGATCCTGCACCGGCCCTCCAGACTGAACACCCAGGAAAAAAACTGCGGGCTCACCGCCGCCTGCACATGGACCGTCACGCGGTCCCGATCATAGGGCGCGGCGATGCAGTCCCGGCCGAACCGGTCGGCCACAACGCCCACAAAGTCCCTGTCCACCAGCAGACGGATGGAGACCTGCTGCCCGCCGAACATTCCGAACATGGCGGCGGCATAGGCCGCCGGATCCCGTCCGGCCCAAAGCTCCGCCCCCTCCCGGGGCTGGCCGGTGGCCTGCAGATCCAGCAGCTTGTCCACCCGGTAATGCCGCAGCGCGGCGCTGCGGTGGTCATAGGCCACCAGATAATAATTTTCGTTGTCCCAGATCAGCGCCCAGGGGCTTGCCTCATACCATTCCCCCGCCCGGCGCAGCCGCTGCTCCAGCCGGCCGCCTTCTCCCAGGACCCATTCAAAATAATGAAAGCGCACCCGGCTGCCCTCGTCGATGGCCGCGTGCAGCGCGTCTACCGTATAATAGACCCGCTCATTTTCCGCCTTGATCCGTCCCGTCACATAGACCTGCCGCTGCAGCTGCCGGGCCTGAAACACGGAGGTCAGGCTCTCCAGCCTGCGGATCAGCCGGCCGGTCTTTTCCCGGGTGATAAAGCGGGAGGACTGTGCCGCGTCCACCAGCAGCTTCAGCTCCGGCAGCTCAAACTGCCGGGAGGCCAGATAATAGCCGGTGCCCCGGCCCCGCCGGCAGCGCTCGATGTCCAGACCAAACAGGCGCAGCGTCTCCAGGTCGTCATAAATGCTCTTTCTGTCCCGGCAGTCCACGCCCCGCTCCTGCAGCAGCGCCATCAGCTGAGACACGGACAGGGGATGCGCCTCGTCGGTCTGCTCCCAGAAGATGCGCTCCAGCGCCAGCAGCTTGCCCTTCAGCCCCTCGCACCTGGCCATATCAGCCCTCCGCTTCCTGCTGCTCGTAAAGGGTCAGAAGCTCCTCCTCCAGCGTTTCCCGGCTGTGGTAAAGCTCGCCCAGCTTCACATAGTCTCCGCCCTCGCATTCCGCCATCTCCCGCTCCAGCTCCTGCAGCCGCTCCTCAATGGCGGCGATGCGTCTGGCCCGCTCCCGGCGGCGTTTTTCCTGCTCCCGGGAGGGGACGGCCTCCTGCTTTTTGCCGGGCCGCGGAGCGGGCTCGCCGGCCTTTTCCTTCTTTTCCTTCTCCCGCAGGGCGGCCTCCGCCTGCCGGCGGCGGGCCCGGGCCTCCTGAAACTCCTGATAGCCCCCCTGAAAATCCGTAACGCCGCCGTTTTCCAGCAGCCAGATCCGGGTGGCGAAGCGATCGATGAAATACCGGTCGTGGGAGACGAACAGCATGGTCTCGGAAAAGTCATCGATGGCGTCCTCCACCCATTCCCGGGAAAGGATATCCAGATGGTTGGTGGGCTCGTCCAAAAACAGCGTGTTGATCTTGTTATACATGAAAAGGCAGAGCTTGAGCCGGGTCTTTTCGCCGCCGGAAAGGACAGACACCGTCTTAAAGACCTCCTCGCCCCGGAAGGCGAAGGCCGCCAGCCGGTCCCGGGCCTCCTGGGGGGTGCAGTTGGTCTCAAACAACAGGGTGTCCACCAGGTTCCGCTCCGGATGGTCAAACTGCACCACCTGGGGCAGATAGCCCGTCTCCACGCCCACGCCCTCATAGACCGCGCCGGAAAGCGCCGGCAGCCGGCCCAGCAGGGTGGAGAGCAGCGTGGTCTTGCCGCAGCCGTTTGGCCCAAGGATGGCGATGCGCTCGCCCCGGTAGACCATGGCGGAAAAATCCCGCACCAGCGGCGCGCCGTAGCCGGCGCTGAGATGCTCGATGGCGAACACGTCCTCGCCGGACTGCTCCGCCAGATTGAACTGATTTTTCATCTTGCGCTCCTTGCGGATGGTCTGGATGCGCTCCATCCGGTCGATGCGCTTCTGCATGGAAAAGGCCCGCTTGTGCAGGGCGTCGTTGCCCATAAAGGCCCAGAGATGCAGGTTGCCCACGGCCTTCTCCAGCCGGGCGATCTCCTTGTCCTGCCGGCGCTTGGCGGCCTCCAGCTGCCGGGCCAGCTCGTCCTTCTTTTCGGCAAAATAGCTGTAATTGCCCGGCCAGGAGATGATCTCCCCGTCCCGCAGCTCCAGGGTGCGGGTGGTGACATGATCCAGAAAATATCGGTCGTGGGACACGATGAGCACCGTCCCCCGAAAGCCCTTGAGATATTCCTCCAGCCACTCGATGGAATCCATGTCCAGGTGGTTGGTGGGCTCGTCCAGCAGCAGCAGATCCGTTCCGGAGAGCATCAGCCGGGCCAGATTGACCCGGGTCTTCTCCCCGCCGGAAAGGCTCATAAAGGGCCGCTGCTGCATTTCCGCGTCAATATGCAGGCCGGCGCACATCCGGTCGTAGGGGACCTGCTGATCGTAGCCGCCGCCCAGCTCATAGGCGGTCTGCAGCTTACCGTAGCGCTCCAGATCCACCGGCCGGCCCGCCGCCATATCCGCCTCCATGGTCTGCATCTCGGCGGCCATATCCTCCAGCCAGACAAAGGCCTTTTGGAGCACCTGCCGAACGGTCAGCGCCGGATCATACACCGGCAGCTGCTCCAGAAGCCCCAGGCGCGCGCCCTTGGCGATGGACACCGTTCCGCTCTCATAGTCCTCCTGCCCCGCCAGGATCTTCAGCAGAGTGGTCTTGCCGCAGCCGTTCGGCCCCACGATGCTGGCCCGCTCGCCGGGCAGCAGGTCAAAGGAGAGTCCCTTCAAAACATGGCGCTCTCCAAAGTATTTGTGTAATTGCTGTACGCTGATCTCTGCCATAATCTACTCTCTGTTTCTTTTGTTTTTCAGGGCCGCCGGGTCTGCAAACAGCGGCCAGCCCGGCGTTTTCCGCTCCGGCAGCAAAAATACCGCCCACCAGCCCAGCAGCGCCGCCGCCGCCAGCGCCGCCTGCGGCAGGCCGAAGCTTCCCCCCAGCGCCCGCAGGCCCAGCCGCCAGCCCAGCAGCATGGTCACATAAAAATTGCCGATGTCCGCCCACAGAACGGGCCGCTTTACGCCCAGCGCCGCCCGGTAGAAAAAGTAAATGCCCATCATGGTGCAGAAGGCATGGCTCGCTCCCAGACAGCAGGCGCAAAGGATCGTGCCGGCCGCCGCGCCCTGCAGCCCGCCCCAAAGGGCCAGCGCGGCGCACAGGGGCCAGAAGGCCAGCTTGAAGTGCTCCCAGGGGCTTTCCGCCGTTGGCAGCAGCCACCTCAGCGCCGCAGGCCGACCCAGCGGCTCATAAAGAAAATGCTGCGCCATCCCCACCAGACAGGCCGCGCCGAAGATCATCCATTTCAACTCGCTCCACCTCGCTTCTGCTTCCATTTCTATGCGAGGGGGCGCGGCCGTGTGCTTATTTTTTCGCCGGCGGCTCTGGGCGCGTCAGCTGGCTGATGGTCTCGGAAAGCGCGTCCTCCGGCTTTGCAGGCGCTTTTTCCGCAGCGGCCGGCGCTTCCGGCGCTTTTTCCGGCGCAGCAGGCTGCTGCGCCCTGCCTTTGCGCTTTTTCCCGGCCCGGGGCGCGGGGCCCTCCGCCGGCTGGGGCTGGCTGGGGCGCTGATCGCCCAGGATATAATTATAGATCTCCCGGATCACCGTCTTAAACACCACCGCCACCGGCGTGGAGATGAGCATGCCCACCGGGCCCCAGAGCTCGCTGCAGGCCAGAAGGGCAAACATCACGCCCAGCGGATGGATGTTCACTGCGTCGCTCTGGACCTTGGGCGCCACCACATTGCCCTCGATCTGCTGCACCACGATAACGAACGCCGCCACCTTGATGGCCAGGCTCACGCCGCCGGTGATCAGCGCAAAGACGCCCTCCACCACGCCGGCGATCAGCGAGCCGAAATAGGGGATGAAATCCAGAATGAAGGAGATGCCCGCAAACAGCAGGGCATAGCGCAGGCCGATGACGGAAAAGCCGATATAGGAGACGGTGGCCATCCCCAGCGAGACCAGCACCTTGGAGGCAACATACTTCCAGGTGTAGCGGTTGGATTCCTCCACCACCCGGGTGGCCCGCACCCGGGCCAGATCCGGCAGCATGGCCAGCGCGCCGCGGATGAGCTTCGCCCCGTCCAGCATGAAATAGATGATGAGGATCATCACCACCACGATATTAAAAACGCTGGAGGTGGCGTTGACCAGCCAGTTCAGCAGCGCCTGGGCCACCTTCATCAGGTAGGTGTCGCTTTTGCTCAGGATGCCCGTGGCCCAGTCCAGAACAGGCTGGGGCAGATGCCAGGAGGACAGCAGCTCGTTGGCCCGGTCCAGCAGATCGTCAAAGCTTCCGGCGTAGGCGGTCAGATCGTTGACCACGCCGGTGATCTGCTCCGCCACATAGGGCACCAGCAGCACCATGCCCCAGGTGATCAGGCCCACCACCAGAAGCGCCGTTACCGCCACGGCCACCCCTCGGGGCACCTTGCCGCGGAAGGTCAGCAGCTTGACGATTGGGCCCAGCAGATAAGCGATGATGGCCGCCAGAAAGAACAGCATCACCACATCCCAGAACCGCCAGACCATCACCACCAGCGTGATCAGCAGGATCACCAGCGCCAGCAGACGGGTATTTTTCATAAAAGGGTCCCTCCCTTCAGGATCGATCAAAGGATCAAGGTCATTATAGTATAAAACAGTGCGTTTCTCAATAGCATCCCACGGTTTCTCCCCGGTTTTTCAAAAAAACAAAAGTTTTTTGCGTTTGCCCCTTGATTTTTGAAAAGGGCTGTGTTATATTGTTTGAGCACGGTAAATGCGGCGTTAGCTCAGCTGGATAGAGTGTTTGGCTACGAACCAAAAGGTCGGGGGTTCGAATCCCTTACGCCGTACCATGTCGGTTTTGTCCGGCAGCCGTGTGCAAGGAACAGCCGAAGGGCTGTTCCTTTGCTTTGTCCGAAGATACCCAATGGATCCCAAAAGGAGGACGCTATGAAGCATTTTTTCAGATCGACGCTGGCGCTGGCGCTGGTTTTTGGGCTGCTGACCCTTTGCGCCTGCAGCAAAAAGGACGATCCGATCCCCAACGTGCGGGAGGATCCCCGGCAGGAGCAGCAGCCCGGCGATGACCAGCCCGGCGATGACCAGCCTGCCGGCGGCGAGTCCCAGGGCCGCAGAGTGGAGCCGGTCTCCTCCGGCCTGACGCTGGAGGGCCTCACCGACGCCGCGCTGGCCGCCGTTCCGGAGCTTGCCTCCGCCAGAGAGCAGGACGGAAAGACCCTGCTGGAGCTGACGGTCTACGACACCGAGCACTATGACATCGTAGACGTCGCCACGCTGCAGCCGGGCGATATCGTAGTCTCCGGCGGCAGGGAATTCACCGTGGAGACCGTTGCGCAGGACGAGTTTGGCGGCATCACTGTCAACGGCGGCGTGGGGCTGGGCGGCCTGCAGCTCTCCACGCAGGAGAACGACAACGGCTATTTCAGCGTGGGGCTGGACGGCGAGGCCAATTACTATGAGGCCGGCCGGCTGACGCTGCCCCTGGCGGAGGACTTCACCTTTGCGGACGCCGCCGACCTTTCCCAGCCGGAGCAGACCCTCTCCGCCGCAGACCTGCTGGCCCTGGCCGGCCGCACCGACGACCCCGGCTTTTCTCCCGTTTCCACCACGGTGATGGTGGAAAACGGCCAGATCCGCCAGATCCTCCGCATCTTCCTGCCCTGAACCTCAAAAGCCCGCTGCAAAGCCCCCGGAAGCGCAATGGCCTCCGGGGGCGTTTTTGTTGCTGTACGGCCTGTTTACTGTCAGGCGCCGCGCCGTCAGGAGAGGATGAGGGAATCCGTCTCCTCCTGAACGCCGGCGGAGACGGCGAACCGCTCCAGCAGCTCGGTCTTGGTGAGCCGTTTCTTTTCCTCGCCGGAAATATCCAGAACGATCCTGCCGTTGTTCATCATGATCAGCCGGTTGCCGTGACGGATGGCATCGGTCATGTTGTGGGTGATCATCATGGCGGTCAGGCTGTTTTCCGCCACGATCCGGTCGGAAAGCTCCAGCACCTTGGCCGCCGTGGCCGGATCCAGCGCCGCCGTGTGCTCGTCCAGCAGGAGGAGCTTGGGCTGCTGCAGAGATGCCATGAGTAGCGTCAGCGCCTGCCGCTGGCCGCCGGAGAGCAGCCCCACCTTGGAGGTCATCCGATCCTCCAGCCCCAGGCCCAGAAGCTGAAGCTCCTCCCGGAAAAGCTCCCGCTCCTGCCGGGTGATCTGCCAGCGGAAGCCGCGCCTTTTGCCCCGGCGCAGGGCCAGCGCCATGTTTTCCTCGATCTGCATATCCGGGGCCGTGCCCATCATGGGGTCCTGAAAGACCCGTCCGATAAACTGCGCCCGCTTATATTCCGGCATGGCCGTCACGTCCACCCCATTGATGGAGATGGTCCCGCTGTCCACGGGCCAGACGCCGGCCACCGCGTTGAGCATGGTGGATTTTCCTGCGCCGTTGCCGCCGATAACGGTGACGAAATCCCCCGGGGCCAGATACAGGTCCAGATCCCGCAGCGCGGGCTTTTCATTGATGGTGCCTTTGTTGAAGGTCTTACAGATCTGATGCAGCTCAAGCATGATGATCGCCGCCTTTCTCCGTAGCATCCTTGGGATGCTTATTCTTGTGGAAGGAGCCTTTCAGCCGGGACTGGAGCTGGGGAATGGCCAGGAAGACGGCCACGATCAGCGCGGTGAACAGCTTCAGGTCGTTGGGGTCCAGCTTGAACCACAATATCACGGTCATCACCGCGTAATAGATCACGCCGCCCAGCACCACAAAGGCCAGCCGCACCGCAAAGCTGCAGCCCTTTTTGAAGATGGCCGAGCACAGGACCTCGCCGATGATGATGGCCGCCAGGCCGATGACGATGGCGCCGCGGCCCATGTTCACATCCGCCGTTCCCTGATACTGGGTCATAAGTCCGCCGGCCAGCGCCACCAGTCCGTTGGACAGCCCCAGCCCCACCACCTTGAACCGGTTGGTATTGATGCCCAGCGCCCGGCTCATGGCCGGATTGGAGCCGGTGGCCCGCATGGCGCTGCCGTGCTCCGTGCCGAAATACCAGTAGAGCAGGGCGATGATCGCCGCCGCCAGCAGCACGCCCGCCGCGATGGCCTGGGGGATATAGAGGGACGAAACGAGAAAACCCTTTCCGTGGGTGGCAGGATCCCAAACCGTGCTGAACTTCTTGATGCTGGCCGTCTGATTCGCCTTGGTCATGATGCGCAGGTTGATAGAATAAAGCGCAAATTGGGTCAGGATGCCGGAGAGGATCACGGGAATGCCGAAGCGGGTGTGGAGCTCGCCGGTGATCAGCCCGGTAGCAACGCCAGCCAGCAGCGCCGCCAGCAGCGCGGCCCAGGCAGGCCAGCCCGCCAGCAGCAGCATCACCGTCACCGCGCCGCCGGTGGCAAAGGAGCCGTCTACCGTCAGGTCGGCGATGTCCAGCACCCGGAAGGTGAGAAACACGCCCAGGGCCATCAGGCCCCAGAGCAGTCCCTGGGCCGCGGCGGCCGGCATGCGGGAAAACAGCTGAAGCAGGCTCAGCGATGTGAGATAAGCCGTCAGTTCCATAGAAAAGACCTCGTTTCATAAGGCGGCCGGGGCCGCAGATTGGGGAGGATCAGTCGTCGATGGCCACATACCCCTCGGGGACGACGATGTTCAGCGCCTCACAGAGGATGGGGTTGTATTTCTTCACGGGCTCGGGGTAGTATTCGATGGGCATGGTGGAGATATCCGACTCGCCCCGGAGGATCCGGGCAGCCATCTGACCGGTGGTGTAGCCGATGTCGTAGTAGCTGATGCTCAGCGTGGCGATGCCGCAGCCGCGGCAGATGCCCTCCTCGCCGGCAATGATGGCCACGCCGGCAGGCTCCGCCACATTATTGATGGCCTCGGTGCAGGAGGCGGCAGTGTTGTCCGTGGGGATATAAAGCGCTTCGTTTTCCGCGCAGGCCGTGGCGGTAACGGCGGCCACGTCGTTGGAATCGGCAAAGGTATAAACGTTGACGGTGATGCCCATGCTTTCCAGCTTGGCCTTCACCACCTCCGCCTGATAGACGGAATTGGGCTCGGCGGAGCAGTAGAGGATGCCCACGGTCCGGACGTCCACGATCAGCTCGGGGATCATCTCCGCCTGCTGATCCAGCGGCGCCAGGTCAGAGGTGCCGGAAATATTGCCGCCCACGGTGCCATTGAAGTCCTGGATGTCCAGCGCCACGCCGTATTCGGTGACGGAGGTGCCCAGAATGGGGATCTCCTGGGTGGCGGCGGCCGCAGCCTGCAGGGCGGGGGTGGCGTTGGCCATGATCAGATCCACGCCGTCGGCCACAAAGCCGCTGACGATGGTGGAGCAGGTGGGGATGTCGTTGGAGGCGTTCTGGACCCGGATCTCGACCGCGTCGCCCAGCTCGGCCTTCAGCGCCTCCTCAAAGCCGCGGGTGGCGGCGTCCAGCGCGTCGTGCTGGACCAGCTGGCAAACGCCCACCACATAGGTCTTGTCCTGCGCCCCATCGGCGTTATTGCTGCCGCAGGCCGCCAGCACCAGCAGCAGACAGGCCGCCAGAAGGATGGAAATCAGTTTCTTTTTCATTTTTGTTCGTCTCCTTTTTTTGGATTAAAAAAGCGGCACAGGATAACCTGTGCCGCATCTCATTGAACTTACTCAGCTCGTTTCTGCATCACAAATTACCCTTACTGAATGACCCAGTAAAGTAAAAGTACGCATAATAAAAGCTGTTGTGCATACGGTCCATAACCATGCTCCTAAGCTCCGCCGCCGGAGCGCGCCCCGGCAGAGGGAAAATCACTGTTTTTGAAAGGATGGCTTGATTATAGCAAGGCAAATTTCAAATGTCAACGCTTTTAAGTGCTAAATCGCATGGTGTTTTTTCGCCTTTTTGCCGGAATAATTCGTCAAGTTCCACAATTTTCTCCCAAGTCCGCCCCGGATCCACCCTTGCCTCCGGTAAAGCGATGCGGAGCGAGCCGCGCCCCTCCACCCCTTGCCTCCCCTGTGTAAGGGGAGGTGCTGAGCGAATGCGAAGCGGAGGGGTTGTAGGTACGGTGCAGGAGAAGGTCACCTGTAACCGTCAGCCCGTTCCTACACGCTGCCTGCAACCTCTCAGTCAAACCCTTCGGGTTTGCCAGCTCCCCTTTTCGATCGCGGGCGTTTCTGCGGAAACGCCATTGCGGCACCGCGGCGCGGGCCGCGCGCGATCTGACGGGAGGAACGGGTTCCTCCCGTAAACCCTCTTCCTTTGGACGAAGGACGAAGGACGGGGGCTGGGATGTGCCTTTCGTCCCCCGTCCCCCGCAGGGCAAGGCGAAGCCCCGCGGCAGACGCGGGGCTGGGGTGCAGGAGAATACTTCCTCTGAGCAGGCGAACGGGGGGTTCCGGGGGGCATTTCGATTTCCCCGCAAAACAGGTTTTGCGGGGGCCCCGAGAATTTTATAGATTTCCGGCAAATGAATTGCCGAAAATCAGACGCCGGCGCTCGCCGGCGGGGGGTGCAGTGGCCCCCCGGCGGCCTTTCTGTCCACTTTCCGCCGGTGGAAAGTGGACGAATGTCCCACAGCGCAGGCGCTGCGGGGTCCCCGGGTTATGAAACCGCCTCGGTCGCCGCACAAAGCGGCTCCCTGCGGCATGACGGCGGCGCTCGCCGCCGGGGCCGCTTCGCGGGCAGGAAAAGCCGGCAAAAATTGACAAAGCCCACGGTGCCGTGCTATGATGAAAACGTCGGTAAGAGCGTGAAACAGGTTGTTCCCCCGAGAGGGGGTGACCGAACATGACGACAATGGAGGTTTTAACGCTTTTATTGCTCATGGCAACGGTTGTCTTTGGTATCCTCGGGTACATAAAGAAATAACCGCCACCTAAAAGGCAGCGGCTTTCCTTTCGACCTTAAATCGATTGAGGGGAGCGACCAGCACCTCGCCCGTGCGCCGCTCTTACTGACACCAATATAGCACTCCAACGCCGCCTTGTCAAGGAGACAGGGCGGCTTTTTTGTTCCCCGCAAAGGCAGGCCTTTGCGGGGTCCCTTTCCATCTGACCGCCTCGGTCGCCGCACAAAGCGGCTCCCTGCGGCATGACGGCGGCGCTCGCCGCCGGGGCCGCTTATTTCTGCGGAAAATGGGCCTGCAGGTAAGCGAAGGTGGCGGGGGGGACCAGGGAGCGGGTCTCCTCCACCCGGCCCTCCGCCAGCAGCGCACGGACGCGGGACGCGGAGATGGGCGCGCCGTCCTGCTCCTTCCGGGGGATCAGCGTCACCTCCACGCCCCGGCCGGGCAAAAAGGCCATCAGCTGCCGGTTGTAGGCGTCGGTGACGGGGGAAAGCGGCTCCGTCCCCACGAACCGCCGGGTGATGTGCAGGGCGGGGGCAAAGCAGGCGGCAAAGATCTCCAGATCCAGCCCGCAGCGGATCTGGGGGATGCGGTCCTTGTCCTTGATAAAATAGGTGGGGAAGGTGGCGGCGGAGATCAGATAATCCCCGGTGGGATGGACGAGAACGTTGGGCAGGTCCGCCGTCCCCGCCTTCGCCAGCGCCAGCCGCGTTTCCGCCGGAAACAGGCTTCTGTCCTCCGAGAGGATGAAAAGATGCAGCAGCTCGCACTGCTTTGCCGCCTGCTCCACCAGATAGCGGTGTCCCAGGGTGAAGGGATTGCAGTTGGCCACGATGGCGCCCACCGTGCCGGCGCAGGCCGGCGCCTTGAGCGACGCCACGAATTTTTTGCAGCCGTCCTTTACATTTTCCATCAGCAGGGTGTCCGCCGTCTCCGCCACGGGGTAAAAGCTCAGCTCCTGAAACATCCGCCGGTTTTTGGGCTTGGTATAGAGAAACAGATGCCGCAGGCCCCGGCGGAAGGCCTCCTGCCGCAGCTGGGTCAGGATGGTGGCCGTCAGCCCCTCTCCCTGATGCTCGTCGGCCACGGCGATGCATTTGCAGATGGCCCCGTCCAGCGAGCCGGAGGCGACGATCTCGTCGTTTTCCAGCAGGTTGACGGTAAATTGGATGCTCTCGTCATAATCCAGCCCCTCCCGGGCCAGAAAGCGCCGGGTCTCCTCCCGCCGCCAGGGGCGCAGCGGCGCGCCGTATTCCAGCTCCATAGGCTCCTCCTCACTTCAGGCCAAACAGCCGTTTTCCGTTTTCCAGACAAAGCCTTGCCAGGGCCTCCGGCTCCAGCTCCAGCACCTCCGCCAGCCTTTGGGCGATATAGGGCAGGCTGCGGGAATCGTTGCGCCGGCCCCGCAGGGGAACGGGGGAAAGATAGGGCGAATCCGTCTCCAGCAGCAGCCGGTCCCGGGGGACGGCGGCCGCCGCCTCCAGGCTTTTCCGGGCGTTTTTATAGGTCACGGGGCCGTCGAAGCCAAAATACCAGCCCGCTTGCGCCAGCGCGCGGGCCATTTCCGGGCTGCCGCTGAAGCAATGCAGAACGCCCCGCACATCGGGAAATTCCCGCAGGATGTCCAGCGTGTCGCCGTGGGCCTCCCGGTCGTGGACGATCACCGGCAGATCAAGCTCCCGGGCCAGGGCCAGCTGGGCGCGAAAGGCCTGCCGCTGGACCTCCCGGGGCGGATTCTGCTCCCAATAATAGTCCAGCCCGATCTCGCCGATGGCAACGACCTTCGGCCGGGCCGCCAGCTGCCGCAGGGCGGAAAGCTCGGCTTCGCCAAAGCCGGCGCAGTGCTCCGGATGGACGCCCACGGCGGCGTAAACATGGGGATAGGCCTCCGCCAGCGCCGCCGCCCTTTGGGAGGAGGGCAGGTCGCAGCCCGGATCCAGCACCAGCGAGACCCCGGCCTCCGGCAGGGCGGAGAGCACGGTGTCCCGGTCGGCGTCGAAGGCCTCGTCGTCGTAATGGGCATGGGTGTCAAAAAGCTCCATGAGATCCTCCTGGTGATTTTCAGAAAGGGCCGGCAAGGCCGGCCCTGAAGGGAACACTTAAAAAAGCGCGGGCTTCAGCACATTTTTGCGCCGGCGGGGATGGCATCGTCCAGCATGACCAGCTGGAGCTTTTCCTCGCCCCGCTCCTTGTGGACGGCGGAGATCAGCATGCCGCGGCTCTCCTGCCCCATCATTTTCCTGGGCGGCAGGTTGACGATGGCCAGCAGCGTCTTGCCCAGAAGCTGCTCCGGCTCATAAAACTTATGGATGCCGGAGAGGATCTGCCGGTCGACGCCGGTGCCGTCGTCCAGGATGAACCTGAGCAGCTTGTCAGACTTCTTCACGGCGGAGCATTCCTTCACCTTGACGGCCCGGAAGTCGCTTTTGCAGAAGGTGTCGAAGTCCACGGTCTCCTCCAGCTGCGGCTCCAGCTCCAGCGGCGGCAGCGCGGCTTTTTTCGCCTGCTCGGCCAGCTGCTCCAGCTCGGCCAGGGCCTGCTCCGCGTCGATGCGGGGGAAGAGATTATCGCCCTTGACGGTGGGCCGGGTCTCGCCCCGGCTTCCCCACTGGGCCGCGCTCTCCCAGCTGCGGCAGCAGGGGCATGCGCCGATCTGCGCAAAGAGCTTTTCCATGCTCTCGGGCATGAAGGGCGTCAGCAGGATGCCGCAGATCCGGGTGACCTCCAGCAGATTGTAAAGCACGTGGGCCAGCCGGGGGCCGTTTTTGTCCATGTCTTTGGCCAGCGCCCAGGGGGCGTTTTCATCGATATATTTATTGGCCCGGTCGATGACCTGGAAGACCTCGTCCAGCGCCTTATGGGGGGCGAAGGCGTCCATCTGGGCCTGATAGCTGTCCCGCAGGGCGCAGGCGGCGGCCTTCAGCTGAGCGTCGAAGGGCTGCTCGTCCACGGGCCTGCTGCAGCCCTCCGGCAGCGCGCCGCCGAAGTATTTGCCCACCATGGCGGTGGTGCGGCTCACCAGATTGCCCAAAACGTTGGCCAGATCCACATTGATGGTGTTGATCAGGGCCTCGTTGGAGAAATTGCCGTCGGAGCCGAAGGGGAAGGTGCGCAAAAGGAAGAAGCGCAGCGCGTCTACGCCGAACTTTTCCGCCAGCACATAGGGATCCACCACGTTGCCCTTGGATTTGCTCATCTTGCCGCCGTCCATCAGCAGCCAGCCGTGGCCGAAGACCTTTTTGGGCAGGGGCATCTCCATGCTCATGAGCATGGCGGGCCAGATGATGGAATGGAAGCGGACGATCTCCTTGCCCACGATGTGCACGTCGGCGGGCCAGAAGCGGTCGTAATCGTGATATTTTTCATTGAGGAAGCCCAGGGCGGTGGTGTAGTTGAACAGGGCGTCTACCCACACATAGACCACGTGCTTGGGGTCGAAATCCACGGGAATGCCCCAGGTGAAGCTGGTGCGGGAAACGCACAGATCCTCCAGGCCGGGCTTGATGAAGTTGTTCACCATCTCGTTGACCCGGCTGCGGGGCTCCAGAAAATCCGTCTCCTCCAGCAGACGGCGCACCGGCTCGGCATATTTGGACAGGCGGAAGAAATAGGCCTCCTCCTCCGCGTCCTGGACCTCCCGGCCGCAGTCCGGGCATTTACCGTCCTTCAGCTGGCTCTCCGTCCAGAAGCTCTCGCAGTCCCGGCAGTATTTGCCCTTGTAGGCGCCCTTGTAGATGTCGCCCTTTTCATACATCTTCTTAAAGATCCTCTGGACGGCCTCCACATGGTAATCATCCGTGGTGCGGATAAAGCGGTCGTTGGAGATGTTCATCAGCTTCCACAGATCCAGAACGCCCCGGGGGCCTTCCACGATCCGGTCTACGAACTCCTTCGGGGTAACGCCGGCGGCTGCGGCCTTGGCCTCGATCTTCTGGCCGTGCTCGTCGGTGCCGGTAAGGAACATCACCTCATAGCCCTGCAGCCGCTTGTAGCGCGCCATCGCGTCGGTCGCCACCGTGCAGTAGGTATGGCCGATGTGCAGCTTTGCCGAGGGGTAATAGATCGGCGTCGTGATGTAAAATTTCTTCTTACAGGTATCGCACATAGTATTCCTCTTTCCCGCCGCTGCCGAATGAAAGCGCGGCGAAACGTTATTTGAGTTTTTTCCACTCCGCTACGGCCTGCTGGTCGCAGCGGTTGTTTTTTTCGTTCTCCGCGTGGCCCTTCACCCAGTGGCAGCGCACCTCGTGGATATCCGTCAGCCCCAGCAGCTGCTCCCACAGGTCCGGGTTCAGCGCCGGCTTTTTGTCGCTCTTCACCCAGCCCCGCCGCTGCCAGCCTCTGGCCCAGCCCTTTTCCAGCGCGTCGATGACGTACTTGCTGTCGCTGTACAGCTCCACCACACACGGCTCCTTCAAAAGCCGCAGCGCCTCGATGACGGCGGTCAGCTCCATGCGGTT
>DHMK01000038.1:67529-67694 GCA_002405755.1 Clostridiales bacterium UBA4644
TCCTTCCTTCATTCCACCCCAACGACTTGTACGGTCCCGTCCCGCACGGTAAAGCGCACGTTCCTTCCCGCGTAGGTCATGCCGTACACGCGGTCGGGATCGTCCTGATACCGGGGCCTGGGGTCGGCGGCCAGGGCGCTCAGCAGTCCGTGGCGCTGGCCGCTG
>DHMK01000030.1 GCA_002405755.1 Clostridiales bacterium UBA4644
CTCGAGCAGAGCCACCGTCTCAACATGCTCCGTATTGGGAAACATATCATAGGTCTGGGCAGAGACCAGCCGATAGCCGCCCGCCGTCAGGCGGCGCAGGTCCTCCGCAAGGCTCTCCGGCCCGCAGGAAAGATAGGTCATCTGCCTGGGCGCAAAGTCCAAAATCGTGGCGCAGACCCGCTTGCCCAGCCCCCGCCGGGGCGGATCCACAAAAAACAGCGTCTTCTCCGGCATCTCCAGCCGGGGCAGGACCTTTGCGCAATCCCCGCAAAGGGCGCGGATTTGCTGGGAAAGGCCGTTTTGCCGGGCCATGGCCCGGGCATCGCTGACGGCGGAGGGCGTCTGCTCCACGCTGACCACCCGCATCCCCGCCTTTGCAAACAGCAGAGAGGTGATGCCGATGCCGCTGTAGGCGTCCACCACGGTCTCCGCGCCGCATTCCCGGGCCAGCTCGGTGATCCGGGTATAAAGCCGGGCGGCCATCGTCTCGTTCACCTGAAAAAACGCGTCCGGACTGAGCTGGAACTCCACGCCCAGCAGCGTCCCCGTCAGCTGCCGCGGCCCGGCGATATGATGAAACTCCGGCGAAAAGACGGCGCTGTCCCGCCGGTCGTTCAGGTCCAGCCACAGGGCCGTGGGGCCGATCCGCCGCTCCAGCAGCCGGTGCAGCGCCGGCAGACCGGGAACCTTGCCGCTGCGGGAGACCACGGTAAGCATCAGCCTTCCCTCCAAATACCGTCCAACGGCAAAGCGCAGCAGGCCCCGGCCCGTCCGCGGCTCATAGACCGGGATGGAAAACCGCCCCGCCCATTCCTCCAGCGTCTGTGCCAGCGTCGAAAACCAGTCTCCGTGCATCCGGCAGCGCTCCACCCGCACCATCCGATGGGTCTCCGCGCTGAAAAAGCCCACGGCGGGCCGTCCGCCCTCCCGGCCAAACACCAGCTGCGCCTTGTTGCGGCAGCCCTCTCTCGCCCCGCCCACGCAGGGCAAAAACACCCCGCCAAAGGGCCTCAGCAGCGTCTGCACCTGCCGGGTCTTTTGCGCCAGCTGCGCTTCATAGGGCAGCCCCGCCAGCGGACAGCCGCCGCACCGGTCCTGATAAGGGCAGAAGCGGGTCTCCTGTTCCTTCATGCACATTCCTCCGAAAAAAGCCGTCCCCCGAAAAGCTCTGGGGGACGGCGATCTTTTTTTCCGTTATTCGTCCTCGTAATGGCCCACGGTGATGTCCTTCGCGCTGATGTCCGTGGTGTAGGGGTTCAGATTCTCGTTGACGAACTCCGCCACCTGCTTCTCATCCAGATACACATAGGCCGCCGCGCCGTGGCCGGGATAGGTATACCGGCCGGTGTGATCGTAGGGCAGCGTCGCCGTGAGGATATCCTTGCTGAAATCCATCTCATTGAGCACATTCAGATAGAACCAGACCATGTTCTGCACATTCATGTTGGTCTCCACGTTCTCGTTGAAGATGCTGATATAATCCTTCACCTGGCTCAGGCTGAACTTGCTCTTCACCTGCCGGAGGACCTCCACCAGAAACTCCTTCTGCCGGTTCACCCGGCCGAAATCGCTTTCCTTGGTGCTGCGGAAGCGGACATACTGCTGGGCCTGCCAGCCGGTGAGGGTATAGGTCCCGGCGGGGAGATCGATGTGGGAATTGGGGTCCTTATCGCCATGATACATATGGTAGGGCACGGTATATTCCACGCCGCCGATCAGGTCGATCATATCCACAAAGGACTTGCCGTTGATGACCACATAATAATTCACCGGAACGCCGGTGATATCCGTCACCGCCTGGCACATATCCTCGATGCCCGCATAGCCGTAGATGCAGTTGATGCGCTTGTTATTGATCTTGGTCTCCACCTGACTGTCCCGATTGATGGAGACCATGTTCACCTGATCGGTATTGGTATCCACCCGGCAGAGGATCAGCGTATCCGTATTATAATCGTCAAAGGTGCCCGCCAGAAGGACGGTATAAACGCCCTCCTTCATCTTCTTTTCCGGCTCGGCATTCTCCTCGTTGTCCGGCTCCTTGGGATCGTCTGCCGCCGGCTGGGGATCCGCCTGCTGGGGATCGTCGGTCTGGGCGGGATCGTCCTGCTGCTCCGGCTGCTCCTGCCGGTCGTCGGGCTTGCCCACGGCATTCTGACTGGGCCGGTTGGTGATGAACCAGGTCACAAAACAGGCCACCGCCGCCAAAATCGCCGCCAGCACCAGCAGTCCGGTGCGCCGTTTCCCCTTTTTCGTCTTCTTTTGAGGGCGGCGGCTCACGCCGCTGTCCGCTTCATGCTTTCCCATATGCAAAAATCTCCTGATCCTTCTGTCAAAGTTGGAGGGTCTCCCCTCTAAAATCCATGCCTGAACAGTATATCACATCTCCGCCGCCGATTCCACAGGGTTTTGCTGAATAAATCTTAAATTTTGTCTTTTTTCGCCGGGATTTTTCCCCGCGTCCCGGTTCCCCTTTCCGCGCTTTTGTGCTATGATCAGAGTTGGACGCAAGGAGGCTTTTTTATGCTGCAGAATTTTTTATACAGTCTCAACGCCACCGTCCCGGTGTTTGCGGTGATGGTGCTGGGCTGGCTGCTGAAGCGGGCCGGCTTTCTCACAGAGGAGTTTATCCGCACGGCCAATAAGCTGGTGTTTCATGTGGCGCTGCCCGCCATGCTGTTTCTGGACATCGCCCAGATGGATCCCACCCAGCTGCTGGACGGCCGGTTCGTGGTCTTCGGCGCGGCGGTAACACTGGTGAGCATCCTGCTGATCTGGCTGCTCTCCCGCCTGCTGATGAAGCATAAGGAGCAGGTGGGCGCCTTTGTGCAGGGGGCCTACCGTTCCTCCGCCGCCATTTTGGGCGCGGCGCTGATCACCAATGTTTACGGCGACGCAGGCTATGCCCCGCTGATGATCCTGGCCTCCGTTCCCCTTTACAATATCTTCGCGGTGCTGATCCTGGTGCTGGAATCCGGCGGCGACGGCCGCCAGGGCGGCGCAGGCGTCAAGCGGGCCGCCGTCAATGTGTGCAAAAACCCCATTCTTTTGGGCATCGTTGCGGGCATGCCCTTTGCGCTGCTGCAGCTGAAGCTCCCCGCCATGGTCACCAAGACGGTCTCGCTGGTGGGCCAGCTGGCAACGCCGCTGGCGCTGCTGGCCATCGGCGCGGGCTTCGTCTGGAAAAGCGCCCGGCAGCGGGCAGTCCCCGCCGGAGTGGCCTCTCTGATCAAGCTGGTGCTGCTGCCCGCCGCATTTCTGCCGCTGGCCGTGGCGCTGGGCTTCCGCAACGAGCAGCTGATGGCCCTTCTCATCATGCTCGGCTCACCCTCCACCCCCAGCGGCTACATCATGGCCAAGCAGATGGGCGCCGACGCAGAGCTTTCCTCCGGCGTGGTGGTGCTGACAACGCTGCTGGCCTCCGTCACCATCACCGGCTGGATCTTCCTGCTGCGCAGTCTTTCGCTGCTGTAACGAAAATGGCCCTCCGCCGTCTGGCGGAGGGCTGTTTGCTTTTTATTCTGCACTGTCGATAAAGCGGCGGATATCCTCAAAAAACGCCGCCCCGGTGAGCGCCTCCAGCAGGCGGAAATAAAAGTCCGGCCCATTGTCGCTGTTGGTGGTGATCACCGCGCCATCGCCGGTCGCCTTGTCCCAGATCTGGATGGATTTGAACCCGTCGTTGTCGCCCCAATGCCACAGGACGGAGGGCTCTGCCTTGACGATGCCGAAGCCCAGCCCCCAGCCGATGTGCTCGTCGGCACTGATCTGGATGGCGGTCATCTCCGCAAACCCCTCCCGGGAGAGTCCGCCCCGCTCCGTGATCAGCCGGCAGACAAACCGGGCGTAATCCGCCGCATAGGAATAGAGCGACCAGGCCGCGTTTGGCTCCGGCGCATTGCCGCCGGTGCGGCGGCTGTCCCGACGCTTGACGATCTGTCCCTCCCGGCCAAAGCCCATTGCAAAGGCCGCGCCCACGGCCGGACTCCAGCAGGCCCGGGAGCTTTCCATCCCATAGGGCAGGAAAAAGTGGGCGCGGAACAGCTCGTCCATATCCTTGCCCTCCGCCTGCTCCACCAGCCGCTGCAGCAGAAAATACCCCTCGCCGGAATAGGAAAAGCCCTCGCCCGGGTCGAAAAGCATATGCATAGGCCGGGCCTCCCAGTTGGGCAGGCCAGAGGCGTGGCAAAGGGTCTGCCGGGGCGTGACCCGAAAATAACGGGGATCGTCTGACCAGGGCGCATCCCGCAGCTGCGCCGCAATAGGCTCGTCCAGACGGATGCGGCCCAGCTCCGCCTCCCGCATGGCCAGCAAGGCGAAGAGCGATTTCGTCAGCGACGCACATTCAAACAGGACGCCCTCCCGCATGGGCACGCCATATTCGTCCCGAACGCCCCAGGCTTCGTGGAAGACCAGCTCCCCCGCCCGGATCACCGCCGCCGTGGCCCCGGGGACCTGCGCCTCCGCCATCCATTGCTCCACCGGAAGTGTTTTGTTCGTCAGCGCTGCCAGCGCCTGCCTCTTGATCTGCATGGGACGATCCCTCCGTTTTTTGCTTGATGGCTCCATTATACGGCAAACCGCCCGCCCGCGCAAGCGTCAAATGCAGGTCAGCGGTCTCCTCTGTCTTATGCTTTCTCCGGAAGGGCGAGCGCCGCCCTCTCGCTGGTATTGAATCTACATGGGCCATCTGATATACTTGCATTACAAAAAGGTTCGCGGGGTCTTCGGCATGTTGGAATTTTTTCTTTTAAGCATCACATCATTTCTTGGAACAAACATAGACGATCTGATCGTAAATATCATTTTCTTTTCCTCCGCAAAAAGCAAAAAAGAGCAATGGCATATCGTCATAGGAAAATATCTTGGCCTTGGCACGCTTCTCCTGGTGAGTCTGCTGGCATCGCTGGGGTTCGGCTTTTTGCCCATGAAGGCCATCGGCTGTCTCGGCCTGATCCCCATCGCCCTGGGCGTAAAAGCGTTGCTTTCCAGCCAAAAGCAGGTGGGCCCCGCTATCCGGGAGGCGAAGCCGGTCCGGGGCGGCAGCCTGATTTTCCAGGTCGCTTTGATCACCGCCGCAAACGGCGCGGACAACATAAGTGTTTATATTCCCCTCTTTGCGGGGTTTTCCGCTGCTGGATATGCTGTTTTTTGTGGCGTGTTCCTGTGTATGACCGCACTGTGGTGTGTCCTGGGGCACTGGATCGCAAAGCTGCCATTGCTGCGTGACCGGATCGAGCCCTGGAAAAAATGGATCATGCCGGCGGTCTATGTCCTCCTCGGTGTATATATTCTGTGCAAGGGACTGCAGTAGCCCGGACGATCCCCCCCTGCCGCGACGAGAAAGACCGGGCAGCGCGCAGCTTGCCCGGCCCTTTTTATCAAAACACCGCGCTGCGGTGATGTTGTTTGTCTGCCGCTTTCAGCCCTTCGCTGCGGTGGACAGGAACCGTCCGCGCGCTTTCTTTTGCTATAGCCGAAAGCGTTGCCGCGTGTTTCTGCTTTGCAGTATGCCGCCGCAGCCTGAAACCCACCTGAAAAAGTCTGTGAGGATTTTGTGAACTTCCTGTGCCTGTCCGCCCTTTCTTTTGCCGCCGCAGCCTGCTATAATAAAGGAAATTTCAAGCTCATTTTGACTTGCCGTGGGAGAATCGTTGCAGATTGGAGGAAAGGACCATGCGAATTCTGATCGCGGAGGATGAAGTGACCATCGCCCGTGCGCTGAAGGTCATGCTGGAAAAGAACAAATACACCGTGGATCTGGTGCACAACGGGAACGATGCGCTGGATTATATTCAGGCCACGGCCTACGACGCGCTGGTGCTGGATATCATGATGCCGGGAAAGGACGGGATCCAGGTCCTGAAGGCCGTCCGCGCGGAGGGAAACACCACCCCCGCCCTGTTTCTGACGGCAAAGGCCGAGGTGGCCGACCGGGTCGCCGGGCTGGATGCCGGCGCAGACGATTATCTGCCCAAGCCCTTTGCCGCCAGCGAATTCCTTGCCCGCGTCCGCGCCCTTACCCGGCGCAGCAGCGCCTATACGCCGTCGGAGCTCCGCTTTGGGTCCGTCACGCTCGACCGGGGGCAGTTTGTCCTCCGCACCCCCATAGACCGGGTGCGGCTGAACAACAAGGAATACCAGCTCATGGAGCTGTTTCTGCGCCATCCCCACCAGGTGTTTTCCTCAGAGCGCCTGATGGAAAAGATCTGGGGGCTGGACAGCGAAGCGGATATGGACGTGGTCTGGACCTACATTGGATTTTTGCGCAAAAAGCTCCGGTTGATCGACGCGGATATCGAGATCCGGACGATCCGCGGCGCGGGCTATGCGCTGGAGGAAGCAGAATGCTGAAAAAGATGCGCTGGCGCTTTATCGGCGCGGCAATGGCAGCGTTTACGGCGGTGGTCCTGACGCTTTTGTGCTTTGTAAATCTTTGGAACTACCACAGTGTGACCGCCCAGCAGGACGAGGTCCTGACCCGGCTCATGGAGCTGGAGGACCGGCAAACGCCCTTTTCTCCCGGCCGGGGCGCGCCGCCCTTCGATGATTGGTCTCATTTCTCGCCCGAGGTGCAATATTCCCTGCGGTTTTTCTCCGTGCATTATAATCGCGGCGGCGCCGTCCAGCGGATCAATCAGGATTTTATCGCCTCCATCTCCGAAAGCGATGCAAAGGCCTACGCGGATGCGGCGCTGGAAAGCGGAAAGGCGCAAGGCTATGAGAGCGGCTACCGATACCTCGTCAGCGGAGAGGATACGGAAACGGTGGTTTTGTTCCTGAACTCAGAGCGCGAGCTGCAGACGATGAGATCCCTGCTCTGGATCACGCTGGCGATCGCGGGCGCTTGCCTTGCGGTGGTGTTCGGCCTTGTTATCCTCTTTTCCCGGCGGGCCATCGCGCCATACCTGAAAAACATGGAGGCGCAGAAGCAGTTTATCACCAACGCCAGCCATGAGCTGAAAACGCCCCTGACCGCTATCTCCACCAGCGCCGATGTTCTGGCCATGGAGCACGACGGAGACGAATGGGTCCATAACATTCAGGTGCAGTCCGGGCGGCTTTCCAAGCTCATCACCAACCTCGTGACCCTTTCCCGGCTGGATGAGGAGGACCCGTTTCCCATCCGCACGCCCTTTTCCCTCAGCGATGCCCTCTGGGAGATCGGCGAACCGTTTGTCTCGCTTGCGCAGGCAAAGGGGAAGCGCTACACACAGGATATCGCAGACGGGCTGACCGCCGTCGGCGACCGGGCCGCCATCCAGCAGACGGTCTCCATCCTTCTGGACAACGCGCTCAAATATTCTCCCGACGGCGGCAGCATTTCTCTATCTGCCCGACGCTGCGGAAAGCGGGCGGAGATCGCCGTCTCCAACACGGTGGACACAGCCGCGCGCACCGATGTCACCCGTCTGTTTGACCGATTTTACCGCGCAGACGAATCTCATTCCAACGCGGTGAGCGGAACGGGCATCGGCCTTTCCATCGCAAAAGCCACGGTGCAGGCCCACGGCGGGAGAATATCCGTCGGGCAAACAGACGATACGATCACATTCCGGGTCACGCTGTAACGCAGACCGCGCGATGAGGGATCTTCCGATTGGAACGATCCCTCGTTTTTTATTCTCTTTTTCAGGCTCATTTCAAGTTCATCCGCTACGCTTTTTAAGATCCCTGGCGAAAACAGGACAAGGAGGTATCGCAGATGATCCAGGTTTCGCACCTGACCAAGTATTACGGTGATTTTCTTGCCGTGAACGACCTGTCCTTTGAAATTCAGGACGGTCATGTATATGGCTTTCTGGGGCCAAACGGCGCGGGAAAATCCACCACGATGAACATTATGACAGGATGCCTTTCCCCGACGGACGGCGCCGTGAAGATCGGCGGCTTTGACATTCTGGAGCAGCCGGAGGCAGCCAAAAAGCGGATCGGCTATCTCCCGGAGCAGCCGCCGCTCTATCCCAATGAGACGCCGCAGGAATATCTGACCTTTGTGGGAGAAGCAAAGGGGCTGCGGGGAAAGGCGCTGCAGGCAGAGATCGAAAGCGCCGTGCACAGCGCGGGCATCGAGGCCGTGCGCGACCGGCTGATCGGGACGCTCTCCAAGGGCTACCGGCAGCGCGTGGGCATCGCGCAGGCGCTTTTGGGCAAGCCGCAGGTCATCATTCTGGACGAGCCCACCGTCGGCCTGGATCCGATCCAGATCATCGAGATCCGGGATCTGATCAAGGAGCTTGGCAAGACCCATACGGTCATCCTCAGCTCCCACATTCTTTCCGAGGTGCAGGCCGTTTGCGAGCAGGTGCTCATCATCTCCAAGGGCAAGCTCGTTGCCTTCGATACGCCGGAGAATCTGGAAAAGCTGCTGACGGCATCCGGCGGCGTGACCTTTCAGGTGGAGGCAGACAAGGAAGACGCGGAAAGCGTTCTCGCGCAGGCAGGCGGCCTTTCCGGCTGGGAGATCAGGGAAGCGGACGGCGTTTGCAGCGTGACGGCGGATCTCGCCCAGGATCAGGACGCCAAGGCCGTCTGCGGCAGTCTCACCATGGCATTTGCGGCCAAGGGTCTGCCGGTCTTTGAAATGCGCATCAGAAAAGCAAATCTGGAGGACGTGTTCCTCGAGCTCACGGAATCCGGCGCGGCGGAAGATCCGCCGCAGGATCTCACGGCATCTGAAACAGAAAGCGAGGCGAACGATTCATGATCGCAGTCCTCAAGCATGAGCTGCGCAGCGCGTTCCACGCGCTGACGGTCTACCTGTTCTGCGCGGCGCTGCTGTGTTTTGTTGGCGTTGGCGCGATGTATTATAACATTCAGCAGTCCGTCGCCAACTTTGAATATGTTCTGGACTTTGTCTCCATCGGCCTTGTGGTCATCATTCCCGTGCTGACCATGCGCTCCTTTGCCGAGGAGCGCAGACAGAAAACCGACCAGCTGCTCTATTCTCTGCCGCTGAAGCCATGGCAGATCGTGGGCGGCAAATATCTTTCCCTTGTGGCCGTGTTTCTGCTGCCGGTGGCCATCATCTGCATCTATCCCTATCTCTTTTCCAGGTACGGCGAGGTGTATCTGCCCGGGGCCTACGGCGCGCTGTTTGCCTTTTTCGCAATGGGAGCGGCGCTGATCGCCGTTGGGATGTTTATTTCATCGCTGACCGACAATCAGGGCTTCGCGGCAGGCATTGCCATCGTTCTGTTCCTGTTCAACTACTACAGCGTTTCCCTCGCCGAGCAGGTCTCTGCCACCGGCTACGGCAGCGCCTTTGCGCTGTGCGTCATTGCGGCGCTGGTGGGCTTTATTGTGAAGGCGCTGACCAAAAACGGACGGATCGCGCTTGGCGTCGGCGGCGGCCTGGTCGTGCTGACGCTGGCGGCTTACTTCATCGTGCCGGACAAATTTGAGGGCCTGCTTCCGGGCATCATGGAAAAGCTCTCCCTGTTTGACCGCTTCACCACCTTTGTCAACGGCGTTTTTGACCTGACGGCGCTGGTTTTTTACGCCTCAGTCATCGTTCTCGGCCTGTTTCTGACGGTGCAGTCGCTGGAGAAACGGAGGTACAACTGATGAAATTCCCAAAAATGAAGCGCGGCTCCTTCCGCAGCCGCATCGCCGCAAAGGGCGGCGCTTATTCTCTGGCGGTAACGGCCATCGTTCTGGCGATCCTGATCGCCGTCAACATCCTGGCTTCCGCCCTGCCCGCCTCCGCGACGAAGTATGATATCACCTCCACCAATCTCTATTCCATCACCAGCAGCACAAAGGTCGTGGTGAATGCCCTGGAAAAGGATGTGACCATCTACTGGATCGTGCAGGCGGACGCAGAGGACCAGATCATCGAAAATCTGCTGGGCAAATACGAAAGCCTGTCCTCCCATATCACCGTGACCAAGAAGAACCCGGATGTCTTTCCCACCTTCACCAGCCAGTATACCAGCGAAACCGTGCCCAACAACAGCCTGATCGTGGAGTGCGGCGACAAGAGCCGCTATATCAGCTACAGCGACATTTACCTTGCCGACGTGGATTATAACACCTATTCCTATGTTTACTCCTTCGACGGAGAAGGGACCATCACCTCCGCCATCGATTATGTGATCTCCGACGAGCTGCCGAAGGTCTACGCGCTGGAGGGCCACGGCGAGGGATCTCTCCCCGACGAGTTTCAGACGCAGATCGAAAAGGAGAACATCGAGCTTGCCTCCTTCTCCCTGCTGAATACCGACGAGATCCCCGAGGATGCGGACGCCCTTTTGATCTACGCGCCCCAGAGCGATCTTTCTGAGGAAGAAGCAACGCTGCTGGAGGACTATCTGGAGGGCGGCGGAAAGCTGCTGGTCTTTGCCGGGCCGACCCAGGACGGCACGCTCACGCAGCTTTACAGCATTCTGGCGGCTTACGGTGTGGAAGCCGCCGAGGGCATCGTTGTGGAGGGCGACCGCGAGTATTATGCCTTCCAGCAGCCCTATATCCTTCGGCCGAGCATCTCCTCCAGCGAGATCACCGATCCGCTGCTGGAGGAGCGCTATTATGCGATCATGCCCATCGCCCAGGGTCTCACCGTCACCGGCAGCGCCGCAGAAGCGCTGCTGACCACCTCATACGATTCCTTCAGCAAGATCGCCGGCTTCCAGCTGGATACCTACGAAAAGGAGGAGGGCGACCTGGACGGCCCGTTTGCCGTGGCAGTCTCGGTAGACACCGGCAGCGACGGCCAGCTGATCTGGTTCTCGTCCAGCTATTTCCTCAATGAGCTGTACAACGCCTATTCCTCCGGCGCGAACCTTGATCTTGCCATGAACGCGCTTTCCTCGCTGATGGGCGAGCGTGAGGCCGTGTCCATCCGGAGCAAGAGTCTGAGCTACAATTATCTGTCGATCTCAGAATCCTCGGCAGCGATGCTCAAGGCATGGATGATCGGCGTGATCCCGGCAGCCTTTGTGCTGTACGGCATTATTACTGTGATCGATCGGAGGAAAAAGCGTCATGCGTAAGGCAACCAAACTCTATATGCTGCTTGGCGTTCTCCTTGCGGTCTGCGTCGCCGCCTTTGCCGTCAGCCGCTATGAGGAGAAGAAGGAGCAGATCAAAAACAGCGGCGAGGTGATCCTGGAGATCCCCACAGACAGCGTTACCGCCCTTTGCTGGACCAATGACGGCGGAACATTTTCCTTTACCAAGGACGAAGCATGGGTCTATGACGAGGACAGCGCCTTCCCCGTAGACGAGGAAAAGATCCATGACCTGCTGGAGCAATTCGCCTCCTTTTCCGCGGCGTTTTCCATCGATGACGTGGAGGACTACGCTCAGTACGGCCTGGATGAGCCGGTCTGCACGATCGAGATCACCGCAGGCGAGGAATGCTATACCGTCTCTCTTGGCGATTTCAGCAAAATGGACGAGCAGCGCTATATCTCCATCGGCGACGGCAAGGCCTATCTCGCCATCCATGATCCGTTGGAGGAATACGACGCCGTTTTGCAGGATATGATCCTGGATGATACCATCCCCGACTTTGACACGGCGGAGGAGATCACCTTCGCAGGCGAGGAAGCCTATACCATCCTCCGGGATGAGGACGGCAAGAGCATCTGCGACGACGACATTTATTTTACCGATGGCCTGCCCCTGGACAGCGACAGCGTGGACAGCTATCTGCGCACGCTCCGCGGCCTGAGCCTGGGAAGCTATGTGAGCTATCATGCGTCCGATGAGGAGCTGGAGCAATTTGGCCTGACAAAGCCCGACCTGACCATCTGCGTCCAGTGGAGCGCCGGAGATAACGAAGCCGAAACGGGCACGCTGGAGCTGGCGGTTTCCAGCGACCCGGAGGAGGCCGCAGCCTATGCCGCCGCCGTGGAAAACGGGGATGACTCCCTTCCCTCCGTCAGCCACTATATCCGCGTGGGGGCGTCTCAGATCGTTTATCCCATCACGCAGAGCGTCTATGACCAGCTGACGGCGGTATCCTACGACACGCTGCGCCATCAGAAGCTTTTCACGGCAGACTTCGACACGGTGACCGCCATTGAGGTTTCCCTGGATGGCGAGCTTCACACCTTCACCTATCTCCAACAGGAAGACAAAGACGGCGAAAAGGTCTGGACCTATAACGGCGAGGAATTCGATGTGTCTCAGCTCAAAACGGCGCTCCGCGCGATCTCGGCGTCCAGCTTTACAGAGGAAACGCCCACCGGACAGGAGGAAATTTCTCTGACAGTGCAGCTGGATAACGAGGATTTCCCGACCTTCACGCTGACGCTCTACCGTCTTGACGGCACGAGCTGCATCGCAGCAGTGGACGGGTCCCCTGTCGCCCTTGTGTCCAGAAGCCAGACCGTCGATCTGATCGAGGCGGTCAACGAGCTGACGCTGGGAAGCTGACAGCAAAGGCAGCATACCTCCTGCCCTTTGGGGCGCGGCAAATGTTCCGCGCCCCTTTTTTTGCGCGTCTAATTCAATTTAGCGTTTATCATAAATTTCTCTGAAAGCCCGCTTTCATTTCTTTGGGATCCCTCTTTTTCGGGCATTTGCGCGTTAAATGCCCGGCCCTTGTGTTCTTTTCCTTGTTTTGTCCTTAAACCGGAAACAGGAGCAGGTGGCTTCAGGAAAAAGACGGTCCCCTTTCTCCTTTATCGCTTTCTTGCCTTAAACAAAACGGAAATGGGCAGCATTTTTGCTTTTTTCGCTTTGTCGCTGATGTTTCCCTCCGCGTGCATTGTCGCCTCGTCGGTCTGCTCGACCATTTGCTCAATGACAAATCCTGCTTTCGCTAAAGCGTTGACATAGGTGGATATTTTTCGGTTACACAGCAGGATCTCACTGCCGTCCGCCGGCATTCTGAAGTAAGATTCGTCAAAATAGCTTTTGTTCATCACCAAAGCATTATTTTGGATCACATCCCTCCGTTCATCACAAGACCAGGCAATGCAGTAATTGAGGGTATGATGCCAGCTGAAAATGAAGATACCGTCTTTTTTCAGATACGATGCGATCTTCTGAAAAGTACCGTCCAGATCCGTCGTCCATCCGATACCGTAGATCGAGTATACGAAATCGAAATACGCTTTCGGGATATCCAGATCAGCCTCCATGGGAGCGCAGATCAAATTCGCCGTGTAACCGCTTTCACTCAAATACCGTTTCGCATTTTCAAGCTGTTTATGAGAAAGATCGACCCCCCATAGTTCACCGGCATTTCTATCTGCATGATATTTCAGAGAATG
>DHMK01000043.1:0-6333 GCA_002405755.1 Clostridiales bacterium UBA4644
AGACGCTGCAGGTGAAGGTCTTCTCGCCGGCGACTGTGCAGGTCGCGGGGGTGGTGACATCGCCCTCGTCCCAGTCGTGACTGCAAGCCTTCCAGCTGGCCTTGAGGGTCAGATTGGAAATGGCAAGAAAGCTTTCTTCATCCCACTTATCGCCGCTAAGCTGATATTCCTCACCAAATGTACTCATCTTCACCGTGCCGGTGATCAGCCAGCAATCGAAAAGCTGTCCCTGCGGGGCAGTAAAGCCACATTCCGGCAGCGTGTAGTATGTGCCGGAGCTTCCGTTGGGGATCTTCACAGAGACCATCGTCCCCGTGCCGCCGTTTGCGTCAAAGGTAACGGTCAGCTTTTCAAATTGATTGAATCGCGCCGTAAAATCCATATTTTGGTGAGGATAAAAGCCGAGTGCATCATTCGTTCCCCATCCTACAAATTTGTAGGTGTAGTTCTCATCCTCTGCTTTTGTGGGATCAGGATTGTTCCAATCATCCCAGTAGGCGCTTTCTTCACAGGTATAATCGCCCTCCTGCAGGACAGAGCCGTCCCAGTTGAGCCAACGGACATGATACTTGTGCAGCGTCCACTGGGCATAGAGGGTGCAATTCCCGCTAAGCGTGACCTCCGCCTGATCCTTATAGACCGTCCCGCTGCCGTCCGCCGCCGTGTTCCAGCCGGCGAAGTCATAGTCCGCACGGGTAAAGGCATTCGCGGTCAGGGCTGTTGCTTTGTTCGGCTCCACGGTCTGCAGGGCCATATTGCCTGCGCCGCCGTTGGCGTTGAAGGTAATGACCGGATATTGCGTCCACTGGGCATAGAGCGTGGTGCTCTTCGCGAAGCTTACGGTTGCGCCGTCCGCATAAGGCGTCCCGCTGCCGTCCGCCGCCGTGTTCCAGCCGGTGAAGGTGTGGTCTGCGCGGGTGAAGGTGTTGGCGGTCAGCGTGTTACCAACGCCGGGGTTGACACTCATGGCATCCATGCTGCCCGTACCGCCGTTCGAATCAAAGGTAATGGTGATCTCATTCCCCTTGAGCGCCCACTTGCCGTTGGCATACACATAGGTGTCGCCAGCCTTGGAACCGGCCGTCTCGGTATAGCTGCCATCCGCATTGCGCAGCTTGGCCGGGGTGATGGGGATCTCGGGGAAAGATTTCTCGCTTTGATTCGCCTGGTAGGTGACCGTCGCCGTGCCGGGCGCAGCCACCTGCCGATATACGCCAGCGCCCTTGCTGGAGCAGATATCTGCGCCGCTTTCCGTGGTATAGATGGCGCCCTCCGCCATCAGCGTGCCGTTGACATCGATGGTGGCGTCTGATATGGTGCGGCTCCCCTTGCGGGAGGGAGAATATGCCACCGGGCTGATCCCAGAAGCATTCGAACCCCACACATAAGTGCTGCTCCACTGATTCGCATCATAAACATAGAGGTTCGCGCCTGCCGCGACCTGCAGCTCCGCGCCCTCCGCGATAGACACATGAACGCCCGGCAGCAGGGCGACATCCTTGCTGACCGTCGTTGTTCCCGAGAGGATCTCCATGTCCACATTGTTGTTGATGGGGAGGACGTAGTCAGATGAGTCTACGCTGACTCCCATCACAGTCAATACAATGCTATCGAGACCTGCAGCGCCATTAATTTCAAAGCGCATACGGTCTTTTTCTTTATCGTACCGCTTTGTAAGTGATCCACCGTTGCCTAACAAGAATAGGCTTCCCTCGTTGCCGACAAATTGAACTGTGGTTGAAACAATGCTTGTGTAGCTGCTATTTGCAATTGTTGCATAAGCGTATTCCTGCGCACCATAGCAGATCGTCAGCGCAGCTTCGATATTCTGCACATAATACTGGGAAAACGGAAATACTTTTTGCTTGTTCCCATTCATTGTATAAGCGGTATAGCTGCCGCCGCGCCAGTCCATGATCTGGAAATATTCATAGACCTCTGCGCCGGACTTGGCCGTGATCTGGCCATCGCCGGTGATATAGCCCCAGGCATAAAGGTTTGCTCCGCTTTTCAGCGTAATGCTGCTGCCTTCTTCCATCTGGATCTGGCCGTAAGGGCCGGTAGTCTTGCAGCATTGCACAGTGGAACAGGTATGGTGCTTCCCACCGACGCTGATGGCTCCCTGAACCGTAATGGAAACGCCATTCTCCATCGTCAGCTTCCGGAAAGCGGTCCGATTTTCGTCCTTAGCTTTCGCATATCCCGGCGCATCCGTATATAACGTCCCGGCCTCGTCAAAGGGGATCAGCAGCGTAATCCCTGCCGGAATAGTATAATCGCCGTAGATGGAGCCGCTGCCGATCAGGGTGATCTTCTCTTTCTTATTCGTTTTTGCATAAGCAATCGCTTCGCCCAAATCCGCAAAGGGTTGGCCGCCGGTCTCAAAAATAGCGGCATCCGCTGCGGCAAAACGCGCCGTGATCGTACAGGACGTGTCGAAATACATCGATGTTTCCACTTCCGTGGAAATATACTGTTCTTTCGTTACATTGTACCAGCCGAGAAATCGATATCCATCTGTAGGATATGCTGTGAGTGCATAAGCAGTTGTGGAGCTATTCGTAAATTCTTTCGAGATGGAGCCGTTCGAAAGCTCATGAGTTCTATATGCACCTGCATTTACAGTATAACTGCAGTATTCTGGCGCAGAAAATGTCGTTTTGACCCTGCTAACGCTCGCAATCAACAAAATATTTGAAATTTGGATCGTTGTCGGACTGCTGGTGCTTCCGGATTTCAAGTAAATCTCGATAGATTTTCCCGCTGCCAGTTCGCCGGTATAGCTTCCTCCGCTGCTGACTTCAGTGCCAGCCACCTTGACCGTACCGTTCTGCAAATCGACCGCATAATCAAACATCAGGCGGGCGGCAGTGCTCTTATTGTTCGTGATCGTTAAGGTAGTCTTTTGAGTAGTTGGGATAATACCCCACTTCAGAGTACTGATCACGCTGCCGGTAATGCTGACGCCATCGGCCTTCCAGCTTCCTTCACTATCGCCGTTAAAGCTCACCTCAATCTCCGGATCGTTCAAGCCAGTGACCGTTCCGGAAGCCGCGTGCGCCGGCACGGACAGCAGCCCGGCGGGCAGAAGGCTCAGCGTCATCAGCAGAGCCAGGGTCCACGAAAGGAAGCGCTTGAAGTTCTGTTTCATTCGTTCTTTTCCCCCTTGATTTTTTGTTTTCTGTCTCTCTCCGTCCCGCCGCGGGCGGCGGACCCGAGAAAGGCAGAAATGAGATATGGGGCAGGGAGCCTCGTCCCTGCCCCATGTTGGGTCGATCTTCGTTTGGATGTTTAGAACGCGACGTTCACCGTGATGGTCTTTTCATTGATCTGGCCCACCAGTTCGTCAAACATCTGGACCGCCGCTGCAATCAGCAGCTTCGCATCTGTGCCCTTGTTCACGACCTCTCTCAGGCCGCTCAAGAAGCCCGCAGGCATTTCGACGCCGGTGATGGTGATGGTAACATTGTCCTCCAGCGTGGCGATGCTGCTGCCAACGGCAAGCTGCGTGCCGGCCTTCAGGACGATCTCGATGTCCTTGGAGTCATCCACGGTTTCCAGCTTCACATGATCCTGAACATTCTTGATCAGCGCGCCCATCTGGCTGAAGTTATTCAGCTTCAGATCGTCCGCATCCTCTTCAAAGCAAAGCAGTTCGTTGCCGATCTGCAGGGTGGAGCCGTTTTTCACCAGAATGAAGCTGTCGTCCTCGTGGGTGTCGGCAGTCACATGGCTGGTCAGCGTCTTCCACGCGGCGCGGGCGGCTTCGGTATCGGTGGTAGCGGTGATCACGCCGTTGTTCCTGGCGAAGTTGTAGGTGCATTCCTTGCCGCCGATCGTGGCGTTAACAGTGGCGCTCTTAAAAGCGTAGCAGTTCTGCAGCCATTTGCTGAGGTCGACCTTGACACCGGTGATGCCGGTCTCCACGGTCACGGAATGGCTCCGCTCGTCATCCACGCCCAGAGACTCCACATTCTTCATCTTGGCCGTCACGGTGACGCCGCTGGCGTCAACCTCCGAACCCGCTTCCGGCAGCGTGAACACGGCGGTATAATCCTCGCCGACGGTGACGTCCACAGTGCTCTCAGAGGTAACGGTCAGGTTGAACTTCCAGGCAATGGCTTCTTCCTTGGTCTCTTTGCAGACGGTGCAGGTATAGACCTTCTTGCCGTCCTTGCCGTTGGCGGCGTAAGTCACTTCAGGCTCGCCCCAGCTATGTCCCGTCGCGGGGATCTTTTCCGTCTTGGTCGCGCCGCAGAAGGTGCAGGTATAGAGCTTCTCGCCGTCCTCCGTGCAGGTGGCGGCGGTGGTGACTTTCTCCGTCCAGGTGTGCGGGTGCTTCTCGCGGGTAGCGCCGCAGGCGCACTCTTCCCAATGATAGGTATCATCAAAATTGATGGCATAGCTATGCCGATGCTCGGGACGGATGACGGTGCCGCCGGAGGGCTTGGAGGGCTCCGTGGGCTCGGTCTCCTCGTCGGGGACGATGTAGGTCTGGTCGTCGGAGACGGCAGTGCCGTTGACGGTCAGGCCGGTGGCCTTTTCCGCCACGATGATCTTCGTGCCGGCAGGCGCGTTGACGATCTTCACATCCTCAGCCACCACGATGACCAGCGCGCCGTCAGAAGCGTCGATAAAGGCGCCGGCGTCCTTGGCATAATGGCCCACCAGACGGTCGATCATGGTAACGATCTCCGCACGGGTGATCTTGCCCAGGGGGTTCAGCAGGCCGTTGGCGTCGCCCTTGACAGCGCCGGCCTTGACCAGCGCGGCCACATAGGGACGGGCATAGTCGCTGACCAGGCTCAGATCAGAAAAAGCAGCCAGCACGCCCACGTCTTCGGCAGCGATGCCCAGGGCGCGGCACAGCATGACCATGGCCTGCTCCCGGGTGATGGGATCCTCAGGCATGGCCTTGCCCTCAGAGCCCTGCAGGATGCCTGCGGCGGCGCAGCGGTTGATGCCGTCGGCATACCAGGCGTCGGGGGCCACATCGGTAAACCCGGCAGAGGGCGCGGCGGGCAGGTTCAGCAGACGGCTCAGGATCACGGCCATCTGTCCGCGGGTCAGCGTACCGTCGGGCGAAAACTTGCCCTCGTTGCCCTGGAGCACACCGTAATCGCTCCAGCGCAGGATGGCGGTCTGCGCCCAATGGCCGGCCACATCGCTGTAGGTGGTTTCTTCCGCCCAGGCAGACACGGGCAGAAGGCTGAACACCATTACAAGTGTCAGCAAAGCGGCTAAAATTTTGCGTTTCATGGTTTTCCTCCTGCAATTTTTATCGTTTCCGCGGCTCCCCGCGGCTGTGGCACAAATTGTTTTTCCAATCATTGTCAAACAACACTGTGATAATGGACAAATCGGACAGTGGTTACTAAGGTAAGCTTTTTTCCTCACAGCTATATCCACAATTTCGTTGGGGTTTTATCATACCATATCCGTCTCAAAATGGCAATACCAAATCGGACAAAAAAGCTTACTTTTTTCCTCACGGCTTTGTTCTTTATGCAGTTATTTCTCCGGCGTCTGCCGGGCCCAGGAGAGGAAGGTCCTATGGGTCACCTGCAGCAGCCGCCCCGCCTCCCGAGCGGAAAGCTCCCCCCGCGTCCACCGCTGCCGCACCTCCTCAAAGCTTTCCGGGCGGGGCTTCCCCGGTCTTCCCAGCTTGACGCCCCGCAGCCTTGCCGCAGCGATGCCCTCCGCCTGCCGCTGGCGGATCAGCTCCCGCTCCGTCTGGGCCACATAGGACAAAAGCTGCAGCACGATGTCCGCGATCAGCGTTCCGGCAAGATCCCGGCTTTTCCGCGTGTCCAGCAGCGGCATGTCCAGGACCACGATGGCTGCGCCCTTTTCGCGGGTGATGCTGCGCCATTGCTCCAGGATCTCCCCATAATTCCGTCCCAGCCGGTCGATGCTCTTGACGACCAGCGTGTCGCCCTGCTTCAGTCTCCGCAGCAGCCGGCAGTAGCCCGGCCGATCAAAGTCCTTTCCCGACTGCCTGTCCACCACGATCTGCCCCTCCGACAGACCAAACTCCCGCAGCGCCAAAAGCTGCCGCTCCGCATTCTGCTCCCTTGTGGAGACTCTTGCGTAGCCGTATTCCATCATTTCCGCCCTCCCAGTGTTGAATGCCGCCTGTGCGGCGGTACTGCTATTGTAATCCAAACGGCCCTCCGGAAGAAAGCCGCCCCGCCCGGCGGCGACCGGCGCTGCAAAAAAAGCTCCCCCGGCCACGCTTTCTGTGGCTGGGGGAGCGCCAGGGGAATGTTGTTTTTTCGGTTATTTGCCTGCGTAAAGTCTCCAGAGGAAGGTGACGATCTGTCCGCGGGTGCA
>DHMK01000043.1:6389-6540 GCA_002405755.1 Clostridiales bacterium UBA4644
CAAACAGGCCGCCGCCGATGCCGTTGGTGATGCCGTTGTCCACAGCCCACTTGACCGCCTCCGCATAGTAGGCGCTGTCGGCCACATCGCGGAAGCCGGCGCTGCCGGAAGCGGAGGCCTTTGCCGCCCGGGCAAGGAAGGTCACCGCCTG
>DHMK01000046.1:0-3417 GCA_002405755.1 Clostridiales bacterium UBA4644
CTCGTCAGAGGGAGGCAAGACCTTCGGGGGACGGGGGACGAAAGACAGTCAAATCCTCCCGGGTCCCCGCAAAACCTGTTTTGCGGGGAAAATGTCCACTTTCCACCGGCGGAAAGTGGACAGAAAAGCCGCCGGGGGCCATTACACCAAGGGCGAAATGCCCCCCGGAACCCCCCGTTCGCTCTCTCAGAAAATGCTCTCTCCTGCACCCCAGCCCCGCGTCTGCCGCGGGGCTTTGCTTTGCCCTCCGGGGGACGGGGCGAAAGGCGGTTTGATCAAACAGGCCCGCCTCGCCGTCACTCAAACATCTTATTCACAATGTTCACCAGCAGCAGCATCAGCGCCAGAAACAGCGGCCAGAACAAAAAGCCCGGCATCATGGAAAAGACCTCTCCCTCCGCCAGGGCATATTCCACATACATCAGGTGCCAGATCACATCGCACATCAGCGCCACGATGCAAAGCCCCGCCGCGCCGCAGAGAAAGCCCTTTTTCGTCCGGCCCAGCCTTGTGCAGAGCAAAATCGCCAGGTAGCAGGCCGCGCCGATGCCCATGGCCGGCAGGACCCCCTGCCCGTTTTCCATAAAGCGGTATAAATAGATCGCAGTAAACATGGTTTCTCCTTTCTTGGCCGCAGGTATATCTCAGCCCTCTTGGCTCCCTCTGCGGGGCGCTGCCCGCAGGTATATCCCAGCCCCTTGGCTCCCTCTGACGAGGGAGCTGTCGCCGCAGGCGACTGAGGGAGAGAATTTGCAACCCGCATGCTCTGAGCATCCCGCTTTGCAATAAGCCCGGCGTATCTCTCCCTCCGTCAAGCCCTTCGGGCTTGCCACCTCCCTCGTCAGAGGGAGGCAAGGCCTCCGGGGACGAAGGACGAAAAGTATACCCAAGCCCCGCGTCCCCCGCGGGGCTTGGCTTTGCCGCCGGGGGACGGAGGACGAAAGCGGTTTGATCAAAGCGTCTCGGTCCCTGCGCTGTCTGCCCGCAAAGCGGGCCCCGGCGGCCAGTGCCGCCGTCATGCCGCAGGGAGCCGGTTTTTCCGGCGACCGAGGCGGTTTAATCCCCCGGGGTCCCCGCAGCGCCTGCGCTGTGGGGCGGCGGCTCCAGTTCATCGTCCCGGGCGGTGCAGGTCATGGAGATGACCCTGGTCTCCTCATCCATGCGGATCAGGCGCACGCCCTGAGAGCTTCTGCCGCAGATGCGGATGCCCTGAACGGGGATGCGGATGACCACGCCGCCGTCGTTGATCAGCAGAAGATCCTCCTCCTCCGTGACGCAGCGGACGCCCACCAGCGCCCCGGTCTTCTCCGTGAGGGCATGGGCGGTCATGCCGCCGCCGCCCCGGTGATGGGGGGTATATTCCGCAGGGTCTGTGAGCTTGCCATAGCCGTTTTCCGTAACGGTGAGCACATAGCAGCCGGGGAATTCCTTGGCTGCGCCCACCACCCGGTCGCCCTCCCGGAGACGGATGCCCCGGACGCCGCCGGCCTCCCGGCCCATGGTGCGGACCTCGTCCTCCCGGAAGCGGATGGCAGCGCCGTCCCTGGTGGCCAGCAGGATGGTATCCTTACCGGAGGTCAGCAAGACCTTTTCCAGCACGTCGCCCTCCTCCAGAGTAATGGCCCGGACGCCGGCCCGGCGCTCGGTGTTCACCACGGAAAGCTCCATGCGCTTGACGGTGCCGTTTCTGGTGACAAAGAAGACGCAGCGGTCCTGCTCCATGCTCCGCACGGGGATCATGGCCGTCACCCGCTCATCGCCGGAGATCTGCAGCAGATTGACGATGTTCATGCCCTTGGCAGAGCCGGCGCTGCTCTCCGGGATGCGGTAGCCCTTGAGCTTATAGACCCGGCCGTAGCTGGTAAAGAACAGGATGGTATCGTGGGTGGAGGCAGTGAAGATGGTGTCCACCGCGTCCTCCTCCCGGGTCTTGATGCCGATGCGTCCCCGGCCGCCCCGCTTCTGGGCGGTATAGGCGGCGGAGGCCATGCGCTTGATATAGCCCCGGCTGGTGAGGGTGAAGATGTTCAGCTCCTCGGGGATCAGATCCTCCACGTCGATCTCGTCCTCCACCTCCTGGATCTCGGTGCGGCGGTCGTCGCCGTATTTTTCGCCGATGGCGGTAAGCTCGTCCTTGAGGATCTGCCGCACCAGCCCGCCGTCGGAAAGGACCCGGTTGTAATAGGCGATGCGCTCCTCCAGCTCCTGATATTCGTTCTGGAGCTTTTCCCGGTCCAGCCCCTGGAGCCGCTTCAGCTGCATATCCAGAATGGCCTGGGCCTGGATCTCGTCCAGCTGGAAGCGCTGCATCAGGTTTTCCCTGGCGTTGTCGTAGCTCTGACGGATGATCCGGATGACCTCGTCGATGTTGTCCTGGGCGATGAGCAGGCCCTCCAGCAGATGGGCGCGCTCCAGGGCTTTTTTCAGGTCGTAGCGGGTGCGGCGGACGATGATCTCCTCCTGAAAGGCAAGATATTCGTCCAGAATGTGCCGCAGCGACAAAATTTTCGGCTGCGTCTGGTTTTTCACCAGGGCCAGCATATTGATGGAGAAGGTGGTCTGCAGCTGGGTCTGGGTCAGCAGCTTGTTGAGCACCACCTGGGCATTGGTATCCCGCTTCAGCTCGATGACGATGCGCATGCCGTTCCGGTCGCTCTCGTCCCGCAGGTCGGAGACGCCCTCGATGCGCTTGTCCTTCACCTGCTCGGCGATGGCGGCGATGAGCTGCCGCTTGTTTACCTGATAGGGCAGCTCGGTAACGATGATACGCGTCCGGTGGTCCTTGCCGTATTCTTCAAATTCCGTCCTGGCGCGCACGGTCACCCGGCCCCGGCCGGTGGCGTAGGCGGCGCGGATGCCGGCCCGGCCCATGATGATGCCCCGGGTGGGGAAATCCGGCCCCTGAATATGCTCCATCAGGTCGGCGACGGTGGCGTCCGGATCGTCCAGAACGCAGATGCACGCGCCAATGACCTCCCGCAGATTGTGGGGCGGGATGTTGGTGGCCATGCCCACGGCGATGCCGGAGGAGCCGTTCACCAGCAGATTGGGAAAGCGGGAGGGGATCACCAGCGGCTCCTTGCGGGTCTCATCGAAGTTGGGCAGGAAGTCCACCGTCTCCTTGTCGATGTCCCGGAGCATCTCGTCGGCCATGCGGGCCATTCTCGCCTCGGTATAACGGTATGCCGCAGGGGGATCGCCGTCTACGGAGCCGAAGTTGCCGTGACCGTCGATGAGGGGATAGCGCATGGAAAAATCCTGGGCCAGACGGACCAGCGCGTCATAAACGCTGGCGTCGCCGTGGGGATGGTACCGGCCCAGCACGTCGCCCACGGCGGTGGCGCACTTGCGGAAGGGCCGGTCGTGGGTGAGGTTGTCTTCATACATGGCGTAAAGGATGCGCCGGTGGACGGGCTT
>DHMK01000046.1:3470-5848 GCA_002405755.1 Clostridiales bacterium UBA4644
ACGGGCTTCAGGCCGTCCCGCACGTCGGGCAGCGCCCGTCCCACGATGACAGACATGGCGTATTCGATATAGCTCTGCTTCATCTCGGAGACAAGCTCGCTCTCCCGGATCACCTGGTTGGGAAAGGCGATATCCTCGGGCTTATAGTCTTTATTTTTATGGGCCATTTGCTGTCACCTCCTTAAAAATCCAGATTGACGGCGTATTTCGCGTTTTCTTCGATAAAGGCCTTCCGGGGCTCCACCTGCTCGCCCATGAGGACGGTGAAGGTCTCGTCGGCCAAAACGGCGTCCTGCAGACAGATCCGCCGGAGGGTCCGGGTCTCGGGGTTCATGGTGGTCTCCCAAAGCTCGTGGGGATCCATCTCGCCCAGGCCCTTAAAGCGGCTGATGTCTACCTTGGCGTTGGGATTGTCGGCCCGCAGCTCGGCGGAGATCCTGTCCCGCTCCGGCTCGGAGAAGGCCAGCCGGGTGGTCTTGCCCCGGGTGAGCTTGAACAGGGGCGGCACGGCGGAATAAACATAGCCCTGCTCGATCAGCGGCCGCATGAAGCGGAAGAAGAAGGTGAGCAGCAGCGTGCGGATATGTGCGCCGTCCACGTCGGCATCGGCCATGATGACGATCTTGTGGTAGCGCAGCTTGTTCACGTCGAACTCGTCGCCGATGCCCGCGCCCAGGGCGGTGATGACGGGCTGGAGCTTGTCGTTGCCGTAGACCTTGTCTGCCCGGGCCTTTTCCACGTTGAGCATCTTGCCCCAAAGGGGTAGGATGGCCTGGAAGCGGCTGTCCCGGCCCTGGGTGGCGGAGCCGCCTGCGGAGTCGCCCTCCACGATATAGATCTCCGTCAGGCTGGGATCCCGCTCGTTGCAGTCCCGAAGCTTATCCGGCATCTGTCCGCTCTCCAGCCCGGTCTTGCGGCGGACGGATTCCCGGGCCTTTTTGGCGGCCTCCCGCGCCCGGTTGGCCATAAGGGCCTTTTCCAGAATGATCCGGCCCACCTGGGGATTTTCCTCTAAAAACTGGTCCAGCTTTTCCGAGACGATATTGTAGACCAGCGTGCGGATCTCGCTGTTGCCCAGCTTGGCCTTGGTCTGGCCCTCGAACTGGGCGTTGGTGAGCTTGACGGAGATGACGCAGGTGAGGCCCTCCCGGCAGTCCTCGCCGGAGACCTTCTCGTCGTCCTTCAGCAGCTTCACCTTGCGGCCGTAGGCGTTGAGCACGCCGGTCAGCGCCCGGCGGAAGCCCTCCTCGTGCATGCCGCCCTCCGGCGTGTGCACGTTGTTGGCGAAGGAAAGGGTCATCTCGTTAAAGCCGTCGTTATACTGCATGGCGATCTCCGCCACGGAATCGTCCTTTGCGCCGGAGACATAGATCACCTCCGGATGCAGCGGGGTCTTGCTGCGGTTGAGCCAGGAGACGAACTCCCGGATGCCGCCCTCGTAGTGCATGCTGTCCTGCCGCTGGCCCTCGGGGAGGTCGGCGGAGGAAGCGCGGTCGTCCCGGATGGTGATGCGCAGGCCGGCGTTGAGGAAGGCCTCCTCCCGCAGGCGGGTGTGCAGCGTCTCGTAGCTGTATTCCAGCTCCTCAAACATCTCCGGATCGGGCTGGAAGGTGACGGTGGTGCCCGTCCGGTCGGTCTCGCCCACGACGGTCATGGGCTGGGTCACCTTGCCCCGGGCAAACCGCATCTGATAGATCTTGCCCCCCTTGTGGACCTGCACCTGCAGCCACTGGGAAAGGGCGTTCACTACGGAAGCGCCCACGCCGTGGAGACCGCCGGAGACCTTATAGCCCCCGCCGCCGAACTTTCCGCCGGCATGGAGGATGGTATAGACCACCTCCAGGGCGGGCTTGCCCGTCTGGGCCTGAATGTCGACGGGGATGCCGCGGCCGTTGTCCTCCACGGTGATGCTGTTGCCCTCGTTGATGGTCACGTGGATCTCCGTACAGTAGCCCGCCAGCGCCTCGTCGATGGCGTTGTCCACGATCTCATAGACCAGATGGTGCAGGCCGGAAACGCTGGTGGAGCCGATATACATGCCCGGCCGCTTGCGCACAGCCTCCAGCCCCTCCAGCACCTGGATCTCCGACGCGTCGTATTGTCCTTCTACCTTCTTCAAGACTTCTTCCATAATTCCTCCGTGGTTTTTTATAACTTTTCGTTATATAAAAAGGATATATTCCTGGATTTTATCGCTTTTGCAGGGGAAATTTCTGCAGGCCCGGCGTATCTCTCCCTCCGTCAAGCCCTTCGGGCTTGCCACCTCCCTCGTCAGAGGGAGGCAAGACCTGCGGGGGACGGGGGACGAAGGGCACATTCCAGCCCCCTTGGCTCCCTCTGAGGGGCGCTGCCCGCAGGCACATCCCAGCCCCTTGGCT
>DHMK01000020.1 GCA_002405755.1 Clostridiales bacterium UBA4644
GCAGAAAAGGCCATGGCCTTTTGGGGAGATAAACTTTTATGTGCGGGTTTATTTTACACCTGCCGCGCGGAAAATGCAACAGATTTTTCAAAAAAAGAAAGCTTTTTCCTGCTTCCTCCGCTTATTTGGTAAAATAATCCCGGATCTCCCGGAGCTTTTCCGGGATCTGGATGAATTGCGGACACTGGGCGGCGCAAAGCCCGCAGGAGACGCATTTTTCCACATCCTTATCCAGCCCGTCGGAAAGATAATCCTTCCTTGCCGCTTCATAAAGGCCCCAGACCCGCGCCCGGTTATAGGCCTTAAAGTGCTGCTGGGGGCGGATCCCCTTGGGACAGACATTGCAGTAGGCGCAGCCGCTGCAATAAAGCTCGGAGATCTGGCGCAGGCGGTCGTTGGTGGTCTGACAGCGTGCGCGCTCCTCCGGCGTTACCGAGAGAGCCCGCTCCACGATGGCCACATTCTGCTCCACCATCTCCACGCTCTCCATGCCGGAAAGGGCCAGGCTGACGGCATCGAAGCCCAAAACGAAGCGCAGCGCCAGCTCCTGAGGCGTCTTGGCCGGCGTGTCGTAAAGCTCCAAAAACTGCTGTCCGCCGGAGGTGATCATGCCGCCCGCCACCGGGCCCATGACCATTACGCCCATGCCCCGGTCCGCCAGCGTCTGCATGGCAGCTTCATTGCTCTGGTCGATCAGGTTGTATTGACACAGGACGGTATCGAAAATGCCGCTGTCGGCGATGTCTGTCATCACCCGGGGCGCGTCGTGGAAGGAGAAGCTGATGTGCCGGATCAGGCCCTCCTCCCGGGCCTGCTGCATATCCCGGTCCATCCGGACGGCTCGGGCATGGTCCCACTTCTTCGCGTTGAGGGCGTGCATATGATAAAAATCCAGATAGTCCGTATCCATCAGCCGCAGCGACTGCTCCAGCTTCCGGCGGAAATCTCCCGGCTGCTGCACCTCATCCGGCGGCAGCTTGGAGGAAAAATAGACCTTGTCCCGCACATCGTGGAGGGCCTTGCCCACGATGCGCTGGTTATCCCGGTTGGTATAGCCCCAGGCGGTGTCAAAAAAATTGATGCCCAGCGCATAGGCCCGGCGAAGGATGGGGATACACCGTTCGTCGTCGCAGCGGCGCTCCTTCCCCTCGCCCACAGCGGGCAGACGCATACAGCCAAAGCCCAGGCGGGAGACCATGGGGCCGTTTCTGCCGAATCGTTTATACTGCATCAGGATCCCTCTCTTTTTTATAGTGTAGCTGCATCATAGCACATTTTCCGAAAAAAAGATACCCAAAAAGCGCCGGCTGTGGTACAATATTTCCTGCGGGAGCGCGCGCCGCAAAATGGCGATCCTTCAGTCTCCCGCGGAGGGATTATGGAATTATTTCAGCAGCATTATACCGAGGAGCAGCTCCGGGCCGTCCCCACGCTGACGCTGGCCCACATCGGCGACGGCGTTTATGAGCTTCTGGCCCGCACCGCCGTGGTGGACAAGGGGGCCTGCCGGGTGGAGGAGGCCCACAGGAGCACCGTGGCGCTGGTCTCCGCCCCGGCCCAGGCCAAGGCCATGGAGCGGCTGCTGCCGCTTCTGACACCCTGGGAGACCGCCGTCTTCCGCCACGGGCGCAACGCCCACTTCCACAGCGTCCCCAAGCACTGCACCCTGCGGGAATATGCCTATGCCACCGGGCTGGAGGCCCTTCTGGGGGCGCTTTACCTCACCGGCCAGCGGCAGCGCATCGCCCTGCTGTGGCAGGAGATCCTGGAGGCGCTGGCATGAAGGGACGGCTGGACAGGATCGTCAGCGCCTGCTGTCTGCTCTCCCGCACAGAGGCCCAGGCCGCGCTGAAGGCGGGCCGGGTGACGGTAGACGGCGCGGCCGTCCGTCAGGGGGCGCACAAGGCGGATACGGAGACCCAGCGTATTTTGCTGGACGGCCAGCCCGTGGAGGGCGATGGCTATGTTTATCTGATGCTTTATAAGCCGGTGGGGGTCCTCTCCGCCACGGAGGATCGGAAGGGCGCCGTCACGGCGCTGGATCTGCTGCCGGAGCGCTACCGCAAAGCCGGACCCGGCGTCGTGGGGCGGCTGGATAAGGACGCGGAGGGGCTTTTGTTCCTCACCTCCAACGGCCCGCTGAACCATCGGCTCACCTCCCCCCGCCGCCACGCGGACAAGGTCTATCTGGTAACGCTGGACGCGCCGGCCGACGCCGGCGACGAGGCCGCCTTTGCCGCGCCCATGGATCTGGGAGATTTTACCACGCAGCCCGCCCTGCTGGAGCGCATCGGCGACGGGCGCGCCTGCCGCGTGACCCTGCGGGAGGGGAAATTCCACCAGATCAAGCGGATGTTTGCCCATCAGGGCAAGACCGTCCTGACCCTGAAGCGGCTCTCCATCGGGCCTCTGCGGCTGGACGAGAGTCTTGCTCCCGGGGGCTGGAGACCGCTGAATTCCCATGAGCTTCAGCAGGTTTTGGCCCTCGCAGACAGGTTGTAAAAAAAATAGATGTAAATTCCAAAAAAAATTGTTGAAAAAAGCAGTCGGTTGCGTTAAAATAAACATAAAGCGCGATTCGAATTTAGGAATAATAAATAAAGGGTAAAGGTGATCCAAATGGCAGCCAGACTGTTCCAAAGCATCCTGCTGGAAATCAAAAACAAGGTCCCGTTTATTCTGGGTATCGTGGACAACGCCGGCAACATCGTCTCCTGCACAGAGCTTCGCTTTATCGGCGAAAATGTGGAGGCCGCAGAGGACTTCTTCGCCTCCGGCAGCGAGGAGGGCGAGTTCGGCGGTTATTCCTTCCGCCGACTGGACGGCTATGACAATGGCGCGGAATATGCGGTCTTTGCCGGCGAGAGCGGCCAGAGCGCGGCCATCGCCTGCAACATCACCGCCATCGCCATCAACAACAGCAAATCTCTTTACGACGAAAAGCACGACAAGGCGACCTTTATCAAAAAGATCATTCTGGACAACATCCTGCCCGGCGACATCTATATCAAGTCCCGGGAGATGCAGTTTCAGAACGAAGCCAAGCGGGTGGCCTTTCTGATCCACATGGATCAGAAGCAGGACGTGGCCGTCATGGATCTGCTGCAGAAGCTTTTCCCCGACCGGCAGCGCGACTTCGCCCTCACCATCAACGAGAACGAGGTGGTGCTGGTGAAGGAGCTGAAGAGCGTCGATTCCAAGGAGATCACCAAATACGGCCGGCAGATCGACGCCGGCGTTACCGAGCTGGGCGTGGCCCATGTGATCGGCATCGGCTCCGTGGCCACCCAGCTGAAGGATATCGCCCGTTCCTTCAAGGAGGCTCAGGTGGCCGTGGAGATCGGCAAGGTCTTTGACGACAGCATCACCATGATGAGCTACGAAAATCTGGGCATCGGTCGGCTGATCTACCAGCTGCCCACCACCCTCTGCGAGATGTTCCTCTCCGAGGTGTTCAAGAAGGGCTCTGTGGAATCGCTGGACGAGGAGACCCTTTTCACCATCCAGAAATTCTTTGAAAACAATCTGAACGTTTCCGAGACCTCCCGGAAGCTGTTTGTCCACCGCAACACCCTGGTCTACCGTCTGGAAAAGATCAAAAAGCTCACCGGACTGGACCTGCGGGAGTTTGACAATGCCATCGTTCTGAAGGTGGCGCTGATGGTCAAGCAGTATCTCCGCTCCCGCGAGACCGCCAACTGATCCCGCCCGCCGCACCTGGCGTTTGCTTTGGCACAGGGTTACCCCTGTGCCAAACGCTGTATTTGCGCGAAGATCGTTATTTGTAACCAATTTGTAAACTTTTCGTCATCAGCTGACAAAGGAGAACACTATGGTCAAGCTGCAGGATGTATTCAAAACCTACGACAACGGAACCAAAGCGCTGCGGGGCGTCTCCCTGACCATTCAGGACGGAGAGTTCGTTTTTATCGTCGGCCCCTCCGGCAGCGGCAAATCCACCATCATCAAAATGCTCACCGCGGAGCTCCGCCCCACCTCCGGCAAGGTCCAGGTGGGCGATTATGACATCGGGAGCATCCGTCAGCGGGACATCCCCTACCTGCGCCGCACCATCGGCGTGGTCTTTCAGGACTTCCGCCTGATCGAAAATAAAACCGTTTATGAAAACGTGGCCTTCGTCATGCGGGCCGTGGGCGCGCCCCAGAGCTCCATCAAAAAGCGGGTCACCTATGTGCTGGACCTGGTTGGCATCCTGCACAAGGCCCGCCGCCTGCCATCGGAGCTTTCCGGCGGCGAGCAGCAGCGGGTGGCGGTGGCCCGGGCGCTGGTGAACAACCCCAGCGTTATCGTGGCCGACGAACCCACCGGCAATCTGGACCCTGCCCGCTCGCTGGAGCTGATGATGCTCTTTGAAAAGATCAACAGCATGGGCACCACCGTTGTGGTGGTGACCCACGCCCGGGAGATCGTGGACCAGTTCGCCAAGCGGGTGGTGGCCATCGACGGCGGCACGGTCATTTCCGACCAGACCGGCGGCTATTATGTCCGCCCCGACGTGACCCGGCTGACGGAGGAAGCGCTGCAGCAGGCCGCTCCGGCCCACCGCCGGAAGGCGCCGGAGGCGCCCCAGGCCCCTTCTTCCGCAGCGCAGCAGGAAAAAGCCCCGGAGGCCGGGCAGCAGTCCCCTTCCCCGGCGGAAGCCGGCCAGCCGGAGCTGCAGGAGCTTTTGGACGAGCTGGAGCTGCTGCCGCAGCTGCGCATGAAGTCTGACCGGCAGGAGGTGCGCAAATGAGCAGGAAGAGCCTGAAACGGAAGACGCGGAAGGCGGGCTTCGGCTATTTTATGCGGGAGGGCCTTTCCAGCATTTTTGTCCACGGCTTCACCAGCTTCGCCGCCGTTACCGTCATCGGTGCCTGTCTGATGATCACCGGAATCTTCAGTCTTTTGGCCTACAACATCGACCTGCAGATCCAGCAGCTCTCCGGCGAGAGCGAGATCGTGGTCTACATCGACGATTCCGTCTCCCGGGAGGACGCCATCGCCATGGGCGCGAAGATTCGCGCCATGGATAATATCAAGGAGGCCGTGTTCGTTTCCAAGGAGGCGCTGTTCGATGCCTATCTGGAAAAGCTGGGAGACGAGGCCTATGTGATGGAGGATCTTCGGGATGACAACCCCCTGCGGGACAGCTATCAGATCAACATGGAAGACGTTTCCCGGCACAGGGAGACGGTGGAGGCGCTGGAAAAGCTTCAGGGCATCGCCTCCAGCAGCTCCAATCAGGAGGTCTCCGAGCGGCTGATCCAGCTGCGCCGGGTCACCAACATGATCTCCTACACGCTCATCGCTCTGCTGGGCGCAGTCAGCGTGTTTATCATCGCCAACACCGTCAAGCTGGCCATGCTGGCCCGGCGTGAGGAGATTGCCATCATGAAGATGGTGGGCGCGACCAATCATTTTATCCGCGCACCCTTTGTGGTGGAGGGCATCGCACTGGGACTGTGCGGCGCGCTGCTGGCCTTCTTCGTTCAGTGGGGCGTTTATCAGTATGTTACGGGACAGCTGGTCAAGGGAACGGCCATCCTCACCATGGTGCCCTTTGCCCAGGTCTGGCAGCCCACGCTGGGCGTGATGCTGCTGGCGGGGCTGGTGCTTGGCGTGGGCGGCAGCGTTTTGACCATTCGGAAATTCCTGCGGGTGTGAGGAGCTTATGAAGAAAAACCAGACGACCCAGCCCCGGCGCACCGCCGGGCAGAAGATCATCACCACCGTGGCGCTGGTGATGGCGATCCTGATGATCGCGGGCTTTCTTGCTTCGGCGCTGAATGTTTTCGCCGTCACCAAGGCCCAGGTGGACGCCCTGAAGGACAAGGTGGCGGAAGCGGGAAAGCGCAAAAACGAGCTGAAAAACCAGCTTTCCGGCCTGACAAACGACCTTTCCGCCCTGCAGAAGCAGATCTCCCTGCTGGACAGCCAGATCGAGGCCCAGCAGGACGAGATCGAAGCTCAGGAGGAGCTTCTGACGGAACTGACCCAGATGATCGCCGACAAGACCATCGAACTGGAGGAGAGCGAGCGGCAGCAGGCGGAGCAATATGACCAGCTGCGCAGCCGTCTGCGCTATATGGTGGAACACGGCACCGCCAGCAGCCTGAGCATCCTGCTTTCCTCCGACAGCTTTTCTGATTTTCTCAACCGGTATGAGATCATCCGCCAGATTTCCCTGCGGGACGAGAATCTTTTTGAACAGCTCAAGGCCATTCGGGACAAGGTCCTGACGGAAAAGCAGGAGCTGGAGGACACCAAACAGGACGCCGAGGACACCAAGGCCCAGATGGAGGCCAACAAAGCGGAACTGGAGACCCAGATGGAGGCCAAGCGCAAGCAGATGGACAGCATCCAGCTGGCCCAGAAAAATGTCAAGGACGCCTATACCGCCATGCTCGAAACAGAGGACGAGTTGATGGCGCAATACAAAAAGGCGGCGGCGGAATATGCGGCCCAAAGCACCTATGTGGGCGGCACCTTCATGTGGCCGCTGCCGGCGGGCAACAATGTGGTCACCTGCAAATACGGCATGCGCACCCATCCCATCACCGGCAAGCGCAAGCTGCACACCGGCGTGGATCTGCGGGCCGCCACCGGCACCAAGGTCTATGCCGCCAACAAGGGCACCGTCACCACCTCCGGCTACAGCTCCGCCTGGGGCAACTATATCATCATCAGCCACGGCGGCGGCATCACCACTCTTTACGCCCATCTGAGCAAGCGCTCCGTCTCCAAGGACGACAAGATCAAGCAGGGCGACATCATCGGCTATTCCGGAAGCACCGGCTACAGCACCGCCCCCCACCTGCATTTCGAGATCAGCAAAAACGGCTCCACCTATAACCCGTTGGACGAGTTCAAGGATTTTAAGGTGACCTATAAATAATTCCCCAAAGGAGCACGACCCATGAAAAAACATTCTGTCAGCATTCTGACGGCGGTGATGCTCATGCTTCTGGCTGCGGCCACCGCCTTCAATATCACCTTTTTCTCGGCGGCGGATTATTACAATGCCCGCCTGGAAAATCTGGAGGAGCAGGAGGCCCGCTACAGTAAGCTGAAAAGCGTGGCGGACATCGTGGACAAGTATTTCGTGGCGGACTACAGCGAGGCCGAAGCCATCGAAAGCGCGCTTTCTGGCTATGTGGACGGCCTGGGCGACCGGTGGTCTGCCTATTATACCGCAGAGGAGACCGCCGCCATTGAGGAGGACAGCGCCAACCTGTATGTGGGCATCGGCGTCACCTACAGTCTGGAGGAGGACCATCTTTATGAGATCACGCTGGTCAATCCCGGCGGCCCTGCAGAGCAGGCAGGCATCCAGCTGGGAGATGTGATCCTTCGGGTGGACGGCGTGGAGGTCTCCACGCTGGACGATCCCCAGAGCCTGGTGCAGCTGGTCAAGGGCGAAAAGGGCACGCAGGTGGAGCTTACGCTGGACCGGAACGGCGAGACCGTCACCGTCACCGCCACCCGGGACGAGATCCGCACCTACAGCGTCACCTCCGCCATGCTGGAGGGCCAGCTGGGCTATATCAAGATCGCGGACTTCGACGCCAATGTGGACGAGGAATTCGAGCAGCATCTGGATCAGCTGCTGGCCGAGGGTGCCCAGGGCTTCCTGTTTGACGTGCGCTTTAATCCCGGCGGCTATCTTTCCGTGCTGCGGGCCATTCTGGACCGGCTGCTGCCGGAGGGCATCGTCATCACCACGGTAGACAAGCAGGGCAACGAAACGCCCTACACCTCCGATGCCGACTGGATCCAGCTGCCCATGGTGGTGCTCACCAACGAAAACTCTATTTCCGCCGCGGAGTTCTTTGCGGCGGCGCTGCAGGAATATGAGGTGGCCACCGTCGTGGGCGCACCCACCTCGGGCAAGGGCTATTCCCAGCAGACCTTCATGCTGTCTGACGGCTCCAGCGTCCATATCTCCACCACCCGCTACTACACGCCCAAGGGCAACAGTCTTGCCGACACCGGCGTGACGCCGGATGTGTCTGTGGAGCTGGACGATGAGGCCCTGTATCTGCTCTATGCCGGCAAGCTGGAGCAGGAAAACGACGCTCAGCTGCAGGCCGGCATCAGCGCGCTGCAGACGCTTTTGGAGGAGCAGGCCGCCCAGCAGACGCCGGAGTCCTCGGAGGACACGGACGAGCCCGCCGCGCCGGACACGGACAGCAGCACCACCGGCGAGACGCAGCAGCCCTGAGCCGCATTCTGCATAATCTGCCATTCACCGCCATAAACTGTAGGCAAAAGCCACAGGAAATGGCGGTGATCTTTTATGTTTGGTGTTTTGACGGTGATCAAAGAGCCCTGGAGCTGGGTCAGAGCGGCAGGCAGCCGCCTGCGGCCGGGGGCGGGGATCTCCTTTCAGGGCGGCCAGTTTCGCATGGCCATGTTTCGTCAGGTCCGGCTGTGCGTCCCGGAGGGCCGGCCGGAGCTGGCCTGGCAGCGGGTGCTTCGCGGGCTGACCTGGCTGCGGCAGCAGAAGGTCTCGCCGGTGCTGGTGCCGGAGGAATATGAAGCCCAGGCAATGGCCTGCGGACTGGAGCCGGTGCGCCGGGAGCCAGCCCTGCAGGCCTGCGCGGGGCAGATCGCCCGTCAGGCGGCCCGGGCGCTGGGGCTGGAGCTTGGGCAGGTGTGTCTGCTGATCTGCGGCGATCAGATCTCCCAGGAGGGACAGATGGAGCTGCTGTCGCTGGCCGTGACGGCGGGCGCCGTGCGTCTGCAGGAGCCCCGGTGCGAAGCGCTGCGCAGCCGGCTCTGGCGCAGCTGCGGCGTAGTGCCGGAGGGGGCTGTCCCGCCCGGTCTGACGCCGGTGGCGCTGCTTTTTCCCGGCGGACGACCGCCCCGGGCGGCGCTGACGGCAGACCTCACCGGAGAGGGGGCCTGCGAAAGCGGACTATTCTGGCAGCCCGGGCTGCTTCCCCCGGAGGGTGCCATGGCCGCTCTCCCTCAAAATTCCGATCCCGCCGGCTTTGCCGCCATTTTATGGCGCTGCGGCGCGGTCCAGGCAAGGGAAATTCGCGTCCCGCACCTTGACATCCGTCCTGCTGCCCCCTATAATAATGAGTTAGTTACTGATTTTGATCTTCATAATCTGCAAGATACAGGGGGTACTTTCCATGCAAAAACAATACAAATTGACTGCTGAACGGCTGGAAGAGCTGAAGGCCGAGCTGGAGCACCTGAAAACCGTCCGGGAGCATGAGGTGGCGGAGCTGATCAAGGAAGCCCGCGGCTTTGGCGATCTCTCGGAAAACAGCGAGTATGACGAAGCGAAAAACGAGCAGGGCAAGCTGTATTCCCGCATTGCGGAGCTGGAAGCCATCATTCCCAACGCCATTATCATCGACGAAAATGCCAGCACCGAAAAGGGCGCCAACATCGGCACCACGGTGACGGTGGAGCGGCTGGACAACGGCGCGCGCTCGGAGTTTGTCCTGGTGGGCTCTCAGGAGGCCAATCCCAAGGCCAAGCCCATGCGTCTTTCCGACGAATCGCCCTTCGGCAAGGCCGTCATGGGCCATCATGCAGACGAGGTGGTCACGGTGGAGGCCCCGGCCATGAGCTTCCAGATCCGCATCGTCAGCATCACCCGATAACGAAAAAGAGGGATCGATCTATGAACGAAAACAAGGAATTGCAGGCCGAATCTGCTCAGGAGCGCAGCGAGCTCCTGCAGATCCGCCGGGACAAGCTGGCGGCCCTGCGCGCAGAGGGACGGGACCCCTTCCTTCAGACCCGGTACGACCGTACATCAGACAGCCGGACCATTCTGGAAAACTTTGACGCGCTGGAAAATCAGGATGTGTCTGTCGCCGGCCGGATCCTCTCCAAGCGGGACATGGGCAAGGCCTCCTTTTGCCATATTCTGGATCAGAATGGTCAGCTCCAGATCTATGTGAGGATCGACGAGCTGGGCGCGGAGGAATATGAGCGCTTCAAAAAGCTGGATATCGGCGATATCATCGGCGTGAAGGGCTATGTGTTCCGCACCCGCCGGGGCGAGGTCTCCATCCATGTGCGGGAATATACGCTTTTGAGCAAGAGCCTGCTGCCTCTGCCGGAAAAATTCCACGGGTTGAAGGATGTGGACACCCGCTACCGTCAGCGCTATGTGGACCTGATCGTCAACCCCGAGGTACGGGAGACCTTTGTCAAGCGCTCCAAGGCCATCTCCGCCATCCGCTCCTATTTTGACGCGCTTGGCTATCTGGAGGTGGAAACGCCGGTCTTGAACACCGTTCAGGGCGGCGCCACGGCCCGGCCCTTCATCACCCACCACAACGCGCTGGATTTGGACCTGTATCTGCGCATCGCGACGGAGCTTTATCTCAAGCGCTGCATCATCGGCGGCTTTGAGCGGGTCTATGAGATCGGCCGCCTGTTCCGCAACGAGGGCATGGACACCCGCCATAACCCGGAGTTCACCACCATTGAGTTTTACGAGGCCTATACCGATGTGAACGGCATGATGGAGCGCACCGAGGGTCTGATGCGGGAGGTCTGCCGCAAGGTCAACGGCACGCTGCAGATCCCCTTCGGCGATGTGGTCATCGATATGGAGCAGCCCTTCCGCCGGGCCACCATGACCCAGCTGGTGCGGGAATACGCCGGGGTGGACTTTGACCAGATCCCCGATCTGGAGGCCGCCAAGGCCGTCGCCAGGGAGCACAACATCAAGGTGGAGCCAAAGCACAAGAAGGGCGACATCCTTTCCCTTTTCTTTGAAGAATACTGCGAGAGCAAGCTGATCCAGCCCACCTTCGTGCTGGAGCATCCGGTGGACATTTCTCCGCTGGCCAAGCGGGAGCCGGAGCGGCCGGATATGACCCAGCGGTTCGAGCTGTTCATCAACGGCAGCGAATATGCCAACGCCTTCTCCGAGCTGAACGATCCGCTGGATCAGCGGGAGCGGTTTGAAAATCAGATGAAGCTCCGGGCGCTGGGCGATCTAGAGGCCAGCGAGATCGACGAGGACTTCCTCACCGCCATGGAATACGGCATGCCCCCCACGGGCGGCTGCGGCATCGGCATCGACCGTTTCGTCATGCTGCTGACCAACAACACCTCTATCCGCGATGTACTGCTGTTCCCTACAATGAAGCCGTTAGACTCTGACAAGAAGGTTTCCAAGGAAGTTTCGGCTCCTGCGGCGGCTGCTCAGGCGGCTCCTGAAGCCCCCGAAAAAATTGATTTTTCCAATGTGGAGATCGAGCCGCTGTTCAAGGATTTCGTGGATTTTGACACCTTCGCCAAGTCCGATTACCGGGCTGTGAAGGTCAAGGAATGCGAAGCCGTGAAGAAGTCCAAGAAGCTCTTAAAGTTCGTTTTGGACGACGGAAGTGGCGTAGATAGGGTCATTTTGAGTGGT
>DHMK01000081.1 GCA_002405755.1 Clostridiales bacterium UBA4644
GTACGAGAGGACCGGGATGGACGAACCTCTGGTGCACCAGTTGTTCCGCCAGGAGCACAGCTGGGTAGCTAAGTTCGGACAGGATAAACGCTGAAGGCATCTAAGCGTGAAACCTTCCCTAAGATGAGACTTCCCATCCGAAAGGAGTAAGACCCCATGAAGACTACATGGTTGATAGGCGGGAAATGTAAGCGTGGTGACATGTTGAGTTGACCCGTACTAATCGGTCGAGGGCTTGACCTGAACGAAAGTTTATGGTAACCTCAACGAGTTTCTTTCTTCGATTGTCTTTTCCTTCAGCTTTCAATGTGCTGGATTACAAAATGCACCTTTAGCTCAGTTGNNACCTCAACGAGTTTCTTTCTTCGATTGTCTTTTCCTTCAGTTTTCAATGTGCTGGAAGCACAGAGTAGGTGTTGATTACGATGAGGGTCCACCCGTTTCCATTTCGAACACGGTAGTTAAGCTCATTTGTGCTGACAATACTTGGCTGGAGACGGCCCGGGAAGATAAGTAACGCCTACACAGACAAACGGCAAGCGAATGCTTGCCGTTTGTTTTTTGTGTTGTAGTGAAGCCGGGGATGATCTTGCCAGCGCCGCAGCAGCAGAGGAAGTCTTCCGCAGAACTGTGGCTAATTGAAATAGGATCAATCGGGGATATCTGCTGTATTTCTTGTTAATTACTCGATAGAACTATATCAATAAAATTGGAAATAACTGTGTACTTGCCTTGCATGAGAACTGATCCAAATTGAGGCAGGATCAAATTGCAATTTTATCTTTAAATTTGCATTATTGAACTATATCAATTTTCTTATAAAGTGGAGAGGGTAAAGCGGCTTCTAAAAAGAATGCGATTAATTGATACAGGATCAAATGTAAATGGAAAGCAATATTTTTACGATTAACGCGAAAGAACTGCATCAATTGGCGGATTGAATTAAAACACCAAAATGGCGTAATGCTTTGTTCTTTGACGAAAAATGCCGAAAGAAGACTAACTTCGCATATTGAAACAGAAACAATGCGGAAATTCAGGCGTGATTATTGAAAATTTCAATATAGAACTATATCAATTAAGTATAATGTATAGATCAACAAGCGTTGTCACGCTCTGCAGGACTATAGAGCAAGGCTGCGAACAAAGTGGAATTAGATAGCAAAAGGACGCTCCCGAGTGCGTGCCCTTTTTTGCTATGCAGAGGAATTGGCGAGAAATATCAGAAGCACTTCGGTGTCATACACAAGATAGAAACGCAGTCCTTATCGGTACGATTGTAATAATTATGCGGCATGGAACTGTCGAAGAAGATGCTGTCGCCTGGATAGCGGTGGTCGCCGCGGATGCGCGTAAAATTAGAGAAGTAAAGAAGAATCATGCATGAGTAAAACGAGCGGAAAACGAATTTTCGCGCTATTGGCCTGCCTTGCAGGCTGCGGTAGCGGTAACGGTATCAGCAATGGCAACGAAGGAAACAACCCGGCATCTCCCAAAGTGCGCAAGGTGGGTACAGATTTCTCGGCATTTGAGACCATAGATGCTCAGAAAACACCTTACACCGCGCTTTTGAAATCAGCGATTGTGTTTGTGAGACGCTGATGCGCAAAAACCCTGAGACACTGGAGACCTATCCGCTGCTGGTGGAGAACTTTCCAAAGGTTTCGGAAGACGGCCTGATCTATACCTTCCATCGTTTTTTGATCTCAGCACCATCTGCCCATGACCTGGCTGGCGGATATGAGCGCGGCCGCGCAGGAAATAATATAAGCTTGCCTAAGTAAAAAGGCTCTGCCAACTTTTTCACAGAAAGTCAGCAGAGCCTTTTTCGCTCTCAATATAGGATTGGATGGGATAGCCTAACCTGCAAACCGCTTGTCCCTTGAAACAAGAATAAACAAAACAGTTTGGGTATCTGCTATCATTTTGCTATCAAACAGGAAATGAGATTTTCAAAAAGTGCGTGTTTTCAAGGCTTTGCAGCCCATCATGTTCACTTTTTTCTCATTCCCACTCCACCGTTGCGGGGGGCTTGGAGGTGATATCGTAGACGATGCGGTTGATTCCGCTGACCTCGTTGACGATGCGGCCGCTGATCCGGTCCAGCAGCTCATAGGGAATGCGGGCCCAGTCGGCGGTCATAAAATCTTCGGTGGTGACGGCGCGAAGGGCGAGGACCCGGTCATAGCTGCGGCCATCGCCCATGACGCCCACGGTATAGGTGTCGGTGAGCACGGCGAAATATTGGTTCATGCGCTTGTTTTCGCCGGCCTTTTCCAGCTCCTCCCGGAAGATGGCGTCTGCCAGGCGGAGCGTATCCGCCTTTTCCTTGGTGATGCAGCCCATGATCCGGATGGCAAGGCCCGGGCCGGGGAAGGGCTGGCGGGAGACCAGATATTCCGGCAGGCCAAGCTCGCGGCCAAGCTGGCGGACCTCGTCCTTAAAGAGCATCCGCAGAGGCTCGATGATCTCCTTGAAGTCTACATGCTCGGGCAGGCCGCCCACATTGTGATGACTCTTGATGACGGCGGCCTTGCCCGTTCCGGATTCGATCACATCGGGATAAATGGTGCCCTGGGCCAAAAAGTCCACACGGCCGATCTTTTTGGATTCCTCCTCAAAAACGCGGATGAACTCCTCGCCGATGATCTTGCGCTTGCGCTCCGGCTCAGAGACGCCCTCCAGCTTTTCCAGGAAACGGGCTTCCGCATTGACGCGGACAAAATGGATATCCCACTTGGCAAAGGCGGCCTCCACCTCGTCGCCCTCGTGGAGACGCATCAGGCCGTGATCCACGAAAACGCAGGTCAGCTGCGGGCCGACGGCCTCCGCCAGCAGCGCCGCCACCACGGAGGAATCCACGCCGCCGGACAGGGCCAGCAGCACCTTTCCGCTGCCCACCTTCTGCCGGACGGCTTCAATGGCGGTCTTCTTATAATCGCCCATGGTCCAGTCGCCCTTGGCGCGGCAGACCTCATAGAGAAAATTGCGGATCATATCCTTACCGTGCTCCGTGTGGTTGACCTCCGGATGGAACTGGACGCCGAAAAAGCCCCGGGTCTCATCACAGATGGCAACATTGGGGCAGGCATCGGAGTGGGCCGCCAGAGAAAAGCCCTCCGGGACCTTTTCCATATAATCGCCGTGGCTCATCCAGGAGATGCCCTGCGCCGGCAGGCCGCGGAAGAGAGTGCAGGCTGTGTCGAAGAAGGTCTCGGTCTTGCCGTATTCCCGGGCGGAAGCGTCGGCGGCGGGGACGACCTTGCCCCCCAGATGATAGGCCAGCAGCTGGCAGCCGTAGCAGATGCCCAAAACGGGGATGCCCAGCGTAAAGATCTCCGGGTCGCAATGGGGAGAATCCTCCAGATAAACGCTGTTGGGACCGCCGGTGAGAATGATGCCGATGGGGGCCAGATCCCGGACCTCCTGGGCGCTGATATCACCGGAGCGCACCAGAGAATATACCGCACATTCCCGCACGCGCCGGGCGATCAGCTCCTTATACTGCCCGCCGAAGTCCAGGATCAAAACACACTGAGACGCCATGTTATTCCTCCATTATCGTTATAAATCGTCGATCATCAAAACAGCTGGATGTATTCGTCCCGCTCTGCGCCCACGGAGACATATTTGATGGGGCAGCCCACGGCCTTTTCCAAATAGCGGATATAATCCATGGCCGCCTGGGGCAGATCCTCCGGCTTGCGGCATTTGGAAACATCGCCGATGCCGGGGAGATATTCCACTACGGGCTTGGCTCGCACCAGCCGGTCGCCGGTGGGGAAGGAGGTGGTGCGCTGGCCGTCGATCTCATAGGCGGTGCAGACAGGGATCTTCTCCATATAGGAGAGGACGTCCAGCTTGGTCAGCGCGATATAGTCCGCGCCCTGGACCTGCACGCCGAAGCGGGAGGCAGGCACATCAAAGGGGCCGACTCTCCGGGGCCGGCCGGTGGCCGCGCCATATTCTCCGCCGGCCTGGCGCAGGGCTTCCGCCTCGTCGCCGAACAGCTCCACGGTGAAGGGGCCTTCGCCCACGCAGGTGGAATAGGCCTTCATGATGCCGATGCTCTCATCCAGCTTCAGCCCGGGGACGCCGGCGCCGATGGGGGCGTAGGCCGCCAGGGTGTTGGAGGAGGAGGTGTAGGGATAGATGCCGAAGTCGATGTCCCGCAGGGCGCCCAGCTGGGCCTCAAACAGGATATTCTTGCCTTCCGCCGCAGCCGCAGAAAGATATTCCGTCACATCGCAGATATAGGGGATCACCTGCTTGCCATAGGTCTCCAGCCACTGCAGCATTTCCTCGGCGCTGACGGGCTTGTGGCCATAGCCGGTGACGGTGATGTTTTTCCATTCCACGATATCCCGGACCTTCTGCTGCAGGGTGTCCCAATGGAGCAGATCCTCCATGCGCAGGCCCTTTTTCATATATTTGTCCGCATAGACCGGCGCGATGCCCCGGCGGGTGGAGCCAAACTTCTTGTCGGCCAGCCGCTCCTCCTCCATGATGTCCTGCAGCTTGTGGTAGGGCATGCAGATGATGGCCCGGCTGCTGAGCTTCAGATTGTCCGGCGTGACGGAGATGCCCGCCTTCCGCAGCGTTTCCGCCTCGTGGCACAGATGCTCCAGATCCACCACCACGCCGTTGCCGATGATGTTGACGGTGGTCTCCCGCAGGATGCCCGAGGGCAGCAGATTCAGGATGAACTTTCCCTTTTCGTTGACCACGGTGTGGCCGGCGTTGTTGCCGCCCTGGTAGCGGCAGATGATGTCATAGCGCTCGGAGAGCAGGTCCACCATGCGGCCCTTGCCCTCATCGCCCCAGTTGATTCCTACGATCGCTGTCAGCATAATTGATTAACCCCTTCCAGTGATGAACATTCAAACAGTAACGGCCGCGTCTTCGGCCTGCTCCAGCCAGACGCGATTTTCTTCCAGCAGCGTCCGCACCCAGCGGAGATAGTCCGCCGTCTGCTCCGCCGCCATGCCGGTAAAGCCGCCGGCGCGGAGGATCTCTTCGATCTCCTGCCGGGTGATGGGAAAGGCCGGATCGGCAGCGATGCGCTCCAGCAGATCGTTGTCTGCGCCTTCCTCCTTGATGGCCCGGCCTGCCGCCACAGAATGACGGCGGATGGCTTCGTGAAGGGTCTGGCGGTCGCCGCCCTTTTTCACGCAGTACATCAGGATGTTTTCCGTGGCCAGGAAGGGCAGCTCCTCCCGGAGCTGCTTCTCCAGCACCTTGGGATAGACCCGCAGGCCCCGCGCCACATTGATATAAAGCGTCAGCAGGCCGTCGGTGGCCAAAAAGGCCTCCGGGATGCTGATGCGCCGGTTGGCAGAATCGTCCAGCGTCCGCTCCAGCCACTGGGCGCCCGCGGTCATGGCGGGGTTTATGGCGTCGGCGATCACATAGCGGGCCAGAGAGGTGATGCGCTCGGAGCGCATGGGATTGCGTTTATACGCCATGGCGGAGGAACCCACCTGCCCCGCTTCAAAGGGTTCGTCCACGGCCTTCAGATGGGAAAGCAGGCGAATGTCGCCGCTGAACTTCATCGCGCTCTGCGCGATGCCCGAAAGGGCAGACAGCAGGAAATAATCCGTCTTGCGGGGATAGGTCTGGCCGCTGACGGGGTAGACGGCAGAAAAGCCCATTTTCTCCGCGATGCGGGCCTCCAGCCGGCGGACCTTGTCCCGGTCGCCCTCAAACAGCTCCAGAAAGCTGGCGGCGGTGCCGGTGGTGCCCCGGCAGCCCAAAAGCTTCAGGCTGTCCAGCACCAGATCCAGATGCTCCAGGTCCATCGTCAGATCCTGCAGCCACAGGCAGGCCCGCTTGCCCAGGGTGGTGGGCTGCGCCGCCTGAAAATGGGTGTAGGCCAGGGCGGGCTGGGCCTGCCAGCGCTCTGCAAAGTCCGCCAGCGCGGCTATGGCCTGCAGCAGCAGGCGGCGGATGCGCCGCAGGGCGTCCCGCTGGAGGATCACATCGGTATTGTCTCCCACAAAGCAGGAGGTGGCCCCCAGATGGATGATGGGCCGGGCCTTGGGGCAGGCCAGACCGAAGGTGTGGATATGGGCCATCACATCGTGCCGCAGCTCCCGCTCCTTCTGGGCGGCCACGGCATAATCGATGTCCGTCAGATGCTCCCGCATCTCCGCCAGCTGCTCGTCGGTGATGGCAAGCCCAAGCTCCTGCTCGCTTTCCGCCAGGGCAAGCCAGAGCCTGCGCCAGGTGGAAAACTTCCGGTCGTCGGAAAAGATCTCTTGCATCTCCCGGCTGGCATAGCGGCGGCACAGAGGGTTTTCATAGATTTCGTGCATATTCGTTCTTCCTTTTCAGGCGTTGGGTTCACTTGCTCTCCCGCAGGGCCTTGGCGGCGGCGATAAAGCCGCGGAACAGGGGATGAGGCTTGTTGGGCCGGGATTTGAACTCCGGATGGTACTGAACGCCCACATAGAAGGGCCGGTCAGACAGCTCCACCGTCTCCACCAGCCGCCCGTCGGGAGAAAGGCCGGAGAGGGTAAGGCCCTGGGCCGTCAGCGCCTGGCGGTAATCGTTGTTGAACTCATAGCGATGCCGATGCCGCTCGGAGATCTCCCGGGCGCCGTAGCAGCGCTCCATGGTGGTGCCCGGCTGAATGACGCAGGGATAGGCTCCCAGCCGCAGCGTTCCGCCCTTATCTATATTTTCGCTCTGTCCGGGCATAAAGTCAATGACTTTCTCCGAACAAAGCTCATCAAATTCGCCGGAATTTGCTTTTTCCATGCCGCAGACATTTCTGGCATACTCAATGACGGCGATCTNNAGACTGAGGGAGAGAAAAGCTAAACAATTCACACAGAATTACCTCTGTGCAATGCTTTCGCCTTTTCTCTCTTTCCGTCATCCGCCGCTGGCGGTTCGCTCAGATTTCCCTCTGTACTGCTGCTTCATCGAAATGTGCGCGCATGGCGCGCGCACATTAACTTTTTGCCCTAAGGGCAAAAAATCTAACCCGTGCGAAGCACGGACATAACCGCGCCGAAGGCGCGATATAACCCGCGGCAAAGCCGTGGATATAACTGCGGCGCATAGCGCTGCACTCCTCAGGCTTTTATTTACAAGCTCTATTATACATCATTACTATATGCTTTTTCAAGAGATGCAGCAATAAGTCCCTTAAAAAGTGGATGAGGACGGTTGGGACGGGACTTAAATTCGGGGTGGAACTGCACGCCGACGAAAAATTTCTCTCCGGAAAGCTCCACAGCTTCAATAATATGTCCGTCCGGGCTCTTTCCGCAGAGGGTCATGCCGCTTTGCTCCATAATTTCGCGATAGTCGTTGTTGAATTCATAGCGGTGGCGGTGGCGCTCGGAGATCTCCTGCCTGCCGTAGCACCGCTCCATAGTGGTGCCGGGCTGGATGACACAGGGATAGGCGCCCAAGCGCAGCGTGCCGCCCTTGTCGATCTCGTCGCTCTGGCCAGGCATGAAGTCGATGACCTTGTTCTTGCAGATCTCGTTGAACTCGCCGGAGTCGGCGTCAGCGATGCCGGCCACATGGCGGGCATACTCAATGACGGCGATCTGCATGCCCAAACAGATGCCAAAATAGGGCAGACCATTCTCCCGGGCATATTTCGCCGCCAGGATCATGCCGGAGATGCCCCGGCCGCCAAAGCCGCCGGGCACCAGAATGCCGTCCAGCCCGGCCAACTCCTGCCGGTAATTTTCCTCGGTAAGACCCTCCGAATCGATCCAGCGGATGCTGACGCTGGTGTTCAGGTCGTAGCCGGCGTGGTTCAGCGCCTCGTGGACGGAAAGATAGGCGTCGTGCAGCTGCACATATTTGCCCACCAGGCCGATCTCCACACTGCCCTGCGGGTGCTTGATCCGCCGGACCATCTGCTCCCATTCGTCCAGCGCCGGCGCGGGCGTCTCCAGTCCCAGCTCCCGGCAGACGATGGAGGAAAAGCCGCTCTGCTCCAGCATCAGCGGCGCTTCATAAAGGCAGGGAAGCGTGATGTTTTCGATGACGCAGTCGGGCTTCACATTGCAGAACAGGGAGATCTTCCGGAAGATCGCGTCCTCCAGCGGCTCGTCGCAGCGGAGCACGATGATATCCGGGCTGACGCCCATGCCCTGCAGCTCCTTGACGGAATGCTGGGTGGGCTTGGATTTGTGCTCGTCGGAGCCATGCAAAAACGGCACCAGGGTGACATGAATAAAGAGGCTGTTTTCCCGGCCGACCTCCAGCGAGATCTGTCTCACTGCTTCGATGAAGGGCTGGGATTCAATGTCACCGATGGTGCCGCCGATCTCCGTGATGACGACATCCGCCTGGGTCTCGTTGCCCACGCGGTAAACAAAATCCTTGATCTCATTTGTGATATGCGGGATGACCTGCACGGTGGAGCCAAGATATTCGCCCCGGCGCTCCTTGTTGAGCACGTTCCAGTAGACCTTTCCTGTGGTCAGGTTGGAAAAGCGGTTCAGGTTTTCGTCGATGAATCGCTCGTAGTGCCCCAGATCCAGGTCGGCCTCCGCGCCGTCCTCCGTCACATAGACCTCGCCGTGCTGATAGGGACTCATGGTGCCGGGGTCCACGTTGATATAGGGATCCAGCTTTTGGGCCGCCACCTTCAGGCCGCGGGCCTTCAAAAGCCGCCCCAGCGAGGCTGCGGTGATGCCCTTGCCCAGGCCGGAGACCACGCCGCCCGTCACAAAAATATACTTTGTCATCTCGTTCACTCCTTTGATCTTTATCCTAATATTTTTTCAAAAAAATCATAAAACGCCCATCAGGGAAGAAGCCGCTCCCGCCCTGATGAACGCCATGTCCACGGGCGGAATCTTACCGCAAACCGGGCGGTTTGTCAATGCCTTTTGCCGGAAAAAATCCAGAAAAATGAAAAAATTCCCGATTTCCGCCGGAAAAATCGTCGTATTTCAAAAGCACCCGCCCAAAGCCGGGCCATCGCCGCACCTTATTTTAATAATAAGGCCGCAGAAACGGGCCGCCGGAAAGCGGTTTTTGCCTGAAAAGGATTGACATATCCCGGGTTCCGTAGTATCCTGACAGAGCATGGCTGTAAAGCCGCATTTCATAATAAAACATGAAAGGAGCTCTGCCGCGTCCAGCGCGGCGCAGTATTTATGCAGCAGAAGACAAGGATCCAGCTATCCGACCATTTTACCTATGCCAAGCTGTTCCGCTTTACGCTCCCCTCCATCGTGATGATGGTGTTCACCTCCATCTATGGCGTGGTAGACGGCTTTTTCGTTTCCAACTTTGCCGGCAGCACGGCCTTCGCCGCCGTCAATCTGGTGATGCCCTTTGTCATGATCCTGGGCGGCATGGGCTTTATGATCGGTACCGGCGGCACAGCGCTGGTCTCCCGCAAGCTGGGGGAGGGTGAAGGGAAAACGGCCAACCGCTATTTTTCCATGTGCATCGGGCTGACGACCCTGCTGGGCGTGGTGCTCTCGCTGATCGGCGTCCTCTTTATGGAGCCCATCGCCGTTTTGCTGGGGGCCACGCCGGAGATGCTGCCGGACTGCGTCCTTTACGGCCGCATCACCACCGGCTTCACCGTGACCTTCATGCTGCAGAATGTGTTTCAGAGCTTTCTGATCGCGGCGGAAAAGCCCAAGCTGGGCCTTTTGGCCACGGTGGCCGCAGGATGCACCAATATGGTTTTGGACGCGGTGTTCGTGGGCCTTTTCCGCTGGGGTGTGGCGGGCGCTGCCATCGCTACCGGCCTGAGCCAGTGCGTAGGCGGACTGATCCCGCTGATCTTCTTTCTGCGTCCCAACGACAGCCCCCTCCGGCTGCGCCTGACAAAGCTTGAGGCCCGGCCGCTGCTGCAGGCCTGCGGCAACGGCTCCTCCGAGCTGATGAGCAATATTTCCTCCTCGCTGGTGAGCATGATCTATAATTTCCAGCTGCTGCGCTATGTGGGGCAGGACGGCATCTCCGCTTACGGCGTTCTGATGTATGTGCAGTTTATCTTCGTGGCCATCTCCATCGGCTATTCCATCGGCAGCGCGCCGGTGGTCAGCTTTCACTATGGCGCGCTGCACTACGACGAGCTGAACAGTCTGCTGAAGAAGAGCGTGCGGCTCACCGCCGGCGCCGGGATGGTGCTGACGGCGCTGGCCTATGGGCTGGCGCAACCGCTGGCAAAGATCTTCGTGGGCTACGACGCCGGGCTGCTGGCGCTGACCGTCCATGCCTTCCGGCTGTTCTGCTTTTCGTTTTTGCTGTCCAGCTTCAATATTTTTGCCTCTTCCTTCTTTACCGCGCTGAACGACGGAGCGGTCTCCGCCGCCATCTCTTTTTTGCGGACGCTGATCTTCCAGACCTCCGCCGTCCTGCTGCTGCCCCTGCTGCTGGAGACCGACGGCATCTGGCTCTCCAATACGGTGGCGGAGGTGTGCGCCTTTGCCATCTCGGTGATCTTCCTCTTTGTCAAGCGAAAGAAATATCGCTATTTTTAAGCGTAAAATGCGAGGCGGCGGGCCAAAGGCCCGCCGCCAATTTGTTTTGTCACCCTTTCGGCTGCTCCGGCAGAAAGCTCCGGTCATAGATGGCCTGGATCTCCTCCGGCAGGCCGTCAGGCAGCATCCGGCGGATGCCCTCCTCATTGCCGTCCTGCAGGGCCTGCTCATAATACCATCGCTTGAAACGGATCACATCCAGCGCCTTCTGCAGCTTGTCCAGCTCTGCCAGCACCCGCTCCTCCTGCCGGACGAACAGCTCCAGCCGCTGGGCATAGGTCCCGCTGCCCTCGGTACACCATTCCATGAACTGCCGGATGTCCCGGATCTCCAGCCCGGAGCGCTTCAGACACTCGATGAGCCGCAGCCGCTCCAGCTCCTGGGGGCCGAACCGGCGGATGCCCCCAGAGCGCTCCAGCCCGGGAAACAGGCCCTCCCGGTCATAATACCGCAGGGTGGATACGGGCAGGCCAAACTGCCTGGCCACCTGGCCGATGGAATATTCCTGCTTCATGGGATGCCTCCTTCTTATGCTCCGGCGGGAAGGTCCGCCGCTTCCGGTCTCTATTTTACAATAAAGCGGCGCAAAACGCAACCTCCGGTAAAAAGCCCCGGGAACGAAAAAGGCGCTCCCCAAAGGAGAGCGCCTTGATTGGTGATGTTCTCAGTCTGCGGTATAGGGCAGCAGAGCCACATGGCGGGCGCGCTTGATGGCCGTGGTCAGCTGACGCTGATGCATGGCGCAGACACCGGTCATACGGCGGGGCAGGATCTTGCCGCGATCGGAAGTATACTTCCGCAGCTTGGCAGCATCCTTGAAGTCGATATGCTCAACCTTATCCACGCAGAACTGGCAAACCTTCCGGCGGCGGCGATTGTCGCGGGCCGGACGCTCCGGTCTGTTTTCTCTTTCCATGATCGTTCCTCCTTCTGAAAAAGGTTAAAACGGGAGATCGTTATCGTCGCCGGGCAGCGCGGCAAATTCATTGCCGCCCATGTTCCCGCCCATGCCGTTCATGGGCTCGAAGCCGGCAGGAGCTTCCCGCCGGGACTGGCCGTCCCGCTTGGGCTCGGCGAAAAAGACTTCGTTTGCGACGACCTCCACAGATTTGCGCTTCTGGCCGTTTTTATCCTCCCAGGTCCTGGTCTGGATCTGGCCTTCCACGGCGACGAGCTGGCCCTTGGTGAAATAGCGGCTGACAAACTCCGCGGTGTTGCGCCAGGCGACGATGTCGATAAAGTCGGTCTGGGGCTGTTCGCCGCTGCGGGTATAGCTGCGGTTCACGGCAAGGGTAAAGGTCGTGACGGATGTTCCGTTCTGGGTCTTGCGGAGCTCGGGGTCGGCAGTCAGCCTGCCCATGAGAATGGCTTTATTCAGCATTTCTCGGTCCCCCTTATTCCTTGGCTACGATGATAGAGCGGATCACGCCGTCCGTGATCTTGAAGATACGGTCGAGCTCGGCGGGAAACTCGGGCTTCGCGTCGAATTCCACGAACACATAGTAGCCTTCGGGCATATCGTCGATGGCGTAGGCCATGCGGCGCTTGCCCCACTGCTCGATCTTGGTGATCTCACCGTTTGCGGCGATCAGGTTGGTGAACTTCTCCACCACAGCATTGATAGCCTCCTCGGTCAGCGTGGCGTTGACGATGAAGATCGTCTCATACTTACCGGTGATTTTGGGCATTCTCTTTGCACCTCCTTCTGGACAAATGGCCTGCACATAATGCAGACAAGGATAACATAGTTATGATACACAGCTCCCGGCAAAAAGTCAAGATATTTTTTTTGACAAGCCCGGAACTCTGTGCTATGATAACCTTTGTTCGGGAAATTGCGATCTTCGGAGGGGGCCCTTGCTATGAAACATACCGGAAAGAAATTCCTTCGTCTGCTCATCGGGCTGGCGGTCATGAGCTTTGGCTCCGCCATGGCGCTGGTGGCGGATCTGGGCATGGAGCCCTGGGATGTGCTCAACGACGGTATGGCCCGATTTCTGCAGAGCCATATCGGCATCACCCTTGCCAACGGCGCAGATCTGATCACCTTCGGCCGGGCCAACATCGCCATCGGCCTGACGATCCTGCTGATCGACGTGCTCTGCGGCGAAAAGGTGGGCTTTGGGACCTTTATCAATATCCTGATCTGCGGCAACATCGTGGACCTCTGCACCGGCGACCTGATCCCCGGCTTTGCTCTGCTGCCCGATTACCGGGGCCTGGCCATGAGCGTGGATCTGGTCCCCCGGCTGACCCTCTGCGTGTTGAGCCTGATCCCGGCGGCCCTGGGCATGTATATCTATATGTCCGCCCGGCTGGGCAGCGGCCCGCGGGACGGACTGATGTGCGTCCTGACCCGCAGGCTGCACAAATGGCCCGTGGGCGGTATCCGGGTGATGCTGGAGGGCTGTGCGCTGCTTCTGGGCTGGGCGCTGGGCGGAACGGTGGGCGTTGGCACCATCATTCTGGTGTGTCTCAGCGGGCCGGTGATGCAGCTGATCTTCAAGCTGGCAAAGTTCAACGTGCGGGAGCTTCGCCATGAGACCGTCCCCGAGACGATTTCTGCCCTTCGCGGCGCAAAAAATCCTGATTGACGGATTGAAAAATCCAAAAGAATCGTATATAATAAAGCAGTAATCCAAAAGAAACGGAAACGGAGCGGCGGATCCCAGCCTTGGCCAACCGTCCGGCAGCCTTTTCCATATCATCAGCCCCATGGCCGCAAAGGCCTTCGCCGGTCCCGCGCAGCGCGTGGCCGTGAACCATGTCAGGCGGGGAACCGAGCAGCATTAAGCGGCATGTCGCGTGTGCCGCGGTCAACCGGTGTGGGCCGGGCTGTGGGGCTGATGATGGGGAAAAGCACCGGAGGACAGCGGGATCCCGCTCTTTTTTCATACAAAGGAGGAACGATCGTGGCGCAGCATCTGGCATTATACCGAAAATGGCGGCCGCTGGTCTTTGACGATGTGTTTGGGCAGGAGCATGTGACCTCGGCGCTGAAGACACAGGTGGAGACCGGGCGGGTGAGCCATGCCTATCTGTTCACAGGCACCCGGGGCACCGGCAAGACCACCTGCGCCAAGATCCTGGCCCGGGCCGTCTGCTGCGAGCATCCGGTGAACGGCTCTCCCTGCAATCAGTGCGCCGCCTGCCGCTCCATTCTGGAGGATGCGGCGCTGGATGTCAGCGAGATCGATGCCGCCTCCAACAACGGCGTGGACAATATCCGCGATATCCGGGAGGAGGCCGCCTTTTCGCCCACGGCGCTGAAAAAGCGCGTTTATATCATCGACGAGGTGCATATGCTGTCTGCCGGGGCCTTTAACGCCCTGCTCAAAACGCTGGAGGAGCCGCCGGAGCATGTGCTGTTCATTCTGGCCACCACGGAGATCCACAAGGTGCCGGCCACGGTGCTCTCCCGCTGCCAGCGATATGATTTCCGCCGCATCCCGCCGGAGATCATCGCCGCCCGGCTCCATCAGATCGCCCGGGAGGAGGGCTTTTCGCTGGAGCCCTCTGCGGCGGCGCTGCTGGCCCGTCTGGGCGACGGCAGCATGCGGGATGCCATCTCGCTGCTGGACCGCAGCGTCTCTGCCGACGGGCACATCGACCTGGACCGGGTGACAGAGGCGCTGGGCGTGCCCTCTGCCGACACGGTGCTCCATATTTATCAGGCGGTGCAGCAGGGCGACGCCGCCCAGGCGCTGGAGCTTTTTACCGGCTGCTATCTGGAGGGGCGGGACACCGTCTCCCTTTTTGACCAGCTTTTGTCGCTGCTGCGGGATCTTTACCTGCTGCGGGCCACGGGCCGGGAGGAATATCTCCTGTCCTCCTCCGCCGCAGACCCGGCGGCCATCCGGGCGCTGGCCCGGAGCGCGGACCCCATGGAGCTGGAATATTTTGTCCGCTGCGTCAGCGAGCTGCTGACCCGCCTTACCCGGACGGCCATCAAGCGCACCGACGGGGAGATGTGCCTGCTGAAGATGGCCCTGCGCCATGGCTTTGGTCAGCCCACCGCGCAGGAGCAGCCTGCGGCACAGGTCCGGCCTGCCGCAAAGCCCGCGTCCCAGCCCGCGCCCCGGCAGCAGGAAGCGCCCCCCGAAGCCGCGCCCCCGCCGGAGGACCGTCCCCCCTGGGACGACCGGGACGCGCCCCCTGCTCCCGCAGAGCCTGCGCCCCGTCCTGCGCCGGAAAAACCGCCGGTGCGGACGGCCTCTGCCCCTGCCGGCGGAGATCCTGCCGTGCGCTCCGCCATCATGGCGGTGGTGGGGTCCCGCGTCAGCGGCGCTGTGCGGACCTATCTGAATCTGTCCCAGATGAGCGCGGCAGACGGCGTTTTGGATATCGCCTGCCGGGAGGAGAGCATGATCTTCATGAACAAGCCGGCCGTGCAGCAGGCGCTGCAGGAGGCGGCCGCGGCCTGCGGCTACCAAAGCGTGCAGCTCCATAAGCAGGGAAGCGCCCCCACAGGCCCCCTGCCGGCACAAAAGCCCGCGCCTGCGGAAGCGTCGGCAGAAGCGCCCTCGGCGCTGGATCAGATCCTGGCAAACGCCAGGAAGCTGGGCGTGGAGATCCGCGATAAGACCTGAAAATCATAATTTGAATCAATAAAGGAGAACGAACCATGAAACCCGGAAAAATGATCCCCGGCGGCATGAATATGCAGGCCATGATGAAGCAGGCCCAGAAGCTGCAGGCTGAGATGCTGAAAAAGCAGCAGGAGCTGGAGCAGATGGAATTCAGCGCGTCTGCCGGCGGCGGCGCGGTCAGCGCCACGGTGGTGAATAAACAGATCACGAAATTGGAGATCAAGCCCGAGGCTGTGGACCCGGAGGATGTGGAAATGCTCACCGATCTGGTGATGACGGCCGTCAATGATGCGCTGCGCCAGTGCGAGGAGACCGCTTCCCGGGAGATGAACCAGCTCACCGGCGGCATGGGCGGCGGCTTCGGCTTTTAAGTCGAAAAAAGCGATCCCCGCCGGCGCGTCCGGCGGGGATCTGTATCAGGAGGAGCTATGCAATACTATGCCGCGCCGCTGGAAAAGCTCATCGAGCAGTTCCAGCGCCTGCCCGGCGTGGGCCGCAAGTCTGCCCAGCGCCTGGCCTTTTATCTGCTGAGCCTGCCCCAGGGCGGGGCGGAGGAGTTTGCCCAGACCATTCTGGACGCCCGGGGCTCTATCCATACCTGCCGGATCTGCCAGAACCTTACGGAGGGGGAGCTCTGTCCCATCTGCGCCGATCCCCGGCGGGACGGCTCCACCATCTGCGTGGTGGCCGATCCCAAGGATCTGGTGGCCATCGAGCGCACCCGGGAATACCACGGGCTGTATCATGTGCTTCACGGGGTGATCTCGCCGCTGAACGATGTGGGCCCGGAGCAGCTGCGGGTCAAAGAGCTGCTGCACCGGGTGGCGGAGGGACAGGTCCGGGAGGTCATCATGGCCACCAACCCCGATACGGAGGGGGAGACCACCGCCCTCTACCTGACCCGTCTGCTCAAGCCCTTTCAGGTGAAGGTCACCCGGCTGGCCTATGGCGTGCCCGTGGGGGGACATCTGGAGTTTTCCGATGAGGTGACGCTGGCCCGGGCGCTGGAGGGCCGGCGGGAGCTTTAACCCCGCAGCAGCTGAACAAAGCTCCAAAGGAGCTTTGCCCCATAAAAGATCAATACGCAGCCGCAGGCTCGGTTGATCCAGAGCAGGACAGTCCCGCTGATCTTCTCCCGGAAGAAGGAGAGCAGCGCCGTCATGCCGAAAAACCAGAGACAGGAGGCGGAGGCCGTCCCCAGGACGAACAGGGGCGCCTGCCCCGCCGACAGAGCGGCCCGCACCGCCCCCAGCATCAGCGTGCCGTCGATGAGGGCCTGGGGGTTGCACCAGGTCACCACAAAGGCCGTCAGAATGACCTTGCTCAGGCGCTCCGGCGAGGGGGCCTGTTCCCCAACGGCCTGGGCTTTGGAGCGCAGCAGCTGCAGGCCCGTCCAAAGCAGGATCAGGCTGCCGCCGCAGAGGATCAGCTTCTGCAGCAGGGGGAAGCGGGTCATCAGCGCGCCCGCCCCAAAGAAGCAGGCGATGCCCAGCGGCGCGTCGAAGCAAAACAGGATCAGCGCCGTGAGAAAGGCCCGTTTCCGGTCGTTTCCCATAGCCGTCTGGATCATAAAAAGATTCTGCGCCCCGATGGGCGCGACGTAGGCCAGACCCATGGTCAGCCCCTGAAGATAGATCGAAATAAAAGATCCCTCCTGTCGGTGTGCTGCGATCAGCATAGCATACCGCCGCCCTTCGCGCAAGAACGCAGTTTCTGCAGAGCAAGAAAGGAAAAGCTTACCGCCTATGGAAAAGCTCAGTCATTACGATTGTCCCTGTCTGGAGCGCTGCCCCCTCCATGAAGCCATGCGCTGCATCGGCGGAAAGTGGAAGGCGCAGATCCTCTGCGCGCTGGGCGCCTCCGGTCCGCTGCGCTACAATGCCCTGGGCCGCCGGCTGGACCATGTTTCCAACACGGTTTTGGCTCAGGCTCTGCGGGAGCTGGAGGAGGATGGGCTGGTGTGCCGCAGGGAATATCTGGAGGTGCCGGTGCGGGTGGAATATTCCGTCACCGGAGCCGGCGCGGAGCTGATCCCCATCCTGGATCAGCTCTCCGACTGGGCGGAGCACCGCCAAAAGGCCCGGGAAGTGCGCTGAAGCAGCTTCGGCCTGTCCCACCGCAGAGATCCGCCCTTCGGGTGGATTTTTTGCATTTTGGAGAGAAATTGTGAAAAATAAATGAAAAACGGAAAGGGAATTCGGCAAAGTTTGGCGTGAAAATGTATTGCATTAGCGTGATAAAGTGATAAAATATAGACCGTAAAAACAATGCGGCGCCGCCGCGACGGGAGGATATTATCATGAAAAAGATCATTGTACTGACCCTGTGCCTGCTGATGTGTCTGAGCCTTTGCGCCTGCGGCGGCAAAACCGGGAAGCAGACGCTGGTGGTGGGCTTCGATGCGGAGTTCCCGCCCTTCGGCTTTGTCAATGAAAACGGCGAATACGACGGCTTCGATCTGGCGCTGGCCAAGGAGCTCTGCGCCCGGCTGGGCTGGGAGTTCAAGGCCGTCGCCATCAACTGGGACAGCAAGGACAACGAGCTGGCCACCGGCTCCATCAGCTGCATCTGGAACGGCTTCACCTGCACCGGCCGGGAGGACGAATACACCTGGTCTGATGCTTATGTAGACAACAGCATCGTGGTGGTGGTCAAGGCGGATTCCGGCATCCAGAGCCTGGCAGATCTGGCGGGGAAGACGGTCATGGTCCAGTCGGCTTCCTCCGGCGCCGATGCGCTCAACGGCAATACCGCCCTGAAGGACACCCTGAAGCAGGTGGTGGAGCTGGGCGATTATAATCTGGGCTTTATGGAGCTGAAGCAGGGCTCGGTAGACGCCATCGTGGTGGATCAGGGCGTCGCCGCCTACCAGATCGCCAATAACGAAGGAAATTATATCATTCTGGACGAGGCAGTTTCTACCGAGCAGTATGCCGTGGGCTTTTTGAAGGGCAACACGGAGCTGCGGGATCAGGTGAACGCGGAGCTGCTGAAGATGGCCCAGGACGGCACCATGGAAAAGATCGGCGAAAATTATGTGAAGGACGGCCTTGTGCTGGAAAGCCTCTGCCTCTGCAAAAAATAATCTGAAACATCATTCGAAACGGGGGATCGGAACATGAGCGTTTCCGCCATGCTGCTGCAGCTGCTGCAGGCCTTTGGCATCACCGCCGCAATCTTTGCCCTGACGCTTTTGGGGGCGCTGCCCCTGGGCCTGCCGGTGGCGCTGGGCCGCATGAGCAAATGCGCGCCGCTGCGCTGGCTCATGAGCGTTTATATCTCCGTCATGCGGGGAACGCCGCTGATGCTGCAGCTGATGGTGGTCTATTACGGCCCCGGACTGCTGTTCCATGTGAGCCTGCCGGACAACTGGCGGTTCCTTGCGGTGATCGTGGCCTTTGTGATCAACTATGCCGCCTATTTCGCGGAGATCTACCGGGGCGGCATCCAGTCCATCGACCGGGGCCAGTATGAGGCTGCGCAGGTGCTGGGCTATTCCCGGGGCCAGACCTTTTTCCGGATCATCCTGCCCCAGGTAGTCCGGCGCATCCTGCCCTCGGTGACCAATGAGGTGATCACGCTGGTGAAGGACACCTCGCTGGCTTCGGTCATCGGCACGGTGGAGATGTTCACCCGGGCACGGATGATCGTGGCGGCCCCCCGTTCGCCGGGCATGCTCACCTATCTGGCCGCAGGCGTGTTCTACTATGTGTTCAACGCCGTGGTGGCCTATGGCATGACCGCGCTGGAAAAACGCATGGATCACGGAAGGTAAGGAGGGGGAGACGATGGATGTTTTGCAGATCCGGGATCTGAAAAAAACCTATCCCGGCGGACCGGAGGTGCTCAAGGGCGTGAGCCTTTCCGTGGCCCAGGGAGAGACGGTGGCCGTCATCGGACCCTCCGGCTCCGGAAAATCTACCCTGCTGCGCTGTGCCACCCTGCTTTCCGAGATCTCCGGCGGAAGCCTGTGCTATCTGGGCAGGACCGTGGCAGACACCGACGGGGAGGGCCGGGTGCGCTATGCTTCCAGGGCGGAGCTGAAGCGGGCGCGGACCTGCTTCGGACTGGTGTTTCAGAGCTTTCACCTGTTTCCCCATTTCACCGTTCTGAAAAACCTCACGGATCCGCAGATCCATGTGCTGGGCCGGGAGCGGGAGCAGGCGGAGCAGAAGGCGCGGGCCCTGCTGGAAAAGATCGGTCTGGCCGACAAGGCCGACGCCTATCCCGATCAGCTTTCCGGCGGACAGCAGCAGCGAGCGGCCATCGCCCGGGCCCTTTGCATGGATCCGCAGATGCTCTTTTTCGACGAGCCGACCTCCGCGCTGGATCCGGAGCTTACGGGAGAGGTCCTGAAGATCATCCGGGAGCTGGCCCGGGAGAAAATGACCATGGTGGTGGTCACCCATGAGATGGCCTTTGCACGGGATGTGGCCCAGCGTGTGGTCTTTATGGACGGCGGCGTCATCGTGGAGGAGGGTCCGCCGGAGCAGGTCTTCGGCGCCCCCCGGCAGGAGCGCACCAGGCGATTCCTTCGCCGTTTTGAGGGCTGACAACAGAAAAAAGCACGCCGCAGGCTTTGCCTGCGGCGTTTTGCTGTTTTACGCAAGGATCATTCTGCGATGCAGATCATGCCGGCGTGAACGCCCCGGTCCTCGCCGCAGCGGCGGTGGGACCAGAAGAGCTTCTTGTCGCCGCAGCAGGGGCAGATGTTGGAAATATCGATGTTATAGGCCAAAACATCGGCCCGCAGCAGCATGGCGTAGGTGATGTTTTTCAGGTCGACGCACCATTTTTCCCCTTCCCGGTACATATATTCCTGCACCATTCCGCCAAAGGCCGCCCGCATGGCCTCGGGAACATCGTCGTCGGTGACGAAGCAGGAGCGGCAGATGGAGGGACCCACGGCCGCAATGAGCTCATGGGCGTCGGTGCCGTAGACCGCGTGCATCTTCTCGATGGTCTTGCGGACGATCTCCTGAGCGACGCCCCGCCAGCCCGCATGGACAACGGCGCAGGCCTTGTTTTTGTGATCGTAGAGCATCACCAGCTGGCAGTCGGCATAAAAGCCCGCCAGCACCACGCCGGGGACGTTAGTCATCAGCGCATCCACCCCGTCGCCTACGGTGGTGAAATCCTCCAGCTTTTCCACCACGGCGATGTTGTCGGTGTGCTTCTGGGTGGCGCGGGCGATATGATGTACATCGGAGCCCAGGATATGGGCGGCGATATCGTAATTCTTCATAATGCTTTCCCGGTCGTCCGTGCCGGTAAAGCGAAAGTTCAGGCTTTCATAAACGCCCTTGGAGACGCCGCCCTGCCGGGTGAAAAAGCCATGCCGCAGCCGGGGATAGACGGAAAGCTGCGGAGAGGTGAAATAAACCAGATCGTCGGCGATCTGCTTGCGAAGTTCAGACATATTGCAAAGGCTCCTTCTATTCAAAAGTAAAACGGTCAGCAAAAATCGATCCGCTCTGCCCCGGTGCAGCGGCCGGCTGCATCGATGGTGAACGCCGCGCCCTGCAGGCGCACGTCCCGGTCAGAGGGCTGGAAGCGCTCTGTGAGCTCGCCCCGGAACATTTTCAGGCTCTGCTCCCAGCGAACGCCCAAAACGGAATCCTGCCCGCCGGTCATACCAAGGTCGGTGATATAGCCCGTCCCGCCGCTGAGGATGCGGATGTCGGCCGTGGGCACATGGGTGTGGGTGCCCCAGACGGCGGAGGCCCGACCGTTGAGGTGATAGCCCATGGCCAGCTTTTCCGAGGTGGCCTCCGCATGGAAATCCACCAGATAGACCTCCGCCTCCACCTCACGGAAGAGCCGGTCAGCCATGGCGAAGGGCGAGGACGCATGATAATCCAGATTCACCTGCCCCTGCAGATTGCAGACGCAGACCTGTCTGCCGCAGCACTCCAGAAGGACATAGCCCTGCCCGGGCTGCTGGGGCGGGAAGTTCATGGGCCGAAGGATCCGGCGGTGATCGTCCAGATAATCACAGATCTGCCGGTTGCCGAAGGCGTGGTTGCCCAGGGTGATCACATCCGCGCCGGCAGAAAAAAGATCGTCGGCCAGCCGGGGCGTGATGCCGCGGCCCGCCGCGTTTTCCCCGTTGACCACCGTCAGATCTGCGCCCAGCCGCCGCTGCAGCAGCCGCAGCCTCCGGCAGAGCAGATCCACGCCGGGCTCGCCCACTACGTCGCCAATGGCAAGAACGATCATAGCGCCTCCCCCTCCCGGCGCTCGCCGGGATGATTTGAATGGTACTATTATAAGCGGTTTTTCTCCGGGAGACAACGGGAAACCTGACGAAATTTCAAAAAAATCTCTTCTTTTTTCCAGCTGCAGGGGGAAGAAACGGCAAAGATCTGGCAAAGCATTCGGCTTTACGCGGATTTTACAGAAACAGGGTCGTGGATTTGACCTTCCCTTGATATACTACTGGATAATGTGGAAAAGAAGCGCGGCGGCGCCGCGAAAGGAGAAACCTCTATGGATCTGTTTCAGTTTTTGAATATGATCGGCGGGCTGAGCCTGTTTCTATTCGGCATGAACCTGATGGGGCAGGCGCTGGAGCGCCGGGCCGGCTCCGGCATGCGGACGCTGCTGAGCAAGATGACTACCGGCAAGGCGGCGGGCTTCCTCACCGGCTGCGGCGTCACCGCCGTGATCCAGAGTTCCTCTGCCACAACGGTGATGGTGGTGGGCTTTGTGAACTCCGGCCTGATGACCCTGCGGCAGGCCATCCATGTGATCATGGGCGCAAATGTCGGCACCACCGTCACCGCCTGGATCCTTTCTCTGGGCGGCATCAGCGGCGACAGCGTCTGGATCCGCCTGCTGAAGCCCACCTCCTTTACGCCGGTGCTGGCGCTGATCGGCGTGGTGCTGCTGCTGTTCAGCAAGTCCTCCAAAAGGAAGGACAGCGGCACCATCCTTCTGGGCTTTGCCGTTTTGATGTTCGGCATGGACACCATGACCTCGGCCGTCTCCGGTCTGGCGGAGGTCCCCGCCTTCCGGGAGATGTTTCTCATGTTCCGCAACCCGCTGCTGGGCCTGCTGGCCGGCGCGGTGCTGACGGGCATCATCCAGTCCAGTTCCGCCTCTGTGGGCATCCTGCAGGCGCTGGCCGCCACGGGGCAGGTGCCCTTCAGCGCCGCCATCCCCATTATCATGGGCCAGAACATCGGCACCTGTGTGACGGCGCTGCTCTCCTCCGTGGGCGCAAACCGCAATGCCCGCCGCGCCGCCTTTGTCCATCTTTCCTTTAATATCATCGGTTCCACCGTTTTGCTGGCGGTCTTTTCTCTGGTGCAGGGGCTGTTTCATCCGGCGATCTTTGCCGGGCCGGCGGATCAGTTCAAGATTGCCGTTGCCCATACCGCCTTCAACCTGCTGTGCGTGGTCCTGCTGATGCCAGCCTCCCGGCTGCTGGAGAGACTGGCCATGCGGGTCATTCCCGATGCCAGGGAGCCGGAAAAGAATGCGCGGCTGGATGAGCGTCTGCTGGCAACGCCGCCGCTGGCGCTGGCCCAGTGTGAAGCGCAGGCCGGCAGCATGGCGGAGGAAGCCGTGGCCGCGCTGGAGGAGGGCCTGCAGGCCTTTGATGCCTATACGCCCGCTCTGGCGGAGGAGATCCGCCAGAGGGAGGACAAGACCGACCGGGCGGAGGATCGGCTGGGCAACTACCTGATCCGCCTGTCTGCCCAGCCCCTGAGCCAGGCAGACAGCGAGGAGGCCGCAAAGCTGCTGAAGGTCATCGGCGATTTTGAGCGCATCGCAGACCATGCCGTCAACCTGCTGGAGTCTGCGGAGGAGCTGCGGGACAAGCAGCTGGCCTTTTCTGAAGCGGCAAGACGGGAGCTTTCCGTGCTCGCCGCCGCCGTCCGGGAGGTGCTGCAGCTGGCGCTGACCGCTTTTATCAAAAACGATTTGGAGGCCGCCTTCCGAGTGGAGCCGCTGAAGGAGGTCATCGACGGCCTGAAGGAGCAGCTGCGTACCCGGCACATCCTCCGGCTGCAAAAGGGCGAATGCCAGGTGGAAACGGGCTTCGTCTGGTCCGATCTGCTGACCAGCCTGGAGCGGGCCGCAGACCACAGCTCCAATATCGCCGGCTGCGTCATCGACGCAGACCAGCACCGGCTGGACCTGCACCAGACACTGCGGGCCGTCCGGCAGGAGAGCGAGGATTTTCGCCAGGCTTATCGGGCCTATGTGGAAAAATACGCCCTTTCCTGATCTGCTTTTTCCTTCTCATTCCTTTCTCTTCCCCCGTTCGGCGCTGTCCGGCGGGGGAAGCGCTGTTTTCTGGAGGTTTTGCGTGACAAGCGGCGCAAAGAATGGTATAATCAAAGACAGAATTTCTCGAAAAGCAGGAGGAACGCCCTATGAATGAGAAAAAACTGACCCTTGCGCTGGAGCAGGCGCTGACCCGCATCACCCGGGAGACCGGTCTGGTGGGCGGCGTCGTAAATGTGATCCAGGGCGGCAAGGTGACCTTTACCTATCACTATGGCTATGCCGACCGGGAAAACAGGATCCCCATGGATCAGGATACCCTGTTCGACGTGGCCTCCACCTCCAAGGCCTGGACGGTGATGCTGGCGGCGCAGGCCATCGACGAGGGCCTGCTCACCTGGGACGGCCCCATCCGGGATGTGATCCCCGAGTTTCAGATGACGGACGAATACGCCGCCGCCCATCTTTCCGTGCGGGATCTGGCCAGCCATCGCTCCGGCCTGCCCGGCCACGATTTCCTCCGGGAAAAGATCTTCGGCGACCGGGAAAATCTCATGCGCAAGCTGAAGGATCTGGAGTTCAGCTGCGGCTTCCGCTCCAAATATCAGTACAATAACCACCTGTTCATCCTGCTGGGCTATCTGGTGGAGCGGGCCCGGGGCGGTATGCTCTGGGAGGACCAGATCGTGAAATATATCGCGGAGCCGCTGGGCGTGGATCCCATCCGCTTCCGGGGCGTCAAGGCCGACATGACCAATATCCGTCCCGCGCTGCCCTATTGCAGCGACGGCTATCAGGCCCAGCGCTGCGGCTATGCCACCAATTACTACAGCGCTCCCTGCGGCGGCATCCGCATCAGCATGAAGAATATGGCCAAGTGGATCGCGGCCATGAGCCGGGGCGGCGTCACCGAGAGCGGCGCGCGGCTTTGCTCTGAGGAGCAGTATCAAAACATCATCGCTCCGGTGATCTCCGCGCCGGAGGAGGATTGCTTCTGGCTGAAAAACTCCAGCTATGCCCAAGGCTGGATCAACGCTGACTATAAGGGGACCAATGTGGTCTTCCACAGCGGCGGGCTCACCGGCTTCAATACCCAGGTGGGCTTTTTGCCCGGACAGGACTGCGGCTATGTGATGTGCTTCAACACCGGCACCACCCCCGCCCATCAGGTGTCCCGGGCCATTGTGCTGGACGCGCTCACCGCCGGCCAGCCGGAGGACAGCTACGACAATATGATCGACGCCTGGCTCCAGCGCCGGGACCGGATGCGCCAGAAGGTGCTGGCCAACGCCGAGGGCGTCCCCGTCACCCGGGAGAGCCATCCGCAGCTGGTGGGGACTTACCGGCATCCCGCCTATGAGGAGTTCACCATCGACGAGCAGGAGGGCCGCCTGCGGTTCCATTACGGCGATTTCGACGCCTGGCTCCAGCTTCAGAAGGACGGCCGCATCAGCAGCTTTACCGGCGTTTTGGACGGTCTGGATCCCAGCGCCATCTATCTCTATCCCCAGGAAAACGGCGATCTGCGCATTCTCACGCCGGACAGCGGCGATCTGAAGCTGCTGTTTCGCAAGGAGGCCTGAGCCGTGTCCGGCGCAAGGGCGGAGACGCTGCTGCGGCAGCTGACGCCGGAGCAGCAGGTGGGGCAGCTGTTTCTCATTCGCTGCCCTCAGGAGGAGGAAGAAGCGGTCATCCGCCGGTATCAGCCCGGCGGGCTGGTGCTGTTTTCCGTGGATTTTGAGGGCCGCACGGCGGAACAGTGCAAAAGCCGCATGGAGGCTCTGCAGCGGGCATCCCGGGTGCCCATGCTCGTCTCCGCTGACGAGGAGGGCGGGACCGTCTGCCGGGTCAGCCGCCAGAAGCAGCTGCGCCGGGAAAACTTCCCCGCCCCCCGGGCGCTTTACGCCGCCGGCGGCTGGGAAGCCATAGCGGCGGACTGCCGGGAAAAGTGCGCCCTGCTGCGGCAGGTGGGCGTTAATGTGAATCTGGCTCCGGTGTGCGATCTCAGCGACGATCCCTCCCATTTCATCTATCCCCGGAGCATCTCCGGCGATCCGGCCATGGGCGAGCGCTTTGCCCGGGAGATGACGGAGCTTTCCCGGCAGTGCGGCGTGGGGACGGTGCTCAAGCACTTTCCGGGCTACGGCGGCAATGCCGACACCCATGTGGGCCTGAGCCGGGATCCCCGCCCGCTGGAGCAGTTCCGCCGGTGCGATCTGCGGCCCTTTGCCGCCGGTGTCCGGGCGGGCTGCGGCGCGGTGATGATGTCCCACAATATTGTGGAATGTGTAGACGCCAGCCGGCCTGCGTCCCTTTCCGCGCCCATGCACGCGCTTTTGCGGCGGGAGCTGGGCTTCGACGGCGTGGTCATCACCGACGATCTGAAGATGGACGCCGTCAGCGGCTTCTGGAAGCCGGAGGAGGCGGCGGTGCAGGCGGTGCTCTGCGGCAACGATATGCTGTGCGTCTCCGACTGGCAGACGCAGTTACCTGCCGTTTTGCAGGCGGCGAAGGATGGCTCCCTGCCGGCGGCCCGTCTGCAGGAGGCCTGCCTGCGGGTGCTCCGCTGGAAGGAGCAGCTGGGCCTGCTGTAAAAAACGAAGCATACTTCCCCTTGTCAAGCGACGGTAACGAAGGAGCATCTCCTGCGGCGTCTGTGCTGCGGGGATGCTCTTTTTACGAATGGGGAGGCGCGCCCGGGCGGCCGCGATTTGTCCTGCCTGTAAAATTTTCTCCCCGCATTGACCAACCGCCCCATCGGGGGTATACTGTCATTATCTATGGAATGATCTTCCGGAAGGGAAGGCTGCGGATGGAAAAGAAAAAAACCACCTTCATGGGCAATGTGGCCGCCATTCTGGGCTCTCAGGTGCTCATCAAGCTCATCGGCTTTGTTTATAATCAGGTTCTCATCAATATGCCCGGCTTCGGCGACCTGGGCAACGGCTATCGCACGGCGGGCTATCAGGTCTATACCATGCTGCTGGCCATTTCCTCCGTGGGCATCCCAAACGCCATTTCCAAGCTGATCTCCGAGCGGCTGACCCTGGGCGACCGGCGGGGGGCGGAGCGGGTCTTTCAAACGGCGCTGCGCCTGTTTGCCCTGATCGGCGTGGCAGGCACCGTCCTGCTTTATGTGGGGGCGGATTTCATCGCCCTGAAGCTGGTCCGCATGGATGGCGTGCAGGACACCCTGCGGGCGCTGAGTCCCTCCATCCTGTTCGTGTGCCTTTCCTCCGTGATCCGGGGCTATTTTTTAGGCCAGCAGAATGTCCGGCCCAATAACCGCTCCCAGACGCTGGAGCAGATCTTCAAGGCCACGCTGACCATTTTGATCGTCTGGCTGCTCTCCAGCACCACTGCCGCCCGGATGGCGGCGGGCGCAAACCTGGCTACCTCCATCTCCACGGCGCTGAGCTTTTTCTATCTGACCGTCGTCCTCATCACCTTCCGCCGCCGGAATCACATGCCCCGGGCCTCCCGGGCCGCTCCGGACCACTGGAAGCAGACGACCCGGCAGATCCTCTCCCTGTCCATTCCCATCTCCTTGAGCTCCATCATCACCACCGTGGCCCGCGTGGTGGATACGGCCACTATCTCCCGGGGCATCGCCCGGGCTTTTGCCGATGGGATCCCCGGGGTGGAGGGCATCCCAACAGAGGCCCAGCTGCAGGCCTATGCGGCCCAGATGTCCGGCATGCTGAACAAGGCGGACAATATCACCAACCTGCCTCTGGCCATCAATATCGCCTTTGCCACCGTCCTTGTGCCCACCATTGCCGCCGCGCTGGCGGCGGGCGACCGGAAGACGGCCTCGAAAAAGATCTCCTATTCCTATCTGATCTCCACGCTGATCATCCTGCCCTGCGCGGCGGGCCTGATCCTTCTGGCAAAGCCCTTTTTCCTGGTGTTTTATCCCCGGGCCTCCGAGGGCGCGCCCCTGCTGCAGTGGGCGGCGGTGGCGCTGATCTTTACGGCGCTGGACCAGACTATCTGCGGCAGCCTGCAGGGGCTGGGCCGGGTGCGGGTGCCCGCCTGCGGCCTGCTGTGCGGCGTGGCGGTAAAGTTTATCCTGAACCTGATCCTGATCCGCATTCCCTCCGTCAATATCTACGGCGCGGTGATCTCCTCCGTGGCCTGCCATCTGGTGGCCTTCACCGTCTGCTTTACCGCCCTTCGGAGGACCATCCCCCTGCGTATGTCAAGGCAGAAGTATTTCGTCAAGCCCATCGTCTGCACGCTGGCCATGAGCCTTGTGACCTGGGGCAGCTACAAGCTCTGTATGCTGGTCCTGAAGTCCAATCTGGTGTCGGTGTCGGTGTCGGTGGCCCTGTCGGTGGTCACCTATGCCTTCTGTGTCATTAAGCTCCATGTGCTGAGCCGAAAGGAGATCATCGAGCTTCCCGGCGGGACTCGTCTGGTGCGGCTGCTGAAGCTTTGAATCGAAAAGTTGCTTTGCCTTCCCGCCGGAGCCCCGTTTGTTTTCAGAAAAACAGAAAATTTGTGCTTAAATATCACGAAAAAAGGAGTGAAGCGCCTATGAAAGAAGTCAAATCCCCGAAAAAGCCCCTTTTGTTTTATTACGGCATCGTCCTGCTGGTGATCCTGCTATTCAATCTGGTGGTGTCGCCGCTGCTGCTGCGGGCCCAGGTGCAGGAGGTGGACTACGGCACCTTCATGAAGATGATCGAGGAAAAGAACATCGGGACCGTGGAGGTGGAGGATTCCCAGATCCTCTTCACCGATAAGGACGGGACGCAGATCTACAAGACTGGCGAAATGAACGATCCCACGCTGACGGAGCGGCTCTATGCCGCCGGGGCGCAGTTCACCCGGGTGACGCAGCAGGCCGCCTCTCCGCTGCTGAGCTTTTTCCTGACCTTTCTGCTGCCCATTCTGATCTTTGCGGCGCTGGGGCAGTATCTCACAAAAAAAATGATGTCTCACGCGGGCGGCCCCAACGCCATGGCCTTCGGCCTGGGAAAGAGCAACGCCAGGGTCTACGTCCCCTCCAGCGACGGCATCCGCTTTGACGATGTGGCCGGAGAGGACGAGGCCAAGGAAAATCTGGCGGAGATCGTGGATTACCTCCACGATCCCAAAAAGTATTCCGATGTGGGCGCTTCCATGCCCAAGGGCGTTTTGCTGGTGGGCCCTCCGGGCACAGGTAAGACCATGCTGGCCAAGGCCGTGGCCGGCGA
>DHMK01000014.1:0-11297 GCA_002405755.1 Clostridiales bacterium UBA4644
CGCAGACTTTTTCGACAAACTGAAGGCGCGGCGAAATGCCGCGCCTTTTGTACTGCTGTTTTATCGCTCCGCCATGTCCACCGCAACGGCCAGGGCCAGCTCCATCATATCGGTAAAGCTGTTCTGCCGGGCCTCCGCGTCCAGCGCCTCGCCCCGGACGATATGGTCCGAGATGGTGCAGATGGCCAGCGCGTTTTTGCCCGCCTTGGCGGCGTTCATGTAAAGGCCGGCAGCCTCCATCTCCACCGCCAGCACGCCCATCTCCATCCATTTGCCGTTGGGATCGTCCAGGGCGCTGTAGAAGGTGTCGGAGGAAAGCAGATTGCCCACCTGCATCCGCAGACCCATGTCCCGGCCATGACGCATGGCGCTCTCCAGCAGGGGATAGCTGCAGATGGGGGCGAAGGCGCCGGGCAGCTGGAATTGCGCGCCGTAATTGGAATTGGTGCAGGCGCCCATGCCGATGACCACGTCCCGCAGCTGCAGCTGGGGATGCAGCCCGCCGGCGGTGCCAACGCGGATGATGTTGTCCACAGCGTAGAAATGGAACAGCTCATAGCTGTAAATGCCGATGGAGGGGATGCCCATGCCGCTGGCCATGACGCTGACGGGAACGCCCCGATAGACGCCGGTATAGCCGTGGATGCCCCGGACGTTGTTGATCAGGACGGGGTTTTCCAGATAATGCTCTGCGATATACTTTGCCCGCAGGGGATCGCCGGGCATGAGGACGGTCTTTGCAAATGCGCCTTTTTCCGCAGAATTATGAGGGGTTGCCATGATGATCGCTCCTTTATGTTTTTAATAGTATGATGCTTCCGGGTCAGCCGCGGATCTGCCAGTCGATGGGCGCTTCGCCGGCCTGCTGCAGGAACTGGTTGGCCTTGGAAAAGTGGCGGCAGCCGAAAAAGCCCTGATAGGCGGAAAGGGGGCTGGGGTGGGGCGCGGTCAGCACCAGATGGTTCATGCTCTGGATCAGCGGCAGCTTCTGCCGGGCGTTTGCCCCCCAGAGCAAAAAAACCATGGGCTTTTCCCGGGCGCTGAGATGGCGGATGATGCTGTCGGTCAGCTGCTCCCAGCCCTGATTTTTGTGGGAATTGGGCTGTCCCTCCCGGACGGAGAGCACCGTGTTCAGCAGCAGCACGCCCCGCTGGGCCCATTCGATAAGGCAGCCGTGGGAGGGGAGGGTGCAGCCAAGATCGGAAAGCAGCTCCTTATAAATATTTTGCAGCGAGGGCGGCACAGCCACGCCCTTCTGCACGGAAAAGGCCAGTCCGTGGGCCTGCCCGGGGCTGTGGTAGGGATCCTGCCCCAGGATCACGACCTTGACCGCAGGATAATCGGTATATTTCAGGGCGTTGAACAGGTCCTCCCGGGGCGGATAGACCGGCCCTGCGGCATATTCCTGATCCAGAAACGCCTGCAGGCGGGCAAAGCTCCCGCTCTGCAGATCCTCCCGCAGGACGCTGTCCCACTGGTTCCCAATGGAAAGCATAAGGAAACACCTCTCCTTCGCGCGGCTTTTTGAAAAGTATAGCATAAAAGCCGCCGCTTTGAAAGCCCCTTTTGCGGCAGACGGGAAAAAACGGAAAATTTACAGGTTTTTTTGCGGAAAGCGTGGAATTCCATGGCCTGCTGTGCTATACTGTAAACAGAAAAGGGAACCGTAAAACCATCGAGACAGGAGGTTTTTTCTATGGCATTACTGGATAAGCTCAGCGCCGCGGCCAAGAGCGCGGGCGATATGGCCAATGCGGCCATCAAGACTGCCGGAGACAAGGCCAATCTGGCCATTGAGCAGGGCAAGCTGAAGGCGGAGATCCGCCGGCATAACCAGAGCATCGAGGAGTTCAAAAATCAGATCGGCGACCTGCTGTGGACCAGGTATCAGCAGGGCGAGGCGGTGGATCCGCAGGTGACCGCGCTGTGCGACAGCATCCAGGCGGCGAGCCGCGCGATCCAGACCCTGCAGGAAAAGCTGGAGGAGCTCAAGCTCCCCGAGACGCCCGCCCCGGAGCGGCACTGTCCCCAGTGCGGCGCGGTGATCGCCGAGGACGCCCGCTTCTGCAACAGCTGCGGCGCAAAGCTCTGAACGGAAAACGGAAGCCTGCGGGAGGGGACCCCTTCCGCGGCTTTTTTGTGAGGTGGATGCTATGATCTCTTTGCTTGCCCGCCGGTTCATTCCCGATCGGGAGCAGACCCAGGACCCCCGGGTGCGCCGGCAATACGGCTATCTCTGCGGCGGCCTGGGCATCGTTCTGAACCTGCTGCTGTTTTTGGGCAAGTTTCTTGCGGGCAGCCTGTGCGGCTCCATTGCCATTACCGCCGACGCCTTCAATAACCTCTCCGACGCAGGCTCCAGCCTGGTGACCCTTCTGGGCTTCAAGCTGGCGGGGCAGAAGCCGGACACGGAGCATCCCTACGGCCACGGCCGGATGGAATATGTCTCCGGGCTGATCGTGGCCATGCTGATCCTGCTCATGGGCTTCGAGCTGGCCAAGACCTCCATTGAAAAGATCGTCTCGCCGGAGCCGGTGGAGTTCCGCTGGGTCTCTGTGGGGATCCTGCTCTGCGCCATCGCCGTCAAGCTCTACATGGCGGCCTATAACCGGGCCGTGGGCAAAAGGATCCAGTCGGCCGCCATGAAGGCCACTGCCGCCGACTGTCTCAGCGACTGCGCCGCCACGGCGGCGGTGCTGATTTGCTCTCTGCTGGGGCATTGGTGCAGCGTGGCGTTGGACGGCTGGGCAGGCATTCTGGTGGCGGCGCTGATCCTGCGGGCCGGCTACGGCGCGGCCAAGGATACCGTCAGCCCGCTGCTGGGGCAGGCTCCGGATCCGGCGCTGGTGCAGTCGATCCAGGCGCTGGTGCTGTCCTTTCCGGAGATCCGGGGCGTGCATGACCTGATGGTCCACGACTATGGGCCGGGACGGCTGATGATCTCCCTCCATGCGGAGGTCCCCGCCGACGGCGATCTGCTGGCGCTGCACGACACCATTGACTGCGCGGAGCAGGCCCTGCGGGACAAATTCGGCTGCCAGGCGGTGATCCATATGGACCCCATCGACACCAACGATGAGACCGTCTGCCGCGTCCGGGAGCAGATGGAAAAGCTGGTGCGGCTGATCGATCCCCGGGTGACGGTCCACGATCTGCGCATGGTGGCGGGCCCCACCCATACCAATGTGATCTTCGACGTGGCCTGCCCCTTCGATCTGAAGCTCACCGACGAGCAGGTGCGGGTTGCCGTAAAGGATCTGGTGCGGCGGCTGGACGGCAATTATTTTGCCATCGTTACCGTAGACCGGGTCCCCATGCCGCCGGCAGACAAGGCCTGAAAAGGATATGGCACATACAAAAGCGCCAGCCCCGAGGGGCTGGCGCTTCTGCAATTATTTACAAGGGAAGAAATCGGCGATTCAGGCCTCCGTGGGCTGGGGCTGCTCCGGCTGCTGGCCGCAGGGGCAGGCCTTGGCTTCCTCGGCGCAGGTCTGGGCTTCCTCGGCGCAGGCGCAGGCGGCGTCGGCGTCTCCGGCCTGGGCGGCGCATTCCGCATCGCAGGCGCATTTGGCGGCCTCCTCCTGGCAGGCGTCCTCGGCGGTCTCAGGCTCCTCCTGGGCGGCGCAGGAATCCTTCAGCTGCTGGGCCAGCTTCTTGCCGAAGCGTTCCACCCGTTCCACCATGGGGAAGGACACCTGGACCTGAGTCTCGCCGTTGGGCTGCTCCTTCTTACGGATCTCCAGGAACAGGGAGCGGGACTGGACCTCGCCCTCCTCGGTCTTGCGCAGGTCATAGGGAATGAAGCCGGCAGCGGCGGCACAGAACAACGCGGCTTTGATCAGCTTTTTCATAAATGAAAACTCCTTTCAGATGTTAAAATGACAAATTAGACGGATCGGACAGATCACTGGACCTCGCTCTTATCGGGAAAGACGAAGGCGCAGACCAGATAGGCCAGAATTCCTACGCCGTAAGCCAGGCCTACCACGCCCCAGATCACGCGGACCAGCGTGGGGTCCACATCCAGATATTCGGCGACGCCGGCGCAGACGCCGCAGATCTTTTTATTGGCACGGTCTTTATAAATGCGTTTCATGATGATTTCTCTCCTTTCAAGAGCGATTTCCTGTTTTTTTTATTTTTGTTCGGATGGAGGGGAGGACGCTCAGCGGCGGTAGATGCGCAGGTCGCCGGAGACGGTCTTCATGCTGTAGGTGCAGTCGCCGCCGTCCAGATAGACGGCCGTTCCGCTTTTGGCGTTGAGCGAGGTGCGCAGGTCAAAATCGGAGCGGATATCGCCGGAGATGCGCTGGTAGCGCAGGGAGAAGCCGGCGTTGTCCGGCAGGCGGAGCTTGCTGTCGCCGGAGACGGTCTCCAGCGCAAGCTCGGCGGGCATATTGTCCAGCGTGGCCTCCAGGTCGCCGGAGACGGATTTCATCTGCAGCAGCCGGGCAGAGCCCTCCAGATCGATGTCGCCGGAGACGGTGGTCAGCTCCGTCCGCTCGCAGGCACCGGAGAGATGGATGTCGCCGGAGGTGGTCTTCAGCTGGACAGAGCCGCTCTGCTGCATGGGGCATTCCACGTCGCCGGAGGTGGTCTCCACGATCAGCTGGGCGGTCTCCATGCCCTTTTCCAGCGTCACATCGCCGCCGGTGGTGGCCACCCGCAAAAGGTTCCAGGCCCGGCGGGGCAGATAGATCTCAAAATCCGACTGGAGCATCCCATAGGAGAACAGCACGGAGCCCGCGCTGGAGCGCTGCCCCTGCCGGATCCGGAGGATGCCGTCGTCCGAGACCTGGATCTGGGCCAGCTGCTCGTCGGTGAGCTGGCTTTCGGTGAGCTCCACGATGTAGATATTGTCGTCCTGGGAGACGCCGAACAGCACGTCGCCGGAGGCAGTCTGAACGTCTACGCCCAGCAGGCCCTCGGCGGGCACGGTGTAATCGTAGCGGCAGTCGCTGCCGTGGGAGCTGAAGCGGATGTTCAGCGATTTTGCCGCCTGCCGGACGGAGGACTTTACGCTGTGGGCCATATTGCGCAGAGGCTCCCGGGCGTCCCGGGCCACATCCCGCGCGGCGGCGGCCCCGTGAGAGGCGGCGCTTCTCAGGTCGTCGGCCACGGCCTTGAAGGCGGGGGAGGAGAAGGCCTTGCCCAGCTGGCGCATGGCTTCGTCCAGACCGGCGAAGGGATTGCTGTTGCCGGCCTTCTGATTTTCCTCGGTGCGGCGGTCGGCCTCATTGATGAAGGAAACGATCTCGCTCAGGTCGCCGATGCCGGCCTCCACCTGCGCCCGGGCTGCCTCCGGCTCCATGCCGCCGGCCGTCAGCTCATTGTATTTTTCTGTGAGATCCGCGGTGATCTCTTCCACGATGTCAGCCTTTGCGGGGCAGTCCTTGGCGGCGGACAGACGCTGCCGCACCAGCTCCCGAAACAGCTCGTTCATGATGATACCTCCTTGATATCGTTATTGTTCCCCGCGCCGGATCAGCGCGTCGATCATTGTCTTTACCCGATCCCATTCTTCCCGGTGCTGGTCAAATACCCTGCGGCCCTCATCGGTGATGGCATAATAGCGGCGGCGGGCGCCGCTGGTCTCGTCGCCCCAGTAGGAGCGGATCTGACCGGCCTGCTCCAGCCGGCGGAAGGCGGTGTAGAGCGTGCCCTCCTTGGCCTCGTAGGCCCCGTCCGTCCGGTCGCGGATGGCCTTGTTGATCTCATAGCCGTAGCTGTCGTGGTCCAGCAGCTGGGCCAGGATGATCGCCTCCGTGTGACCGCGGATGATATCAGATGTCAGTGACATGGGGGAATGCCTCCTCTCTGGATGATGGCACTATCATACAACACATTACTTCGCCTGTCAAGGTACTTCTTCAAAAAATGTATGAAGGAAATGTAAATACATTGTGACAGAAGTGTAAGCCGCGGCGCTGTACTTTTTTTCGGACAGTAAATCTGGTAAACTGAATACAGAACCAGAAAACAGCGAAAGGCAGGCAGGAAATATGTATCGGATCCAGTATGTTTATGGGCATTATCAGGTTTATACCGTGGGCGGGCGGTTTCTCTTTTCCGCCGATACGGAGGCGGAGGCCATGGAGGAGCTGGAGGCGCTGGACGCCTGAGGACGGCGCAGGAACGCACAGGACGGCGCAGGAAGGGGCAGGACGGCGAGCATCCTTTTCAAAAGGCGGGAAATCCCCGGAAAACCGGCGAAAATGGCGTGTTTTTCCGTGCTTGACGAAGCGGGGCCGGGATATGCTATAATAGATCCGACGGCAAAACGCCGAAAACAGCGCCGCGGGCGCGACGAGAAAGGATTTGTTATTTTGCAGCTGGCAGGAAAGAGCTTGCGCTCTGATTTTACCCGGTTCGTGACGGCGACCACCGCGTCGCTGATGGTATTTTCCCTTTATTCCATGGTGGACGGCCTGATGGTCGCCCGGGGCGTGGGGGAATATGCCATGAGCGCCGTGAATCTGGCCATCCCCTTCACCAACGCCCTGTTTTCCCTGGCGATCCTCTTCGCCGTGGGCACCTCCACCATCATCGCCATCTATCTGGCCCAGGAAAAGCGGGAGGAGGCCGACCGGCTGTTTTCCCAGAACCTGGCGCTGCTGCTGGGCATCGGCCTGGCGATCACGGCGCTGGTCTTTGTGCTGGAGGAGCCCTTCGGCAGACTGCTGGGGGCCACGGAGGCCACGGCGGACTATGTGCGGGAGTATCTCTTCGGTCTGGCGCCCTTCAGCGCCTGCTTTATCATCTCCTATAATCTGGAGATCCTGGTGAAGACCGACGGCTGCCCCCGGCTGGCCACCCTCTGCGTGATCACCGGCTGCCTGGCCAACTGCGTCATGGACTATATCGCCATCTTCTGGCTGGATATGGGCGTGTTCGGCGCGGCGGTGGCCACGGGGCTTTCCCAGCTGCTGACCTGCGTCATTTACATCCGGCATTTTCTCAGCCCAAAATGCTCCTTCCGCCTGCGGCGGTTCCGCTTCGATCCCCATATTTATAAGCGGCTGCTGCCCATCGGCTTTGCCGACGGCGTGACCGAGCTCTGCAACGGCCTGATGATCCTGCTGTTCAACCGGACGGTGCTGCGCTGCATCGGGCAGGACGGCGTGGTGAGCTATACCGTCATCGCCTATGTGAACACCCTGCTGATCAATCTGATGCTGGGCGTGGCCCAGGGCTCCCAGCCGCTGGTGAGCTATCATTACGGCAAGGGGGAGAGCGGCGCGTGCCGCAGGCTGCTGCGCTATGGGCTGGTGACGGTGGCGGGACTGACGGTGGTCTGCTTTGCGGGGCTTTATGCCTTTGCGCCGCAGATCGTGCGGCTCTATCTGGCCGACGCCACGGAGCAGCTGGTGGAGTATTCCGTCTTCGCCTTCCGGCGCTACAGCTTCTCCTACCTGATGCTGGGCTTCAACCTGCTCATCGGCGGATATCTCACGGCGCTGGAGCGGGCCAAGCCGGCCATCTGCATCTCCACGGGCCGGGGCCTGATCGTGCAGAGCGCCGTGCTGCTGACGCTGGCGGGCCTGTTCGGCGGCAACGCCATCTGGATGACGCCGGTGTTTTCCGAGGGGGCAGTGCTGGTGATGGCCGTGCTTTTCCTCCGGCGAAATCTGGCGCAGTTCAGCGCGAACGGGCAAAACGGATAAAACTGAGAAAAGCAGCGGAAGCCTTTTAGCTTCCGCTGCTTTGTTGTTAAGATTCTTTTTTGGCCTTGATCTCCCGTAGGAGCAGAGCGGCGAAGAAGAACAGAAGCAAAAAGTGGGAATCCGGCTCTGTGCGGATCACAAAGCGGAAAACCGGGGCCAGGGCGTCCGTTGATCCCTGGGAGGAGATCCAAAGCCAGGCGGCAAAGCGGAGCAGGGCGTTCAGGGCGAAGAACCCGGTGATCACGAAAAACCAGGTCCTGCTTTTGCGGAGACAGGTGATGGTCAGCAGGGCGACCAGCCCCATGGGAACGATGCTGAGCTTGTCCATGAACGGTCACACCTCGTTTATAGATTTGCCAAACGGCCTGAAAACAGTATAGCACACAAGGCCGCGCAGATAAATTGGTAAATTTTACAAAATAAAAAGAAGCGCTTTGGGGAAGTCTGCGGTTTTCTCCGTCGGACCGGGGAAAAGACCCGGGAAAGAGTACATTTGCAGAAAATTCATTTTACATTTATTCTGCGGTGCGGTATAATGATTTTGACTTGAATTTTTACATTTTTGATACAGGAGGAACGACTATGGTAACGGAAGCCATGCTGCAAAAGCTGGACGCCTGGTGGCGCGCAGCCAATTATCTTTCCGCGGGGCAGCTCTATCTGCTGGACGATCCCCTGCTGCGGGAGCCCCTGAAGCCCGAATACATCAAGAAAAAGATCGTGGGCCATTGGGGTACCGTCCCCGGCCAGAACTTTATCTATACCCATCTGAACCGGCTGATCTGTCAGTATGACCTGAACATGATCTATCTCTCCGGGCCCGGCCACGGCGGCAACGCCATGGTGGCCCAGGACTGGCTGGACGGCTCCTACAGCGAGATCTATCCCAATGTGAGCCAGGACGAGGAGGGCATGCGCCGGCTGTTCAAGCAGTTTTCCTTCCCCGGCGGCATCCCCAGCCATGTAGCTCCGGAAACGCCGGGCTCCATCCATGAGGGCGGCGAGCTGGGCTACAGCCTTTCCCACGCCTTTGGCGCGGTGTTCGACAATCCCGATCTGATCGCCGCCTGCGTTGTGGGCGACGGCGAAGCGGAGACCGGCCCGCTGGCCACCGCGTGGCACGGCAATAAATTCCTGAACCCCGCCTCCGATGGCGCGGTGCTGCCCATCCTGCACCTGAACGGCTATAAGATCGCCAACCCCACCGTCTTTGCCCGCATCACCCACGACGAGGTGAAGAAGTTCTTCGAGGGCTGCGGCTGGAAGCCTTACTTTGTGGAGGTGGGCGACGGCAAGGATCATATGGCCGCCCACCGGATGATGGCGGACACGCTGGACAAATGCCTGCGGGATATCCGCGCCGCCCAGAAGAAGGCCCGGGAGCAGGGCGTGAAGGAGCGGCCCCGCTGGCCCATGATCGTGTTCCGCTCTCCCAAGGGCTGGACGGGCATCCGCACCGCCGACGGCAAGCAGATCGAGGGCACCTTCCGGGCCCATCAGGTGCCGGTGGATATGAGCAAACCGGAGCATCTGGGTCTGGTGGAGCAGTGGCTCAGGAGCTATCGTCCCGAGGAGCTTTTTGACGAAAACGGCGCGCCCTGCGCGTCTCTGAAGGCCATTGCCCCCACGGGCGACCGGCGGATGGGCGCAAACCCCCATGCCAACGGCGGCAAGCTGCTGCGGGATCTCCGTCTGCCGGATTTCCGGGATTACGGCATCGCCGTGCCCGCCCCCGGCGCGGTGGAGGCCCAGGATATGATCGAGATGGGCGGCTTTGTGCGGGATATCTTCAAGCTCAACGCGGAGGCGAAAAACTTCAGGGTCTTCGGTCCGGACGAGACCATGTCCAACCGGCTGAACCGGGTCTTTGAGGCCACGGAGCGGGATTGGAACGCGGAGACCGTCCCCGGCGACGAATATCTGGCGGAGGACGGCCGGGTGGTGGATTCCATGCTGTCCGAGCATATGTGCGAGGGCTGGCTGGAGGGCTATCTGCTCACGGGCCGCCACGGCTTCTTCAACAGCTATGAGGCCTTCATCCGCATCGTGGATTCCATGTTTTCCCAGCACGCCAAGTGGCTCAAGGTCACCAAGGACCTGACCTGGCGGGAGGAGATCGCTTCGCTGAACTATGTGCTGTCCTCCAATGTGTGGCAGCAGGACCATAACGGCTTTACCCATCAGGATCCGGGCTTTTTGGACCATGTGGCCAACAAAAAGGCCGATGTGGTGCGGCTCTATCTGCCGCCGGACGCCAACTGCCTGCTCTCCGTCTTTGACCACTGCATCCGCAGCAAGAATTATGTGAACGTGATGGTCACCTCCAAGCATCCCCGGCCCCAGTGGCTCACCATGGAGCAGGCCGTCAAGCACTGCACCCAGGGCATCGGCATCTGGCAGTGGGCCTCCAACGATCAGGGACAGGAGCCGGACGTGGTGCTGGCCTGCTGCGGCGACACGCCCACGCTGGAGGTGCTGGCCGCCGTGACCATCCTGCGGCAGTATCTGCCGGAGATCCGGATCCGGGTGGTCAACGTGGTGGACCTGATGAAGCTGGAGCCGGACTACGAGCATCCCCACGGGCTCAGCGATCAGGAATACGACGGCCTGTTCACCAAGGACAAGCCCATCCTCTTCGCCTTCCACGGCTATCCCAAGCTGGTCCATGAGCTGACCTACCACCGGCACAACAAGAACCTTCATGTCCGGGGCTATCAGGAGGAGGGCACCATCACCACGCCCTTTGATATGCGGGTGCAGAACTCCATCGACCGGTTCCATCTGGTGATGGATGTGGTCAACAACCTGCCCCAGCTGGGCAATCGCGGCGCCTTCCTGCTGCAGCTCATGCGGGACAAGCTGGTGGAGCACAAGCAGTATATCGCGGAATACGGCCAGGATCTGCCGGAGATCCGGAATTGGAAGTGGCAGGCCTGAGCCATGCGCTGAGGCGGCCTGTGAAATACCGATAAAGGAGGCGGCGCTATGCTGCTGGCGGCGGATCTGGGCAATACGAATATCACGCTGGGCGTTTTTCGGGAGCGGGAGCTGCTGTTTTCCGCGCGGCTCTCCTCCTCCCGCAGCCGGACGGCGGACGAATACGCCGTTTTGCTGGATGCGCTTTTGCGGATGCGCGGCGCGGACCCCCGGGAGATCCATGGGGCGGTGCTCTCCTCCGAGCTGAAGCCGCTGACGCCGGTCTTTTCCGCGGCGGTGGAGCTGCTCTGCCATGTGCGCCCGCTGATCGTGGGGCCCGGCGTAAGGACCGGGCTGGACATCCGGGTGGATATCCCCTCTCAGGTGGGCAGCGATATCGCCGTGTGCAGCGTTGCGGCCCTGAGCCTGCAGGCCCCGCCGCTGGCGGTGGTGGATCTGGGGACGGCGACGACGCTGACCCTCATCGATGGCCGGGGACAGCTCACCGGCGTGATGATCTGTCCCGGCGTGCGCTCCGGGCTGGAGGCCCTCTCCTTTGCGGCGGCGGCGCTGCCGGATATCTCACTGGAACGGCCCCGGGCCCTCCTGGGCAAAAACACCGTGGATTCCATGACCTCCGGCGTCATTTACGGCGCGGCGGCCATGATCGACGGGCTGGTGGAGCGCCTACGGGAGGAGGCCGGCGCGGCGGAGCTT
>DHMK01000014.1:11381-12651 GCA_002405755.1 Clostridiales bacterium UBA4644
ATGCCGGACGAAGACCCGCCACGAGCCGGAGCTGGTGCTGCTGGGGCTGCGTCTCGTCTGGGAGCAAAACCGTGTGAAACGCCGGTAAGGCGATTTCATAAATCATATGACCCGTGCGGCATCCCCCCAAAGGGCGGGGAGCGGCAGCGGGAAAAGGAGCAATTATGAAACAGAACAAAAAACTGCGTCAGATGGTACAGCTGGCTGTACTGACCGCGATCCTTCTGGTGATGGCCTTCACCCCTTTGGGCTATTTGAAGATCGGACCGCTTTCCATCACCTTTCTGACCCTTCCGGTGGCCGTGGCCTCCGTGGTCCTGGGGCCCCGGGCGGGGCTGATCCTGGGCGCGGTCTTCGGCCTGACCTCCTTCTTCCAGTGCTTCGGCATGGATGAGTTCGGCGTGACCCTGCTTTCCATCAGCTTCTGGAAGACCATGGTCATGTGCCTGGCGCCCCGGCTGCTGGCGGGCGGCGTTCCCGGCCTGATCTACCGCGGGCTCAAGGACAAAAACCGCACGCTGGGCACGGCGCTGACCTGCCTGGCCACGCCGCTGATCAACACGGCGTTTTTCATGGGCCTGCTGGTCCTCTTCTTCCGGAACGAGGCCTATCTCCGGAGCTTCGGCGATTCCGTCTGGGCCATTCTGATGGCGCTGGGCATCGGAAACGCCATCCCCGAGGCGCTGGTGACGCTGGTGGCGGGCACGGCCGTCTGCGCGGCGCTGCAGAAGATCTGGAAGGACTGAGCGTATCCTGTCCCTTGCGGCCCCGTTTCAGGCGAAACGGGGCCTTTTTTCGGAAAAAAGCCCGGTTTTGCCGCCGGGCCGGAAAAGTATACGAAAAAAATAAGGAAAAAATCGGTTCTTTGACGATTTCTTATCGTGAAATACCTTGACTTTTGGCGGCGTCGGTTTTAAGATGTATTTGTAGGGTCAGGCCGGAAGGCCGCCCCGGAAGTCCGTAAATTTTTTATTGGGAGGTACATACCAATGAATGCTTACATGCAGAGAGTTCTTGACGAAGTCAAGGCCCGTAACGGAAGCGAGAAGCTGTTCCTGCAGACCGTGGAAGAAGTCTTCCAGTCTCTGGAGCCCATCGTGGAGAAGCACCCTGAATACGAGAAGTACGCCGTTCTGGAGAGAATGTGCGAGCCCGATCGTCAGATCCAGTTCCGCGTGACCTGGGTGGACGACGCCGGCAAGCCCCATGTCAACCGCGGCTTCCGCGTTCAGTTCAACAGCGCCATCGGCCCCTACAAGGGCGGCCTGCG
>DHMK01000014.1:12769-48833 GCA_002405755.1 Clostridiales bacterium UBA4644
GACCTTCAAGAACAGCCTGACCAGCCTGCCCATCGGCGGCGGCAAGGGCGGCTCTGACTTTGATCCCCGCGGCAAGTCCGATATGGAGATCATGCGCTTCTGCCAGGCCTTTATGACCGAGCTGTGGCGTCACATTGGTCCCGACGTGGACGTTCCCGCCGGTGATATCGGCGTTGGCGGCCGCGAGATCGGCTTCCTGTATGGCCAGTATAAGCGCATCAAGGCTGTCTGGGAGAACGGCGTTCTCACCGGTAAGGGCTTCAGCTACGGCGGCTCCCTGATCCGTCCCGAGGCTACCGGCTACGGCGCGACCTACTACGTCTGCGAAGTCCTGAAGCACTTCGGCGAGACCATGGAAGGCAAGACGGTCGCCGTCTCCGGCTTCGGCAACGTGGCCTGGGGCGTCTGCAAGAAGGTCGCTCAGCTGGGCGGCAAGGTCGTCACCATCTCCGGTCCCGACGGCTACTGCTACGATCCCGACGGCATCGCCACCGATGAGAAGATCGACTACCTGCTGGAGATGCGTGCTTCCGGCCGCGACCGCGCTCAGGATTACGCGGACAAGTTCGGCTGCAAGTTCGTTCCCAAGGCAAAGGTCTGGGGCGAGAAGTTTGACATCGCTATGCCCTGCGCTTACCAGAACGAGATCGGTATGCCCGAGGCGGAGCAGATGGTCAAGAACGGCCTGAAGTATTACATCGAGGTCGCCAATATGCCCACCACCAACGAGGCTCTGGCTTATCTGAAGGAGCACTGCGTTGTGGCTCCCTCCAAGGCTGTTAACGCCGGCGGCGTGGCCACCTCTGCTCTGGAAATGTCCCAGAACAGCGAGCGTCTGAGCTGGACCGCGGAAGAGGTCGACGCCAAACTGCATCAGATCATGAAGAACATCTACAGCGCTTCTGTGGAAGCTGCTGAGCATGCCGGCCTGGGCTATGACCTGGTCGCTGGCGGCAACATCGCCGGCTTCATGAAGGTCGCCGATGCCATGATGGCGCAGGGTTTGGTCTAATCGGAGCGATCCTGTTACAGAGCTCTCATCCAAATCAAAACAGGCGCCGGGCGAAAGCCCGGCGCCTTTGCCGTTTCGGAAAGAATGGAAAAGGCCTCTGTTATGCACTGGCATACAGAGGCTTCTGTGTTTTGCGGGGCTTCAGTCGGCAGCCATCCGATAGCCGACGCCCAGCTCGTTTTCGATGTATTTTTCCGCGCCGGGGCGGGAGCCCAGCTTTTTGCGGATATTTGCCATATTTACCTGAAGCTTTTTGATACTGCCGGAATCGGAAACGCCCCAGATCTCCCGGATGATGGCCGCATAGGTCAAAACCTTTCCGGCGTGCTGCGCCAGCAGCACCACGATGTTGTATTCCGTCTGCGTCAGACGGATCTCCTGCCCGCCCAGAAGGACCTGCCGCTGATCGAAGCGGATCTCCAGATCCTTCAGCACCAGCGACTGACCGGGATCGCCGCTGCCGTGCCAGATGGTGCTGCGCAGCGCCGCCCGGATCCGGGCCAGCAGCTCCGCCGGGCCAAAGGGCTTGGTCACATAATCGTTGGCCCCCAGATTCAGCGCCTCCACCTTGTCCTGCTCGGTGACGCGGGCGGAAAGCACGATGATGGGCGCCGGAGACCGCTCCCGGATCGACCGGATGATCCACATCCCGTCCATATCCGGCAGGCCCAGGTCCAGGATCACCAGATCCGGCCTGTGGGAGCAGAAGGCCAAAAGCCCGGAGCTGGCAGAGCCGGCAGTGACCGCCTGAAAGCCGTTGCTTTCCAGCAGCGCGGTAACAAAGGTGCGGATGCTGCTGTCGTCCTCCACGACCAGGATCTTGTATTTGTTGTTACTCATGATCGCCGACCTCCATGTTCTCCATTTTCAAAGTAAAGCGAAACAGCGCGCCGCCCTTTGGTGCGTTTTCCGCCTGGATCTCACCGCCGTGGGCGTGGATGATGGCGGCGCAGACGGAAAGCCCGATGCCCATGGACCGATGTCCGTCGGAGGAGAGCGTTGGCGTGCTCACCGGCGAAGAGAACAGCCTGTTCAAAAGCTGGGGCGGGATGCCCTTGCCGTCGTCCTGGACCGCAAACACGGCGTCTGCGCCTCTGGGATAGATCCGCAGGGTCAGCTGCCGCAGACCCTCCGCGTGCTGGACCGCATTTTCCAGAAGATTGCTCAGCACCTGCTGGATCAGCAGCGGATCCATGGGGACGCAGAGGAAGTCCTCCGGGAGCTCCACCGTTACGGGCTGCTGGGGATAGCGCTTTCGGAACTGGACCAGCACGGCGTCTGCCAGCTCCTCCACGGCGATGGGCGTTTTGTTCAGCGAGACGCCGCTCTGGTCCATCCGGGTGACGGTCAGCAGATTCTCCACCATGCGGATGAGCCAGTCCGCCTCGGAGCGGATCTCCGCCACCAGGGCCAGCCGTCTGTCCGGCGAAAGCTTGTCTGCGTCCTCCAGAAGAATGGAGGAGGAGCCGTAGATGGTGGTCAGCGGCGTGCGCAGATCGTGGGAAATGGCCCGCAGCAGCTTGGCCCGGGCGGCCTCCTGGGCGCTCTCCGCTTCCCGAAGCTCCTGCTGGCGGATGCGGGCCGTCAGCATACCGGCCACGCAGGTGACCGCCGTCAGCACCAGCGCGGAGCTGAGATTTTCCGGAATGGCAAAGTCAAAATCAAAATAGGGGTAGGAAAACGCATAGTTTACCATCAGCGCGGATACCACCGAGGCGGAGATCCCCCAAAAATAGCTTCGGGTGGTCAGCGCGATGCAGAAGACCGCCAGGGTAAAGAGCATGGGCGTGACATTTTGAATGTTCAGCCCGGTCTGCAGCAGCAGGCCCAGCAGCAGCGCGCCCAGCAGGAAAAAGAACCAGTAGCCGAAATTTCGGAAATAATGCCGCCTTGTCTGCATAAGATCCCTTCTTTAGATAGAAGTATAACAGAGATCTGGCAAAGATTCTGCTAAAGAATCTGCCGCGCACAAAAAAGGCCACGCCCAAAGGCTTTGGGCATGGCGCTACAGGGGATCACGGCCGGTCAGGCTGGCGCTTGTCGCCAAAAAAGAAGACGGCGACGGTCCCTGGGCCGCTGTGGGCGGCGATGATGGTGCCGATATCGCAGATGCGGATGGGGCCGCGAAGGTTGGGGAAGCGGGCGGCAATGGCATCGCGGGTGGCCTCCGCGTCGGCCAGACAGTCGGAATGGCAGATGAAGCATTTGTCCGCATAGGCTTCGCCGCCTCTGGCGTGCTGGGCCATGGTGTCAACCGTGCGCTGGATGGCGGCCCTTTTGCCCCGGACCTTGTCGTAGGCGATGATGCGGCCCTGATCGTCCAGCCGCATGATGGGGCAGATGCTCAGGATGGAGCCGATGGTGGCCGCTGCGCCGGAGACCCGGCCGGAGCGCTTGAAATACTTCAGATCGGTGGAGAAAAACTGATGATGGACCTGGTCCCGGTTGGCCAGCGCCCACTGCTCCACGGCCTCCAGCGAAGCGCCCTGATCCCGCAGGTCGGCTGCGCCGTCCACCAGCAGACCGTAGCCGGAGGAGGAGCAAAGGGAATCCACGATGCAGAGCCTGCGGCCGGGGTATTTGGGGCGCAGCAGCTCCGCAGCCTCCAGCGCGTTTTGAACGGAGGGCGTCATGCCGGAGCCGAAGGCGATATGCAGCACATCGCCCCTCTGCAGCAGCGGCTCGAAAAAGTCTACATAGCGGAAAACATTGATCTGCGAGGTGGAGGGCAGCTTGCCCTCCCGGAGAAAGTCATAAAACCGGGGCAGCGCCGCCGGATCCCGGCCCATGTCGTCGGGATATTCCTTTCCGTCCACCAGATAGGAATAAAACAGCACCGGCAGGCCGCGCCCGGCAACATAGGAATAGGGCAGATCTACCGTGGATTCGCAGGAAAGGATGTAAGGTGCGTCTGTCATAAAAGGATCTCTCCCAAGTCCAGAATGGCGGCAAAAATTCTTTGCCGCGTATACTTTCATTATAGCCGGGACGGCCGCCGCCGTCAATTGGGCAAATCCTATGAAAATGCCCAGTAGAATATGCAGACCGTCCGGCGCACGCGGACAGAAAAGCGCCGCAGACGGAGCAGCCCGCTGCGGCGCAGAGCGCCGGGGAAAAGGCCGGATCAAAACAGGCCGGAGATGCGCCCGTCGTCGTCCACGTCGATGCGCTCGGCGGCGGGGACCTTGGGCAGACCGGGCATGGTCATGATATCGCCGGTGAGCGCCACCAGAAAGCCCGCTCCGGCGGAGACCTTCACATTGCGCACCGTCACAGTGAAGCCCTCCGGCGCGCCCAGCAGGGCGGGATCGTCGGAAAAGCTGTACTGTGTTTTTGCCACGCAGACGGGCAGCCCGCCAAAGCCTAGCTGGGTCAGACGGCTGATCTGCTTCTGCGCGGCGGGCAGGATGGAGACCTCCCGGCCGCCATAGACCCGGGTGACGATGGCCCGGAGCTTTTCTTCGATGGAGCAGTCCAGCGGATAAGCGAAGGCGAAGTCGCCCTTTTCCTCCTCGCAGAGATGGGCCACCTCCCGGGCCAGCGCCTCGCCGCCCCGGCCGCCCTCAGCCCAGACGGTGGAAAGAACGGTGTTGACGCCCAGCGCCCGGCACTTGCGGATGATAAAGTCGATCTCCCGGTCGGTATCCGTGGGGAAACGGTTCACTGCCACCACGCAGGGCAGCCGGTAGACCTTTTTGATGTTGGAAACATGGCGCAGCAGGTTGGGGATGCCCTTTTCCAACGCCGCCAGATCCTCCCGGTCCAGCGCCTTTTTGTCCAGACCGCCGTGCATCTTCAGCGCCCGCACGGTGGCCACGATGACCACGGCGTCAGGCGTAAGGCCCGCCATACGGCACTTGATGTCCAAAAACTTCTCCGCGCCCAGATCTGCGCCGAAGCCCGCCTCCGTAACGGTATAGTCGCCCATTTTCAGGGCCATGCGGGTGGCCATGACGGAATTGCAGCCATGGGCGATGTTGGCAAAGGGGCCGCCGTGGACAAAGGCGGGCGTTCCCTCCAGCGTCTGCACCAGATTGGGCTTGAGGGCGTCCTTCAGCAGGGCAGCCATGGCGCCCACGGCCTTCAGATCGCCGGCGGTCACCGGCGCGCCGCCATAGGTATAGCCCACGATGATGCGGCTCAGCCGCGCCTTCAGATCGGTGATGGAGGAGGAAAGGCAGAAGACCGCCATGATCTCGGAGGCCACGGTGATGTCGAAGCCGTCTTCCCGGGGCGTGCCGTTGGCCTTGCCGCCCAGACCGTCTACGATGGAGCGCAGCTGCCGGTCGTTCATGTCCATGCAGCGCTTCCAGGTGATGCGCCGGGGATCCAAACCAAGGGCGTTGCCCTGCTGGATGTGGTTGTCCAGCATGGCGGCCAGCAGATTGTTGGCCGCGCCGATGGCGTGGAAATCGCCGGTGAAATGCAGATTGATGTCTTCCATGGGGACCACCTGGGCATAGCCGCCGCCGGCAGCGCCGCCCTTGACGCCGAACACCGGCCCCAGAGAAGGCTCCCGCAGGGCCACCACGGTATCCTTTCCGATGCGGCGCAGACCGTCGGCCAGACCGATGGTGGTGGTGGTCTTGCCCTCGCCGGCGGGGGTGGGGGTGATGGCGGTCACCAGCACCAGCTTGCCGTCCTTTCGGTCAGCCCGCAGCAGGGCGGGGTCGATCTTGGCTTTATATTTCCCGTATTGCTCCAGATATTCCTCCGGCACATGGGCCCGGGCGGCGATGGCGGTGATGGGCTCCATGACGCATTCCTGCGCGATCTGGATATCTGTCTTATATCCCATAGATAAAACCTCCCTGAGAAGATAGTATTATGTTCCATGATAATGGCTCCGGGCGGGTTTGTAAAGCCCGATTTTCGCGGGAGCGGCTTTTTGACGCAGGACGCGGCTGCGCGGCGGTTGAAACCGAAGGAAAACTGTGGTAGGATAGGGCTGAACAGAAAGCGAGGGATCTGCGTGGAGATCGAAGTAAAGTTCAGCCCGGTGGAGGAGCGCAGCTTTCGGGCCATGCTGGCGGATCGCGCCCTTTCCCGGCCGGCAGAGCCGCTGCGCCGGCTGGAAATGGAGACGGTTTATTATGACGACCCGGCCCATATCCTTTCCGCCAACGGCTGGACGCTGCGGCTGCGGCGGGAAAACGGGCAGGGCATCTGTACCTTTAAGGGACGGGCCTCCGGCCTTTCCCGGCTGGAGCTGGAGACGGCGGCGGAGACGGTGGAGGAGGGCGCAAAGCAGCTGGCGCTTCTGCCGGAGCTGCCGCAGCAGGCCAGGGCGGCGCTGGCGGCGGAGCGGTTTTTGCCGGTGTGCGGCGCGGCCTTCCTCCGGCAGGTCCAGAAGCGGCAGGCGGAGGGGCTGTGCTTTTTCCTCTCGTGGGACGAGGGCCGGCTTTTTCGGGGCGCGCGCAGCGCCCCCTTTACCGAGGCGGAGCTGGAGCTTTGCGGCGGCACGGAGCAGGCCCTTGCCGCGCTGGCAGAGGAATACCGGCGGCGCTTCGACCTTGCATTCTGCAGCCGCTCCAAGCAGCAGCAGGCCATGGCCCTGGGGGAGGAAGAAGCATGAAGAAAGACTGGAGCGCACGGCTGAAGCAGGGTCTGTCCCGGCTCCGCCGGCAGGATACCCGGGCGGCCCGGGGCTATCGCCGCTATCACGGAGCGCGGCCGCCGGTGCGCTGGTTTTTGTGGCTTTTGTGGGCGGCGGTCCTCTGCGCCGCCGCGGCGGGGATCTGGCTGATCTCTCACCAAAGTCCGGCGGCGGGCGATCTTCTCCGCAGGCTGGCGCAGCAAACGGCCGCCTGCATCTCCCGGATCACCGGCGTCCTGCCCTTTCCCATCAATGAATGGCTCATCGGGCTGGCGCTGGGGCTGGTGCTTTACCGGCTGATCCGGGGGCTGGTGAAAAAGCAGTGGGCGGCGCTGGGCCGGGGACTTTGCCGGTTGAGCTTTTTTGCGGCGCTGGCAGTATTTTTATTCATGGCGCTGTTTATGGTGCAGCATTCCGCGCCGCCGCTGGCCCAGCGCATGGGGCTGACGGTGGAGCAATATACCCAGGCGCAGCTGGAGGAATATTGCGACTACGCGGTGGAGCAGGTGAACCGTCTGGCGGAGCAGGCGCCGCGAAACAAAGCGGGCGAATGTGATTTCGGCGCTTTCCGGGCGCTTTCCCGGCAGGTGAGCGCGGAATATGAGACGCTGGCGGCGGAATATCCGGTCTTTGATGTGCCGCGGCCCGGTCTGGTCAAGCGGAGCCTGCTGGGCGGGCGGATCATGTCGCTGGTGGATCTGGCGGGCTATTATTTCCCCTGGACGGGGGAGAGCATCGTCAGCTCGGATGTGGTGGACACCCATATCCCCTTCAATATTGCCCATGAGCGGGCCCATGCCCTGGGGATCGGCCCGGAGGCGGAGTGCAATTTTGCCGCGTGGCTGGCGCTGAAGGACAGCCAGGACCTGCGTCTGCAGTATTCCGCCTGGTTCAACGCCTATATCTATGCCAGCAACGCCCTTTACAGCCAGGATCCGGAGGCCAGCCGGGCCAGGGTCCAGGCGCTTTGCAGCGCGGCAAAGCGGGATATCCGCGTGCTGAACGCCAGTCTGGCGCGCTTTGAGGGGCCGCTGCAGCAGGCGGGCAGCGCCATCAACAACGCCTATATCAAATCCACCGGCCAGCCGGAGGGCGTGCGCAGCTACGGACGGGTGGTGGATCTGCTGCTGGCCTACTATTTTGCGGCGCAGCCCGAAGCGTAACGGATATACTAAAAAATCCATGCGGCGCACTGTGCTTTTATGGAAACGGTGTATTGCATGGATTTCTTTTTTTGCGTATAATTATTCCAAGCTGCTGTCCGGGCGGAAAATACCGCTTTGACGCACCGATTTCTTTAGAAGTCACTGTTTCACTACTTTCTTCCGCCGGGAAGCTGGCCGCCGCCAGCTTCCCGGCACTTCCTTTGTGGAGAAAAAGGCGGGCGGCGAGGAAAGAAGCGCTGCATAAAATCGGCTGGTTTATGCGGCACAGAGAAGGACGCAAGCTGCGGAAAACGCCGGAGAAGCGGGTGGGCAGCGCGGATTTTGTGCAGACCACACAAAAGTGTCCTATGATTTTTTGGAAGGTTCGTAAAGCCTGAGCATTGCATATAAATCCAAAAGTTCGTATAATTATTCCATCACAAAACGAAAGAAACGAGGAACCTTCTTATGAAAAAAACAACGAAGATCATCGCCCTCCTGATGGCGGTCATGATGATGGTCCTGCTCTGCGCCTGCGGCAAGCAGAACAACGGAACAGCCAAGGACAACAGCGAGACCAACCAGAACAACAGCGAAGCGAACCAGAACGACCAGCAGACAGAGACTCCCAAGGAGCCTGCCAACGCCCTGGAGCAGATCAAGGCCGACGGCGTCCTGGCCGTGGCCCTCTCTCCCGACTTTTCCCCCATGGAGTTTGTAGACTCCTCCAAGGAGGGCCAGGAGCAGTATGTGGGCTTTGACGTGTCCCTGGCAAAGTTCATCGCCCAGGAGCTGGGCGTCAGCCTGGAGATCCAGGCCATGAACTTCGATGCCTGCCAGACCGCCGTTTATACCGGCTCCGTGCCCATGTCCATCTCCGGCTACAGCTGGACGGAGGATCGGGCAGAAAACTATGAGATGTCTGATTATTACTACGCCGGCGAAAACGAGACCGAGCAGGTCCTGCTGATCCGCAAGGACGACGCCGATACCTACACCAAGGCCGAGGACTTTGCCGGCAAGGATGTGGGCGCGCAGATCTCCTCCCTGCAGATGCAGCTGGTGCAGGATCAGCTGGCCGATGCCAACCCCATCACCATCGGCACCATCGACACCGGCGTTCTGGAGCTGAAGAGCGGCAACATCGAAGCGCTGGCCGTGGCCGCCGGCAACGGCGAAATGATCTGCCAGAACAACCCCGATCTGGTGGTCTGCAGCTGGCAGTTTGAGGTGAAGGCAGAATACGAGGCCAACGTGATCATCATGCAGAAGGGCGAGACCGAGCTGCTGGAGGCCGTCAACGCCGCGCTGGCCAAGGCCTATGAGGCCGGCTACTACGGCGAGTGGTACGACGACGCCGTGGAGCTGGGCAAGTCTGAAGCCGCCACCGAGGTCACCCTGGACTGAGCGTCCCAAACAAAATAATACACCCGGGCCGGATACCGCAAAGGCGTCCGGCCCTGTGGACTGGAGATGAAACCTATGAATATGACGCCGCTTTTCCTGGCGTCCACCGGCTTCAAGTTTATCGACTGGCAGAAGCTCTGGGCGATTTTGCTGAAATATTGGGACAAATTCCTCATCGAGGGTGTGAAATACACCCTGCTGATCTCCGCCATCACCGTGTTTTTCGGCGCGATCCTTGCGGCGGCGCTGGCGCTGATGAAAATGTCCAAGATCCTGCCTCTGCGGTGGATCTCCGCCATCTATGTGGAGATCATCCGGGGCACGCCCATGCTGCTGCAGCTGTATTTCTTCTATTTCGGTCTTCCCATGCTGATCCCGGCGCTGAACAAGCAGAAGCTTCTGTGCATCTGCATCGCCCTGATCTGCAACAGCGCGGCCTATGTTTCCGAGGTGATCCGCTCCGGCATCCAGGCGGTGGATCCCGGCCAGACGGAGGCCGCCCTGAGCCTGGGCTTCAATAAAAAGCAGACCATGTGGTATATCGTCCTGCCCCAGGCGGTGAAAAACATCCTGCCGGCGCTGGGCAATGAGTTTATCATGATCGTCAAGGATACCTCCCTGGCCTCCACCTTCTTCGTGGGCGAGCTGATGACCCAGTATCTGCTGGTGAAGGGTACCACCATGCTGCCCATCGAGCCGCTGGTGATCGTGGGCGTGGTCTATTTCATTCTGACCTTTGTCTTGAGCAAGGTCTTCGGAAAGCTGGAAAGGAGGATGAGCCGCGGTGACCGGGCATGAGCTGATCCAGGTAAAGGACCTGAAGAAATATTATCATAAAGGAGCCATCAAGGCGCTGGACGGCGTTACGGTAGACATCGAAAAGGGCGATGTGGCCGTGGTCATCGGCCCCTCCGGCGGCGGAAAGAGCACCTTCCTCCGCTCGCTGAACCTGCTGGAAACGCCAACCTCCGGCAGCATCGTCTTTGACGGCGAGGATATCACCGGGAAAAAGGTGGATCTGCCGCTGCACCGGCAGAAGATGGGCATGGTCTTCCAGCATTTCAATCTCTTCCCCCATAAGACGATCCTGGAGAATCTGACGCTGGCCCCCAGAAAGGTCAAGCATCTTTCTCAGGCGGAGGCCGAGGTCAAGGCCATGGCGCTTTTGGAGCGGGTGGGTCTGGCTGACCGGGCCGGAGCTTATCCTGCCCAGCTTTCCGGCGGACAGAAGCAGCGGGTCGCCATCGTCCGCGCCCTGTGCATGGAGCCGGAGGTCATGCTCTTTGACGAGCCCACCTCCGCGCTGGATCCGGAAATGGTGGGCGAGGTGCTGGAGGTCATGAAGGAGCTGGCGCAGGACGGCATGACCATGGTGGTGGTCACCCATGAGATGGGCTTTGCCCGGGAGGTGGCCAGCCGCGTGCTGTTCATTGCCCAGGGCCAGCTGCTGGAGCAGGGGTCGCCGGAGGAGATTTTCGGAAATCCCCAGCATCCCCGTTTGAAGGAATTCCTCAGTAAGGTTTTATAAAAATAGGGTTTCAAAGGGCCCGGCGAGCGATTCGCCGGGCCGTTTGCTTTTTGAACCTTTAAGGTCAGTCCGCCATGCAGAGCCCCTCCAGCACCTCGCCGCCGAAGCGGGGGCCGTCGGGGGTCTCCAGCTGGAAGGCGTCGGAGAGCTTCAGCCAGCGGGAAGCGCCGCTCTGGTCCCGGGCCAGGATCCAGAGCAGATCGTCCGTTCCCTCCAGTGTCAGCGCTTCGCCGGGCTGGGCAGTATCGGAGGCGGGCGCGCCGGCGTCCTTATCTGCGCCGGACCAGAGGAACACCGGCTGCAGCACCGTCACGGGAAACGCCTGGGTGGCGGTATATTCCGTTTGGGGCCGCCGCACCAGCCAGTCCCGCTCGTTCAGCGTATATTCCGCATCGGCGAACCAGGTCTGCAAAACGCTGAGCCGGAAATAGCTCTTCACCGTGCCGCGGCCGTCGAATTCCATATCGGACCAGTCCAGCGCGGGGCTGAAGACCAGCCCCTCCAGCTTGCCGATGCAGCGGAGCGTCGTGCCGTCAAAGCGGAAGAAGGTGGTGGCATAGTCTTCACTGGGGCCCCATTCCTGAAGGGCGATCTCCAGATAACCGTCGGTCTCGTCCAGGTCGGTGATGGCGTAGGCCGGGTCCGGATGCTCAAGATAGACGCCCGCCTCGGCCAGGGCCGGGGCGTAGTCCGTGCCGTTGATGATAAAATGCGCCAGCGCCTGCTCCGGCTCCGCCGCATCGCGCTCCGGCGGCAGCGCCGCCAGGACCGTATCGCCGGTGCTGCCGGGATACAGCGGGCAGCGCACCGCCTTGCCGCATTCCACGATGAGGGGATAGACCTGCGGGTCGTCCACGAAGGTCAGCTCCTCCAGGGAAGCCTCCGTGCCGCCGCCGATGGCGAAGGAAAGCTCCGGCGTGCAGCGAAACAGATAGCGGGCCTGCCCGGAATAAAGGGGCTGCTGCCAGACGGCGGTCAGCTCGTAAACGCGTTTTTCAAAGGCGGCGTAGTCCAGCGTCAGCAGCGTTCCCTGAGCGGAGCCGTCCAGCGGGTCAGAGGGAAGAAGGCCCCAGCCGGTCTCGTCCCAGCTGCGGACGGTGAGCCTGTCCGGCGGGACGGCAAAGTCCAGCGGCAGCGCATCCTGCCGGGTGGGCAGCTGGGGGATGTCCTCCAGAGAAATGGCGGTGGTCTCTGCGGAAAGAAGGTCTGTCCCGGCGATGCTGCCGCCGGCGGTGGTATAGCTCCAGCGATCCGGCTGGAGCAGCGCGGTGATGGTGGAGCCGTCTGCCTGCAGCGTCAGCGCCGGCGGAGCGGAAAGCGCGCCCTCCGCGGGCTCGGTGGGGCTTGGGTCGGGCGTCTCCGGCGTTTCCGGGGTCTCCGGCGGGGTCTCCGGCGTCTGGCCGGACTGGGAGGGGTCTGCCGCCGTGCCGCCGGGGGTGGACCGGCTTCCGCAGGAGGAAAGCAGCGCCAAAACCAGCAGCAGGGCCAAAAACAGGGAAAAAACCGCTCTTTTTTTCATAAAATCGCCCCTTTCGGATGGATCGTTCCTTATAGTTTACCACGAAAGCCCGGGTTTATCAACGGGCGGCGCTGCCGGGGCTTTCTTTTTGCGGCGGACTGTGCTATACTGCAAAAAGAGACAGAAAAGGGGAGGCCGAAGCGTATGGAAGCGGTGTTTGAGCGGATCTGGAGGGTCATGGAGGCAGATCCGGGCAACCGGGGCCTGACCAGGAACGTGCCCCGGCCCGATCTGGCTGCCCTGGGGCGGAGCCTGCTGGAGGCGGACGAGGTGTTCATCCTCTCGGGCTTCCCGGTGCAGAAGGCCGGCGGCGCGGGGGAGACGGACGGCCCGGTGGGCGCCTGCGATCTGGCGGCGGTGCTCTGTACGCTGGGGAAAAAGGTCACCGTGCTCACCGATGAGTCCTCCTGCGCCGCGCTGCTGACCGTCTGCGAGCAATATGCCCCCGGCGCGGAGGTTCTGTGCGTACCCCGGCGGGGCGGCCCGGCCTTTTGCTATCGTCTGCTGAAGCAGCGCCGGCCCACCCATATCATCGCCATCGAGCGCCCCGGCAAGGGCCGGGACGGGCATTATCATAATTTCCGGGGAGAATGGATCGACGAGCTGCTTTCCGACACCGATCTGCTGATGCAGGCGGAAAACGCAGTGAAGATCGGCATCGGCGACGGCGGCAACGAGCTTGGCATGGGCGCGCTGCGCAGGCAGATCGAGCGGCAGGTGGAGCGGGGCGACCTGATCTGCGCCGAGGCCAAGGCGGATTTCACGCTGACCTCCGGCGTTTCCAACTGGTGGGGCTGGGGCATCCGGGCGGTGCTCACGGCGCTCACCGGACGGGATCTGATGCCAACAGAGCAGCAGGAATGGGCGCTGCTGCGGGTCATCGTGGCCCAGGGCTGCGTAGACGGCGTTACGGGACAGGCGGAGCTGACGGTGGATCATCTTTCTCAGGAGGAAAATCTTTCCATCCTGCGGGCCCTGCGGGAGGCGGTGCGCCTGCCGGATTATGAAGCAATGGAGCCGGCGCAGGCCCGGCGGCTGTTTCGGGCAGACGCGCTGGTACGGCCCACGGCGGGGATGTGCGCAGGCTATGCCCAGTGCAACCTGCTGGCGCTGCCCTCCGCTCTGGCGGCGGACTTTCGGGAGTTTGCCCGGCGCAATCCCTTTTCCTGCCCGGTGCTGGAGGAGAGCCAGCCGGGCAGCCGCAGCCTGAAGCTGCTGGGGCGCGACCTGGATCTGGCCCGGGATTTTCCCCGCTACCGGATCTGGAAGGACGGGACGCTGGTCGATCAGCCGCTGGACCTGGAGCAGTATTGGAACGAGGATCTGGTGGCCTTTCTCATCGGCTGCAGCTTTTCCTTTGAGGATGCGCTGCTGCAGGCGGGCGTGCCGGTGCGGCACATCGAGGAGGGGTGCAATGTGCCCATGTTCCGCACCTCCGTGGACTGCGTGCCCTATGGGGCGTTTTCCGGAAAAATGGTGGTGAGCATGCGTCCCATGACGCCGGAGCAGGCGGAGCTGGCCCGGGAGATCACGGCCCGGATGCCCCGCGTCCATGGGGCCCCGGTGCAGATCGGCCATCCGGAGCGCATCGGCGTCCGGGATATTCTGCATCCGGATTTCGGCGACGCCGTTACGGTAAAGCCGGGGGAGATCCCCGTGTTCTGGCCCTGCGGCGTGACGCCACAGTCGGTGGTGATGCAGGTGCGCCCGCCCTTTGCCATCACCCATGCGCCGGGACATATGCTCATCACCGATGTAAAAAACAGCGACCTGATGACGCCGCTCCAGGAAAAACGCTGAAATCAGGCAAAAACACTTGATTTTTTCTTCGGAATCAGTTATACTATACGGGCGGTGGAAAATCCGCCGCCCATTTTGATCCTCTGCTGGAATAGCTCAGTCGGTAGAGCAGCTGATTCGTAATCAGCAGGTCGCGTGTTCAAGTCACGTTTCCAGCTCCAGAAGCGCCGAAGGCCTTGTCCTTCGGCGCTTTTCTTTTGCGCAAAGGCACCGGAGCCGCCGCGCGGGCGGGACGAAGCTGCGGAAGCGCCGCCATAGAAACTTTAGAAATTCTTTTGCCGCAGCACCTTTTCATTCCCGGTTTGTCCGTGTATAATGGAAATAATTATAAGCAGAACAAAAAGACTGATACAGGGGGATCGAATATGCTGAACCGTGTGATCGTGAATATCGATGATTTTGATTATACCGTGGTCTCGGAGGATCCCGAGGATTATATCCGCAAGAACGCCGCGCTGGTGGACCAGACCATCCGGGAGATCAAGGCCTCCACGCCCTTTTCCGCCATGACCTCCGCTGTGCTGGCCGCCATGAACCTTTCGGACAGGTATTATAAGGCCCAGGACTCCGCCGACGGGCTGCGGGTGCAGATCAAGGACTATGCGGAAGAATGCGCCCGGCTGCGGGCGGAGGTGGCCCGGCTGAACAAAGAGCTCAAGGAAGCCAAGCGTTGAGAGGAGACCTCCCATGCCTATGGAACTGATGAGTCCTGCCGGCTCGCTGGAGGGTGTGATCGCCGCCGTCCGGGGCGGGGCAGACGCCGTTTATTTCGGCACCGGCGACTTCAACGCCCGGCGCAACGCCAAAAATCTGGAGGGCGACGATCTGGCGGAGGCGCTGCGCTATTGCCGCCTGCGGGGCGTGCGCACCTATGTCACCGTCAACACCCTGGTCACCGACCGGGAGCTTTCCCGCGCGCGGGAGCTGATCCTGCAGCTGAACCAGCTGGGGGCCGACGCTTTGATCGTGCAGGATCTGGGCATGGCCCGGATGATCCGTGCGCTGGCGCCGGATATGCCCATCCATGCCTCCACCCAGATGACCGTCCACAATATCGGCGGCGTTTTGCAGGCGCACCGGTTGGGCTTTTCCCGGGTGGTGCTCTCCCGGGAGCTGCCCCTGGAGGAGATCGCCTTTATCTGCAAAAACAGCCCGGTGGAGATCGAGGTCTTCGTCCACGGAGCGCTCTGCATGTGCTATTCCGGCCAGTGCTATCTTTCCGCCGCCATCGGCGGACGGTCCGGCAACCGGGGCCTTTGCGCCCAGCCCTGCCGCATGGCCTACAGCTTCCCCGGCGAGAGCATGGAGCATCCGCTGAGCCTGAAGGATCTTTCGCTGGCGGAGCATCTTTCCCAGCTGGAGCAGGCCGGCGTCCACACCCTGAAGATCGAGGGCCGCATGAAGCGGCCGGAATATACCGCGCTGGTCACCGGCATTTATAAAAAGGCGCTGACGGAGCGCCGCGCGCCCACGGCGGAGGAGCTTTCCCGGCTGCAGGCGGTTTTTTCCCGGGAGGGCTTTACCGACGGCTATTTTACCGGGCGCAAGGGTCCGGAGATGTTCGGCACCCGGCAGGAGGAAAACGGGCGGGAGACCCGGGAACTCTATAAGCAGGCGCAGACCATCTATCAGGCCCAGCCGGAGCCGCCCACGGTGCCGGTGAAGCTGCAGTTTTCCGCCCATGGGGAGAAGCCCATGGTCCTTCTGGCGGAGGATCGGGACGGACACCGGTATGAGACGGTGGGCATCCCTGCGGAGCCTGCTCTGCGGCGGGCCACCACGGAGGAGGAGGTGCGCTCCGCCCTGAACAAGACCGGCGGGACGGTTTTTTACCCCGAAACGGTGGAGATCGATCTGGAGGAGGGCCTGCGGGCCTCTGCCGCAGCCATCAACGCCATGCGCCGGCAATGTCTGGAGGGCCTTGCCCTGCAGCGGAAAAAGCCGCCCCAGCGGCGGACGGGCCAGTGGCAGCCCGGCGTTCAGCGGCTGCAGCGGCAGCAGCCCCCGGGCTATATTTTCTCCTTCCGCTCCGTGGATCAGCTCACCTCCCCCATCCTCCGGGCAGGGGCGGAGATGCTCTGGCTGCCCCTGAGGGAGCTGGCGGAAAACACCCAGCTGGTCCGCGCGCTGACGGAGCAGGGCCTGCGCTTTGCCGCCGTGCCAGACCGGATCATTTTTGACGGACAGTGGGCGGAGACGCTGGCGCAGCTGCGGCAGGTCCGTGCGGCGGGCGTTTCCGACCTGGTGTGCAGCAACCTGGGGCAGATCCCCATCGTACACCGGCTGAACATGGCGCTGCACGGGGATTTTGGCCTGAATATCATGAACTCCCAGTCTGTGCGGGAGCTTTCCCGGATGGGACTTTCCTCCTGCACCCTTTCCTTTGAAATGAATCTGGCCCAGATCCGGGACATGAGCCTGGGGATGGACTGTCAGCTGATGGCCTATGGCCGCCTGCCCCTGATGATCACGGAAAACGCCATCCTCCCGCCGGACCGGCAGGGCAAGCCCGGCAAGGCGGCGCTGATGGACAAGACAGGCCGCGCTTTCCCCATCCTGCCGGAAAACCACGGCCGCGCCGCGCTTTACAACGCGGAGCCTCTCTGGCTGGCGGATAAGCGGGAGGAGCTTTCCGGGCTGGGCCTGCGGTGGCTGCGGCTGAGCTTTACCACCGAAACGCCCCGGGAGATCGAAGCGGTCATCCGGGCGTATCAGACCGGCGACGGGCCCATGCCCGCCCGGGCCACAAGAGGACTTTATTACCGAGGTGTATTATGATACCGGAATTTTTGGAAGCGCTGGCGCTGCCGGTCTGCCGGCTGGAGCGCTGCGGAAAAAAGCCTTCCCTGCCTGTCCGGCAGACGGAGGACGCCGCCGGCGTGGATCTGGCGGCCTTTCTGCCGGAGGGCGAGGAGGTGATCCCCGCCGGAGGACGGGCGCTGATCCCCACGGGGCTGACCATGGCCGTTCCCCGGGGGTGGGGCGGCTTTGTGCTGGCCCGGTCCAGCATGGGCGTCAAATACGGCGTGAATCTTTCCAATGGCGTGGGCCTTATTGATCCGGACTACCGGGGCGAGGTCAAGGTGGCCCTGATCAACCATTCCGATCAGGCGTTCACCGTGCGCGATGGCGACCGCATCGCCCAGCTGGTGCTGCTGCCGGCGCCCTGCGTGTCGCTGGTGGAAAAAGACGCGCTGGAGGAGACCGCCCGGGGAGCCGGCGGCTTCGGCAGCACCGGCCGCCGCTGAACGCGGCAGAAAGGGGAGCCTATGCTCATTCTTGCTTCGCAGTCGCCCCGGCGCAGGGCGCTGCTTTCTCAGATCACCGGGGATTTTGTCGTCTGCCCCACCGGCTGCGACGAGACCCTCTGCTGCGCCGACCCGGCGGAGCATGTGCGCCTTTTGGCCTGCCGCAAGGCGGAGGCGGCGCTGCACCGGCAGACGCCGGGCCCGGCAGACGCCATCGTGGCGGCGGATACGGTGGTCTATCTGGACGGCGATATTCTGGAAAAGCCCGCCTCCCCGGAAGAAGCCGCCGCCATGCTGCGCCGTCTTTCCGGACGGGAAAACACCGTCTGCACCGGCGTGGCCGTGGTCTACCAGGGCCGGCGGCATTCCTTCGCCTGCAAAACGGAGGTCCGCTTTTATGAGCTGACGGAGGCGGAGATCGCCGAATATGTGGCCTCCGGAGAGCCCATGGACAAGGCCGGCGCCTACGCCATTCAGGGCCGGGGCGCGCTGCTGGTGCGGGACATCCGGGGCGATTACTGCAATGTGGTGGGCCTGCCTGTGGCGCCGCTGTTTCGGCTGCTGCGGGAGCTGGGCGTGCCGCTGAAGGAGGAGGGCCGCCCATGAAGTTGCTGCGCTCCAAGCTGTTCTGGTTCACTGCGCTGCTGGTGGCGGTCTGTCTGGCGCTGATGCTCTGGTCCGGCGTTACCGGCAGGCCCTCGTTTCTGTCCAACATCACCGGCGCGGTGGTGACGCCGCTGCAGAACGGGCTTTCCCGGGCGGCGGACTGGTTCGGCGATCTGTTTGGCTATTTTTACCGCTACGATGCGCTGGAGGAAGAAAACGAAGCGCTGAAGGAGCAGATCCGGCAGTATCAGGCGCTGGAGGACCGGTATTATGCCTCCGTGGACCAGAACACGGCCCTGCGGGAGGCGGCGGGCATCAAAAAGCGCCATGCGGATTATGATCTGGAGCTGTGCACCGTGGTCTCCGTGGCGGGCAGCGGCTTTCAGAGTGCTCTCACCCTCAGCCGTGGCAGCCTGGCGGGCATCGAGGAGGGCGATCCTGTGATCACCGGCGACGGTTTGGTGGGCTTTGTCTCCGAGGTGGGGCTGAATTACTGCACCGTCACCACTGTCATCAATGCGGATTTTACCGCTGCGGCCATGGTCTCCCGCACCCGGGAGGTGGTGGTCACGGAGGGCAGCTTTGAGCTGGCGGCGGAGGGAAGGCTGAAGGTGGCCTATCTGGAAAACGACGCGGATCTGGTCGCCGGCGACCGGATCCTCACCAGCGGCGGAGCCTATCCGCCGGAGCTGATCATCGGGACGGTCCGCTCCGTCCAGCCGGAGCGCCACGGCGTGTGCAGCTATGCCGCGCTGGAGCCGGCGGTGGCGCTGGATTCCCTGAGCACGGTATTTGTCATTAAAGAGTTTGATGTGGAGAGCTGAACCATGCTGCAATCCCGTTCCCAGCGCTATGCTTTGCTGAAATACGGCGGCTACGCCCTGCTTTTGCTGGGCGTGTTTGTGCTGCAGTCCGCCCGGGGGACGGCGCTTTTCCTCTGGGGCGCTTCGCCAAACGCGCTGCCCTTTTTTGTGGCGGCAGTGGCGCTGCTGGAGGGACCCTATGCCGGCGGCGGCTTCGGCTTTGCCTGCGGCATGCTGCTGACGCTGAACAGCACCGGGCTGGAGGGCCTGCAGGCGCTGTATCTGGCGCTGTTCGGCGTGCTGTTTGGCCTGTTCGGCGCGGAATATCTTCGCCCGGTGATCCCCTCGGCCCTCACCGGCGGGCTGCTCTGCCTGGGGATCCAGGCGGTATTCCGCTATGTTTTTGTTTATCTGCTGATCTATCGCGCCGGCCCGGGCTATGCCCTGCGCCAATTCTGCGGCGAGCTGCTTTTGTCGCTGCCGCTGGGTGCGGCGATCTGGTGGGCGGTCCGCCGGATCCACCGGCGCTTTACGGAGGAGACCCTATGAGCGTCCGTTCCCGCCGCATTCTGGCCATGTGCATTCTGCTGATGCTGCTGCTCAGCGGCATCACCTACCGTCTGATCCAGCTGCAGCTGGTGGAGGGCGGCGAGACCGCCCGGGAGGTCAACGCCAACATCATCCGCAAATATACCGAGCCCGCCTCCCGGGGCGAGATCCTGGACGCGGACGGCAACGTTCTGGCGGGCAACGCTTTGGGCTTTTCCGTTCAGGTGGATTATTATAACTGGGATAAGGAGCGGCAGAACGACGTTTTGCAGAAGCTCTGGGAGCTGCTCTCTGCGGCAGACATCCCCTGCAACGACGTGCTGCCCCTGACCACCCAGTGGCCCATCCGCTACACCTACGATTCGCTGGAAAGCGGCGCGGGCAAAAAGCTGGCCGCCTTTCTGGAGACGCGGGGATGGGGCACACCGGAGACGGTGAACGCCGGCCGGCTGCTCAATCTGCTCTGCGAATATTATGAGATCGACCCAAATCTGCCTCTGGAGGAACGCCGGCAGCTCATCGGCCTGCGCTATTATCTGGACGACTGTCAGTTTTCCGCCTACAATACGCCGCTGACGCTGGCCTCTGATGTGGAGATCTCCGTGGTGGCGGAGCTGGCGGAATATGCAGGCGAGCTGCCCGGCGTGGAGGTGCAGGTGGTGGACAGCCGCAAATATCCCACCGCGCTGGCGACTCATGTGCTGGGGCGGATCGGCTCCATCGACCGGGACGAATATGAGGCGCTGAAGGAGGAGGGCTACGGCCTGAACGACGTGCTGGGCAAAAACGGCATGGAGAAGGCGCTGGAGTCTTATCTGCGGGGCGAGGACGGCGTCCGGGCCGTGGAGGTGGACCGCAGGACCGGCCAGGTGGTGACGGAATATATGGTGGAGGAGACCCAGCCGGGCAACGACTGCTATCTCACCATCCGCTCCGACCTGCAGCAGCGGGCGGAGACCGCGCTGGCGGAGACGCTGGCCGCCATCAAGGAAAAGGGCGAGCAGTCCAAGACCAAGGACGGCGCCGATGTGGAGGGCGGCGCGGTGGTGGTGATCCGGGTGGACACCGGCGAGGTGCTGGCCATGGCCAGCTGGCCGACTTACAGCCTGGCCACCTTCCAGGCGGACTATTCCCAGAATGCCACCGATCCTCTGCGGCCCTTCTGGAACCGGGCCACCCAGGGGACCTATTCCCCCGGCTCCACCTTCAAAATGGCCACCGCGCTGGCCGCGCTGGAGGAGGGCATCATCACGCCCCGCACCAAGATCACCGACAAGGGCCGCTATGAGCGCTACAGCGATTATCAGCCCAAGTGCTGGATCTACCGGCAGCACGGCCGCACCCACGGCACCATCAACGTGAGCGAGGCGCTGAAATATTCCTGCAACTATTTCTTTTATGAGATGGGCTATCAGCTGGGCATCGAGCGGCTGGAAAGCTACGCCTCCCAGCTGGGTCTGGGCCAGCGCACCGGCATCGAGATCGAGGAAAACGCCGGCATTCTGGCCGGGCCGGAGGAACGGGAGGCCCGTGGCGGCGCGCCCTGGTATCCCGCCGACGTGCTCATGGCGGCCATCGGACAGGGAGATCATCTGTTTTCTCCGCTGCAGCTGGCCAATTATGTGGCCACGCTGGTCAACGGCGGCACCCGCTATCAGCCCCATCTGCTGAAAAAGGTCACGGATTATACCAACACGGAAACGCTGCTGGAGGTCCAGCCCACGGTCCTGAACACGGTGGAGATCTCCGACGATGCGCTGGAGGCCATCAAGCTGGGCATGAAGGGCGTCGTGACCGAGGACGGCACTGCCAGCTCCTATTTCCGGGATTTTCCCATCAGCGTCGGCGGCAAGACCGGCTCCGCCCAGATGGTCAACCACAGCGCCACCGGCGTGTTCGTCTCCTTCGCTCCCTATGACGAGCCGGAGATCGCCGTCTGCGTGGTGGGAGAATATGCATCCTCCGGCGGCAGCCTGGCCCCCGTCGCCATCGCCATTTACGATGAATATTTCGGTCTGGGCCTTTCCGCTGAGACGGAGGGCAGAGAATCCGTCAATTAGACTGTATAACTCCAGAAAGATTCTGCATTTTGACTCTTGAGATTTTCCAAGAAAGCGTTTATACTATATTATTGGTAAAATATTCAGTGAAAGGACGGGCGCTATGGGCTGTGTCATTGCGGTGGCCTCCGGCAAGGGCGGAACGGGGAAGACCTCCTTCTGCGCCAATGTTGCCGTCTCCCTGTGCGCCCTGGGCGAAAAGGTCCTGCTCATCGATGCGGATTCCGGGCTGCGCAGCCTGGATCTGGTGCTGGGCATGAGCGACAGCCTGCTGTTTTCCTATGGCGATGTGATCCAGGGCAACGCCGGCCTGAAGGAGGCGGCCGTGCCCCATCCGGAGGTGGGCAGCCTGCGGGTGCTGACGGCGCCGGGCCAGCCGGGCGTGGGAGAGATCTATGCGCCCAGGGATATCGCGGCGCTGCTGCAGCGGGCCCGGGCCCACTTTACCTTTACGCTGGTGGACTGTGCCGCAGGGCTGGGCAGCGATGTTCTGTCCTTTGCCGCCGCGGCAGACCGGGCCGTCATCGTCTCCACCTCGGATTATACCGCCCTGCGGGGCGCGCAGAGCACGGCCAGCGTCTTTTCCCGCATCGGCCAGCAGAGCTGCGCCATCGTGGTCAACCGGCTGCGGCCGGGCATGATCCAGCAGGGCTCTGCCGCCAATGTGGATCGGGCGATGGACGCCTCCGGGCTTTCTCTTCTGGGCGTTGTGCCGGAGGATGAGAGCGTCATTGCCTGCGGCAACCGGGGGAAGCTGCTGGCGCTGGAGGATTACGGCGCGGCGGCCCAGGCTTATATGAATATTGCAAAACGGCTCCTTGGCCGGAGGGTCCGCCTGTTGGACCAGATCCCGGGGAAATGGAGCTGATGAATAAAGAAAGGGCCGAAACAGGCGGCCTGAGGACGAAGATAAGGAGGAACCATGAATATCGCGATCATTGCACAAAACCGGAAAAAGGAACTGATGGTGCAGTTCTGCATCGCTTACTGCGGCCTTTTGGCCAAGCATAATCTCTGCGCCACCGCCACCACAGGCAAAATGATCATGGACGCCACGGGACTGAAGATCGACTGCCTGCTGCCCGGCTCCACCGGCGGCGAACAGCAGATCGCGGCCCGGGTCTCCTACAACGAGATCGACCTGGTGTTTTTCTTCCGGGATCCCCTGGAAAAATATCAGAACGACGCGCAGATCAACGATCTGCTCCGCTCCTGCGACCAGAACTGCATCCCCGTCGCCACCAATGTGGCCACGGCGGAGGTGCTGATCCAGGGGCTGGCCAGAGGGGATATGGCCTGGCGGGAGATCAATCCCAACGCCACCTTCTGAGACCCGGAAGGGCCTTGACTTTTTAAGGGTCCCATGCCATAATGGACCGTGTTCCGCGAAGAGGGAGCAGGAGTACGCAAGATCCGCGCCAACAGGGAAGGATGCCTGAGACTGGAAGCATCCGGCAGACGGACCTTGCGGAAGACAGCGCCGGAGCGGGCGTATAAGGCAGCTTTGCCGAAAACGCGGCAGGCCCCGCCGCCATGGGGCGCAAAAAGGGCGCGTCTGCGCCGAACATGGGTGGCACCACGAAGCGAAGCTCGCTCTCGTCCCATTGCAGGGACGGGAGCGCTTTTTTACGCGAATTTCCGAATTTCTTGTAATATTATGATATTTGAATACAGAAAGGAATCAAAATTATGGAGAAGATCAAGCCCCGCACCCTCTCCGGCTTTATGGAGCTGCTGCCTGCCCGGCAGATGCAGATGGAGCGCTTCATGCAGGTGCTGCGGGAGACCTACAGCCTTTATGGCTTTACACCGCTGGATACGCCGGTGATCGAGGCGGCGGAGGTCCTGCTGGCCAAGGGCGGCGGCGACACGGAAAAGCAGATCTACCGCTTTGAGAAGGGCGGCAGCGACCTGGCCCTGCGCTTTGACCTGACGGTGCCGCTGGCCAAATATGTGGCCCAGAATTATGGCGTCCTCAGCTTTCCTTTCCGCCGCTTCCAGATCGGCAAGGTCTACCGGGGCGAGCGGGCCCAGCGGGGGCGGTTCCGGGAGTTTTATCAGGCGGATATCGATGTGATCGGCGACGGCCAGCTGGACATCGTCAACGAGGCGGAGATCCCCGCCATCATCTACCGGACCTTTACAGCCCTTGGGCTGCAGCGGTTCCAGATCCGCGTCAACAACCGGAAGATTTTGGGCGGCTTTTATTCCATGCTGGGCCTCAGTGAAAAGGCCGGCGACATCATGCGCACGGTGGACAAGCTGGAAAAGATCGGGCCGGACAAGGTCATGGAGATCCTGACGGAGGACCTGGGCGTTTCCGGCGCCGACGCGGAGGCCATTTTGTCCTTCATTTCCATTCGCGGCTCCAATGGACAGGTGCTGGAGGCGCTGGAGGCCTGGCGTGGCCGGGACGCGCTGTTTGACCAGGGGCTGGAGGAGCTGAAGACCGTTACGGGCTATCTCAGCGCCTTTGGCGTTCCGGAGCGCAATTTCGCCGTAGACCTGACCATCGCCCGGGGCCTGGATTATTATACCGGCACCGTCTATGAGACCGCCATGCTGGATCATCCGGAGATCGGCTCCATCTGCTCCGGCGGCCGCTACGACGATCTGGCGGAATATTATACCGACAAAAAGCTCCCCGGCGTGGGCATCTCCATCGGCGTGACCCGGCTGTTTTATGTGCTGGAGGAGCAGGGGATGCTCAGCGACCGGATGGTCACCGCGCCGGCGGACGTGCTGGTGATCCCCATGTCCGACGATCTGCAGGCCGCCATCCAGACGGCCACCGCCCTGCGGGACGCGGGCATCCGCACGCAGCTCTATACCGAAAAGAAAAAGTTCAAGGCCCGCATCGGCTATGCCGACAAGCTGGGCATCCCCTACGCCGTTTTTCTGGGAGAGGACGAGATCGCCCAGGGCGTGGTCAGCTGCAAGGATCTTGCCGCCGGAACGCAGCAGACGCTGCCCGTGGAGCAGCTGATCCCCCAGCTGAAGGCCGCGCTGGCTGCCCGCAGCAGCGGAACAGTGATCCGGCAGGACTGACATTGGATATCAAAAAAACAAAACATAGGAGTGGAACAGTTATGATGCAATCCAGAACCCATACCTGCGGCGAGCTTCGGCTGGCCAACGCGGGCCAGACGGTAACGCTGGCCGGCTTTATGGAAAATGTCCGGTTCGTTTCCGGAAGTCTGGCCTTCGTGGTGCTGCGGGACTTTTACGGCACCACCCAGCTTTTGGTGGAGGACGCCGCGCTGCTGGCCCAGATCAAGGGCCTGAACAAGGAGACCACCCTGCAGGTCACCGGCGTGGTGCGGGAGCGCTCCAGCAAAAATCCCAAGCTGCCCACCGGCGAGATCGAGGTGGTCCCCTCCGAGATCCGCGTTTTGGGCCGCTGCCGCAACAACGAGCTGCCCTTTGAGATCAACCACAGCCGGGAGGCCGACGAGACTCAGCGGCTGAAATACCGCTATCTGGATCTGCGCAACCCCGCCGTCAAGGGCAATATCATCCTGCGCTGCCAGGTGGTGGCCGCCATCCGCAAGGCCATGATGGAGCATGATTTCCTGGAGATCACCACCCCCATCCTCACCGCCTCCTCTCCCGAGGGCGCCCGGGACTATCTGGTCCCCGCACGGAAGCACCCCGGCAAGTTCTATGCCCTGCCCCAGGCGCCACAGCAGTTCAAGCAGCTGCTGATGACCTCCGGCTTTGACCGCTATTTCCAGATCGCGCCCTGCTTCCGGGATGAGGACGCCCGGGGCGACCGCTCTCCCGGCGAGTTTTATCAGCTGGACATGGAGATGGCCTTCGCCACCCAGGAGGATGTGTTCTCCGTCATCGAGGACGTGTTCCCCCCCATCTTTGCCAAATACGGCAAGTACGATATCGCCTCCCAGCCCCCCTTCCGCCGCATCGCCTATAACGATGCGCTGGAGCTTTACGGCTCCGACAAGCCCGATCTGCGCATCGATCTGCTGATCCGGGACGCTACGGCGCTGCTCTCCGGCTGCGGCTTCGGCCCCTTCGAGGGCAATACGGTGAAGGCCGTGGTGGTCACGGATTTCTCCGCCACCCGCAAGCAGATCGACGCACTGTGCAGCGACGTGGAGGTCCAGGCCGGCAGTAAGCCCTACTGGTTCCGCTATGATGAGGCCGGGGAGATCGTGGGCGGCATCGCCAAGTTCATCGCGCCCATCAAGGATCAGGTGGTGGAGGCGCTGGACCTGAAGCCCGGCTGCTTCGTGGGTCTGGCCGCAGGCAAGAAGTCTGTCGCCCAGAAGACCGCCGGCGTCCTGCGCAATAAGCTGGGCGCGCTCTGCCCCAACCATATGGACAAGGAGCGCTATGAGTTCTGCTGGATCGTAGATTTCCCCATGTATGAGATCGGCGAGGAATCCGGCCAGCTGGAGTTCTGCCACAATCCCTTCTCCATGCCCAAGGGCGGCATTGAGCCGCTGCTGCAGGCGGAGCGGGGCCAGCTGGATCCCCTGACCATCACCGCGGATCAGTACGATCTGGTGGTCAACGGCGTGGAGCTTTCCTCCGGCGCGGTCCGCAACCACGATCCCGAGATCATGATCAAGGCCTTTGAGATGGTCCGTCTGGGCGAGGAGGATGTGAAGTCCAAGTTCCCCGCCATGTACAACGCCTTCTGCTACGGTGCGCCGCCTCACGCGGGCATCGCCCCCGGCATCGACCGGATCGTCATGTTGCTGGCCGGAGAGGATTCCATCCGGGAGATCATCCCCTTCCCCATGAACAAAAACGCCCAGGATATCATGATGGGCGCGCCCTCCGAGGTGACCCAGAAGCAGCTGGATGAGCTGCATCTGAAGCTCGACCTGGGGGAATAAGCCCATGAAGCGCGTGGAGCTTTATACCGATGGCAGCTGCAGCGGAAACCCCGGCCCCGGCGGCTGGGGAGCCATTCTGATCTATCAGGGGCTGGAAAAGGAGCTTTCCGGCGGCGCGGCCGCCACCACCAACAACCGGATGGAGCTCACCGGCGCGATCCAGGGCCTTGCCGCCCTGAAGGAGCCATGCCAGGTGGAGCTTTATACCGACAGCCAGTATATCGCCTCCGCCATCAACCAGCACTGGCTGGAGAACTGGAAAAAACGGGGCTGGAGGAGGGCGGACAAGGCTCCCGTGCTCAATCAGGAGCTGTGGCAGCAGCTGGACGAGCAGCTGAGCCGCCATCAGGTGCGCTTCCACTGGGTCAAGGGCCATGCGGACAATGCCTATAACAACCGCTGCGACGCGCTGGCCGTGGCACAGACGAAGAAATACCGTTCCCTTGGCTGAAAGGAGCCTTTATGCTGATCCAATACACTGTAGACGCATTTACCGACCGGGTCTTCCGGGGGAATCCCGCCGCCGTGAATATTCTGAAGGCGTGGCTGCCGGAGGAGCGGATGCTGGAGATCGCCCGGGAGAACAATCTCTCCGAGACGGCCTTTGCCGTGCGGGAGGGGGAGGGCTATCGGCTGCGCTGGTTCACGCCCGGCGGCGAGATCGATCTTTGCGGCCACGCCACGCTGGCCACGGCCTATGTGATCCTGCGGTTTTATGAGCCGGAGCGGACCGCGCTGTCCTTTTTTACCCGCAGCGGCCTGCTGACGGTGGAAAAGACCGGCGAGCTTTATGAGATGCGCTTTCCGGCCTATCCCCTCCGGCAGGTCCCCGTTACCGACGCCATGACGGAGGCCATGGGCGCACGCCCCCGGGAGGCCTGGCTGGGACGGGATCTGCTCTGCGTCTTTGATCGGGAGGAGACCGTCCGCAGCCTTTCGCCCAATATGGACAAGCTGCTGGCGCTGGACGGCCTGCTGCTGAACGTTACGGCGCCGGGCCGGGAATGGGACTGCGTCTCCCGGAGCTTTGCGCCCAAGCTGCGCGTTCCGGAGGATCCGGTGTGCGGCTCCGGCCACTGCCATATCATCCCCTATTGGGCCAGGGTCACGGGGAAAACGGAGCTGCGGGCCTGGCAGGCCTCGCCCCGGGGCGGAGAGCTGATCTGCCGGATGGAGGGGGACACCGTCTGCCTGGCGGGCCGGGCCGCCCTTTACGCAAGATCCGAGCTTTATCTTTAACAGGCTGCCGGCCGCCGCGGAGATCCTGCGGCGGCCGTTTTTTGGCCCAAAAACCTGAAAAATCACGGAAAAATTTACATTTGCCACTTGTAAAGGCCACTAAAAAGGTGTATATTATACCTGAAATCAAAAGAACGGGTCCAAGGCCCGCCGAAAGGAGCAACACAACCCCATGGAAGATCGTTTTGTCTATGCGGACAACGCGGCGACCACTCCCATCCACGCCGACGTCCTGAATAAAATGATGCCCTTCCTCACCACGGAATATGGCAATGCCAGCACCCTCTACCGCCTGGGCCAGAGCAGCCACAAGGCTCTGGAAAACGCCCGGCGGGAGGTGGCGCTGCTGATGAACGCCGAGCCTGCGGAGATCACCTTCACCGGCTGCGGCAGCGAATCTGACAATCTGGCGCTGCGGGGCTATCTCCATTCCCGTCAGGCCAAGGGCAAAAAGCATCTCATCATCTCCACCATCGAGCACCACGCCATCCTCTACACCGCCCAGGCGCTGGAGAAGGAGGGCTTTGAGGTCACCTACCTGCCGGTGAACCAATACGGTCAGGTGGAGCCCCAGGCGCTGGAGCGGGCCATCCGGCCGGACACCGCGCTGGTCTCCATCATGTTTGCCAACAATGAGATCGGCACCATCAACCCCGTGGCGGAGTTGGGCCGGGTCTGTCATGAAAAGGGCGTTGTGTTCCATACCGATGCCGTGCAGGCCTACGGTCATGTGCCCATCGATGTGAAGGCAATGAACATCGATATGCTTTCCCTCTCCGGCCATAAGATCAACGCCCCCAAGGGCGTTGGGGCCATTTATGTCCGCAAGGGCATCCGGCTGGAGCCGCAGATCACCGGCGGCGGACAGGAACGGGGCCTCCGCTCCGGCACGGAGAATATCGCCTCCATCGTGGGCCTGGGCGAAGCTGCCCGGCTGAAGCGGGTGAATATGGACCGGGAGACCGCCTACATCGGCGCGCTGTCCCGCAAGCTCATCGACGGCGTTTTGCAGCTGCCCCAGACCATCCTGACGGGCCATCCCACCCAGCGCCTGCCGGGCACCTGCTCCTTCTGCATCAACGCCATCGAGGGAGAGAGCCTGGTTTTGCGGCTGGATATGAACGGCATCTGCGCCAGCACCGGCTCCGCCTGCTCCACGGGCAGCCTGGATCCCAGCCATGTGCTGCTGGGCATCGGCCTGAGCCACGAGATCTCCCACGGCTCTCTGCGCCTGACACTGGGGCCGCAGAACACGGAGGAGGATGTGGATTATATTCTGGAGCGCCTGAAGGGCGTCGTGGAGACGCTGCGGGCCATGTCTCCCATTTGGGATCCAAAACAGAACTGAGGAGGTACGAGCATGGATTATTCTGCAAAAGTCATGGATCATTTCGCCCATCCCCGCAATGTGGGCGACCTGCCGGACGCCAACGCCGTTGGCATGGTGGGCAATCAGAAGTGCGGCGATATCATGAAGATGATGATGAAGATCGAGGACGGCATCATCAAGGATGTGAAATTCCAGACCTTCGGCTGCGGCGCTGCCGTGGCCACCTCCTCCATGGCCACCGAGCTGGTGAAGGGCAAGTCCATTCAGGAGGCGCTTCAGCTCACCAACAAGGCCGTGATGGAAGCGCTGGACGGTCTGCCCCCCGTGAAGGTCCACTGCTCCGTTTTGGCGGAGGAGGCCATCCGGGCCGCACTGGCGGACTATTATCAGCGGCAGGGCATCGATCCCAAGCCCATTGTTGGCTGCGACGCCAACTGCAGCAGCTGTCATGAGGATCATGGCCACGGCCATGAGGAGCCCCAGCCCTCCGAGCATTGCGATCCCGCCAAATAACAAGCGATGAAAAAGCGCCTGCCCTTGCGGCAGGCGCTTCAGCTTGTCGAAAAAGCCTGCGGAACCCGCAGGCTTTTTTTATGGGATGTTTTTTCGCGGACATGTGCCGGGAAAAAATACCGTAACCCGCCGATTTTTCGCAAAAAATCGGTGAAACCGGCCCGCAGGCCGGAGCCAAACTGTCGAGAAAACCATAGCGAAGCGGTTTTTCGACAGCCTCAAGCGCCTGCCCTTGCGGCAGGCGCTTTCCTTGTCAGCGCTTTTTTCCAAGGCCGAACAGGCCCTTTTTTTCATAGGGATGGCTTTCCAGCCCCAAAAAGGTATAGCCGGTCTTTTCGATGGCGGCCTTCAGGGCGGCCTCGTCCGGCGGCTGCTGGCTGATCACCACAGCCTGCCCCTTTCCGTGGGACGCAGAGACCTTTTTCACCGGAACAGCGCTGCGGATGGCGTCGCAGATATGGGCCTCGCACATGCCGCACATCATCCCGTCGATGCGGATAACGGTTTCAAACATGGGATCCTCCTTACTGCTCTCCGACGAGCGGTTAAATTACTCTAATCAACCGCAGTTTACCACTTCCCGCCGCGCTTGTCAAGGGCGCAAACGGCAGCAGGAGCCCGGGTGCTTGCGCCTGCCCGGACTCCTGCCGCTGTATTATGAAGAAAGAAGCGAAAACGCGGAAGCTGCCTTGTCAGCCGCCCAGATAGGCCTTGCGCACTGCGTCGCTTGCCATCAGCTCCGCCCCCGTGCCGGAGAGGGAGATGCTGCCCGTCTCCAGAACATAGGCCCGGTCTGCCACGGAGAGCGCCGCCTGGGCGTTTTGCTCCACCAGAAGGATCGTGGTGCCTGCCGCGTGGAGCTCGCGGATAATATCGAAGATCTGCTGCACCAGAATGGGCGCAAGGCCCATGGAGGGCTCGTCCAGCATCAGCAGCCGGGGCTTGGACATCAGCGCCCGGCCCATGGCCAGCATCTGCTGCTCGCCGCCGGAAAGCGTTCCGGCCACCTGCTTGTGCCGCTCCGCCAGACGGGGGAAGCGGCGGTAAACATCCTCGATGCCGGTCTGGATGGAGGAGGCGGGCTGGGTATAAGCGCCCATTTCCAGATTCTCCTCCACGGTCATCTCCAGAAACACGTGCCGTCCCTCGGGGACCTGGGCCAGACCGCGCTTGACGATCTTGTGGGGCGGAACGCCGCGCAGGTCGTGGCCGTCGAAGATCACGCTGCCGCTCTGGGGATGGAGCAGGCCGGAGACCGTGTTGAGCACGGTGGATTTTCCCGCGCCGTTTGCGCCGATGAGGGTGACGATCTCCCCCTCCCGGACCTCAAAGGAGACGCCCTTGACCGCGTGGATGCTGCCGTAATAGACCTGCAGGTCCTTCACCTGAAGCAATGCCTCGCTCATGCCTGCACCTCCTTGTTTTTGCCCAGATAGGCCTCAACGACCTGGGGATCGGCCTGGATGTCCTCCGGCGAGCCCTTGGCGATGAGCTTGCCGAAGTTCAGCACGGCGATGCCCTCACAGACGTTCATCACCAGGTTCATATCGTGCTCGATGAGCAGGACGGCGATGCCGAAGGTATCCCGGATGGTGCGGATGTTTTCCATCAGCTCCGCCGTCTCCGAGGGGTTCATGCCCGCCGCCGGCTCGTCCAGCAGCAGCAGGCAGGGGTTGGTGGCCAGCGCGCGGAGGATCTCCAGCCGGCGCTGAGCGCCGTAGGGCAGGCTGCCTGCCTTGTCCTGGGCGAATGCTTCCATATGGAAGATGGAAAGCAGCTCCATAGCCCGCTCATGGGCTACCCGCTCTCCCTTCCAGAAGGAGGGAAGGCGGAAAATGCCGCTGAACATATTGTATTCGATCTGGCTGCTCATGGCCACGGTGATGTTTTCCTCCACCGTCAGCTGAGAAAACAGCCGGATATTCTGAAAGGTCCGGGCGATGCCTGCCCGGTTCACCTGGGCGGTGTTCAGATCGTGGATGTCCCGGCCGTCCAGCAGGATGGTGCCGTGGGTGGGCTGATAGACCTTGGTGAGCAGGTTGAAGACGGTGGTCTTGCCCGCGCCGTTGGGGCCGATGAGACCGGCGATCTCCGTGCGGCCCACGGTGATGTTCAGATTATCCACCGCCTTGAGCCCGCCGAAGGTGATGCCCAGATCGATACACTCCAGAATGGGGCGCTTGTTCACATCCCGCTCCGGCAGCAGCGCCGTGCGCACCACCGGGACCAGCTTGGTTCGTTTCGACATTTACGCCGCCTCCTTTCCGGAGCGCTTCTTTTCCCGCTGCCGCTCGGCGATCCGCGCAGGGTGCAGCGATCCTGCCAGCGCGCGGAGCTTCGGATTGTTGGTCACCAGCATCACCAGGATCAGCACCACGGCATAGACCAGCATCCGGTAATCCGCAAACTCCCGCATGGCCTCCGGCAGCGCCTGCAGCACCACCGCAGCCACAATGGAGCCGGGGACGCTGCCCATGCCGCCCAGCACCACGATGACCAGGATCTCAATGGACATATTATAGTCAAAGGCCGCGGCCTTTACATTGGCGAAGCAGTGGCCGTAAAGCGCGCCGGCCGCGCCGGCAAAGAAGGCAGACAGCATGAAGACCGTCAGCTTATAGCGGGTCACATTGATGCCCACGCTTTCTGCGGCGATGCGGTTGTCCCGGATGGCCATGATGGCCCGGCCGTGCTTGGAGCGCTTCAGATGCATCATCACCAGCACCGTCAGCAGCACCAGCGCCGCGCCATAGGGCAGCAGCGTGGCCGCCTTGGAATAGATGGCGCCGGTATCCAGGCCCAGAGCGCCGCCGGTAACGTTCAGATTCGTGATGATGTTCTTCACGATCTCACCGCAGGCCAGCGTTACGATGGCCAGATAGTCGCCCTTCAGCCGCAGGGCCGGCAGGCCCACCAGAAGGCCGAACAGCGCCGCGACAAGGCCGCCTAGCAGCATGGAAAGAGGCAGCCGCACCACCAGCGGCAGGCTGCCGCTGAGGGCGATGGACAGCAGACAGCCGCTGAACAGGCCCACGGACATGAAGCCCGCATGGCCCAGGGAAAGCTCGCCCAGCAGGCCGACCACCAGATTCAGCGAGACGGCCAGCACGATATAAACAGAGATGGGCAGCAGCATATTGGAGACCTGGCGGGTCAGGTGGCCGCCGCTGAGCAGCAGCCCCACCGCCAGAAACGCGGCGGCGGTGAGGGCGAAGGTCGCAAGATCGCCTGCGCCCCGGAGCTTTTTTCTTTTTGCCATAGCCGTTACACCTTCTCGCTGATTTTTTTGCCCAGCAGACCCGTGGGCCGGACCACCAGCACCAGCACCAGCACGCCGAAGACGATGGCGTCGGCCCAGAGGGTGGAGATATAGGTCTTGGAAAGCTGCTCAATGAGACCCAGCAGGATGCCGCCCAGCATGGCTCCGGGAATGGAGCCGATGCCGCCGAATACGGCCGCGGTAAAGGCCTTGATGCCGGGCATGGCGCCGGTGGTGGGCTTGATATAGACGTAGGACATTCCGTAGAAGATGCTGGCAAAGGCGGCCAGCGCCGAGCCGATGACAAAGGTCAGGGTGATGGTACGGTTGACGCTAATGCCCATCAGCGAGGCCGCCGCCTTATCCTCCGAGACGGCCCGCATGGCCTTGCCCAGCTTGGTCTTGTTGATGAACAGCGTCAGCCCCACCATGATGAGCGCGGTGGTGGCCAGCGTGAGAAGCGTGATGCCGCTCACCGTCACCGCGCCCAGCCGCAGCTCGGGCAGCGTCACCAGCGTGGGATAGGCCTTCTGCTGGGAGCCGAAGATCAGCAGCGCCAGATTCTGCAGCAGATAGCTGACGCCGATGGCCGTGATCAATACGCTCAGGGCCGGCGCCTGCCGCAGGGGCTTATAGGCAAAATGCTCGATGGTCATGCCCAGAAGGGCGCATACAGCCACACTGAGCACAATGGCGATCACCGGCGGCAGGCCAAGCTGCGTCACAGTCACAATGCCGGCATAAGCGCCGATCATGATGATATCGCCATGGGCGAAGTTCAGCATCTTTGCGATGCCGTAGACCATGGTATAGCCCAGAGCGATGAGGGCATAGATGCTGCCAAGGCTCAGGCCGCTGATCAGGGTCTGGATCAGTTTGATCATAATGAGATCCTTCCTTCCGGGCGCGCATATGCCCCGAGGACCCGAAGGCCCCGGAGGCATCGCGCAGATGATAAGAGGGGAAAAGAGAGAAGCTGCAGGTTACTTTGCGAAGGTGGTGCCCACGCCGTCGTGGTAGAGGATGGCGCTGGCCGCCTTCTGGGTGTTGCCATCGGCCGTCCAGGTCATGGTGCCGGTAACGCCCTCCACGGTGATCTGGGTCATGGCCTGGGCCAGCGCCGTGCCGGACACATCGCCGCCGGTCTTTTCCACAGCGGCCTTCACGGCATAAACGGCATCGTAGCCGTCGGCGGCGAACTGATCGGGAGTCTCGTTGTTATAAGCGGCCTTGTAGGCGCTGACGAAGGCCTGGACCTTTTCGTCGGTGGAATCGGCGGCAAAGGGCGTGAGCATCAGCACGTTGTCCGCGATGGAGGGATCCTGCTCCACCTTGCCCAGGATGCCGTCCAGACCATCGGCGCCGAAGAAGTAAACGTCATCGGCAAACTTGCCCTTGGCCTGGGTCAGGAAGGTGGAAGCCTCTTCCGCGTAGATGGGGATAAAGACGACCTTGACGCCGGAAGCGACCAGCGCGTCAATCTGGGTGGAAAAGTCGGTGGCAGTGGTGGTGGTGAAGGTCTGGGTCTCCTTGATGGTCAGGTTCAGCTCCGCGGCCTTTTCCACAAAGGCGTTGTAGAGACCCACAGAATAGTCATAGTCGCTCTCGTAGAGGATGCCCACCTCGGTGGCCAGCTGATTGTCGCTGATATATTCCGCAGCGGCCGCGCCCTGATAGGAATCGTAGAAGCAGACGCGGAAGGCCTTGTCGTTGCCGTCAATGCACTTGTCGTTGGAGCCGGAGGGGGTCAGCAGCAGGATATCGTCATCCCGGGCCGCCGCTGTGACAGAGGCCATCTCGCCGGAGAAGACCGTGCCCAGAGAGATCTGCATCCCATCGTCCATCAGCTTGCCGTAAGCGTTGACTGCGCTCTCCGGATCACCCTGGGAATCCTGAAACTCCAGGGTCAGCTGCTTGCCGCAGACGCCGCCGGCCTGGTTGATCTCCTCCACGGCCAGATTTGCGCCGTTCTGAACGGACAGACCGTAGTTGGCATAGCCGCCGGTGAGGGGGCCGATGCAGCCCAGCTTCAGGACATCGTCGGCGGTCTGAGCGCCGTTGCCGTCGTTGTTATTACTCGTGTTGTTGTTGTTGTTGTTGTTGTTTGCGTTGTTCTGTCCGCAGGCAGCCAGGACAAATACCATGGCCGCAGCGAGGACCGCACACAATACTTTCTTTTTCATGGTTCCGTTCTCCTTTGCTTCATAAAATAATTTCATGTGTAGTATATACAAAAAAGCGGCTCCGCCTTCCCGGCGGAACCGCTCTACTGTATCAATGGATCATTTTGCCAACAGTAAGCTCTTCCGACCAGGGGTTTTGTTCCAGACCAGCGTAATAATATACAGGCCGACCAGGATCAGCGCCAGTACCAGAACAGACAGGCGCAGGTGAAAGATCATGCAAATAGAAATGGACGCCAGAAGCATGGCGTCCATCAGCAGGAAAAAGCGGGCGGAGGAAGCGCAGCAGCAAGAAGCCTCCGCACACTGGGCAGAAGCAGAGCAGGTCTTTGCATTGCAGGCTTTTTCAACAAAACGCTTCATGCTTCCGTCCTCCTTCCGAAAAAACTGTTTCAAAAATGATGGTGCTATTGTAGCGCCGTTGATGCGGAAAGTCAATGTGCAAGCTCAACGAAACTTCGGCAAGGCTCCCTTTCGTTTTATATGATATTTTATACAGCGCCATGCAAGGCCTCTGCGAAAAAGGAAAAAGCCCCGGCTCCGAAGAGCCGGGGCAGACCGGTCAGGCGGTCATTCGATGGTGACGGAAGAGCTTTCCGGCAGCTGCTTCTGGGCAGCCTTGGGGACAGACAGCCGCAGGATACCGTCCTCATACCGGGCGCTGATGTTCTCCGGCCGCACCTCGCGGCCTACATAGAAGGTCCTGCTGCAGGCGCCGGCATAGCGCTCCTGCCGGATGTACTTGCCCTTCTTGTCGCTTTCATCCTTATCCACGCCCTTGGCGGCGCTGATGGTCAGATAGCCGTCCTTCAGCTCTACGCTGACCTCGTCCTTCTTGAAGCCGGGCAGATCGATATCCAGCTCATAGGAGCTTTCGTTTTCCCGCACATCGGTCTTCATCAGGTTCTTGCCGTGCTTGCCGTAAAGGACATTGCGGGTCTGAGGAACCATCATGTCAAAGGGATCAGAGAAAAAGTCTTCAAAAAGGTTTTCGCCAAAGATGCTGGGCAACATAATTCATTCCTCCGTTTCAATTTGGTCTCCGCCGGGGGAAGCCTTCCCTGCGGCGGCAGGTGATCGAATATTATTTGTTCGTTCTCTTCCGGGGGATCCTTGCGTCCCTCTCTTAAGAACAGCTTCAGTATACCACGGTTTTTAGCACTGTCAACAGGAGAGTGCTAACGTTCATAAATGTCATACAATCTGTTTACAAATCATCCGATTTTTTGCCGCCGCGCCTGCGAAAGCCGATTGACAAACTACCGTTAGGAAGCTATAATAAAGAAAACCGGCAGAAGGGAGGCGGGAGGCCGCATGGAAAAAAGCAATACCCGCCGGCATATCCTGCAAGCCGCTCTGGAACTGTTTTCCACCCGGGGCTTTGAGGCCACCTCGGTCTCGCAGC
>DHMK01000032.1:0-22240 GCA_002405755.1 Clostridiales bacterium UBA4644
TCGAAGGTGCCGCCGCCCAGGTCATAGACCATAACCTTCTGCTCATTTTCCTTATCGATGCCGTAAGCCAGCGCCGCGGCTGTAGGCTCGTTGATGATACGCTTGACCTCCAGGCCGGCGATCTTACCGGCGTCCTTGGTGGCCTGACGCTGCGCATCGGTAAAGTACGCAGGAACGGTGATGACGGCTTCCGTGACCTTTTCGCCCAGATAAGCCTCGGCGTCGGTCTTCAGCTTCTGCAGGATCATCGCGGAGATCTCCTGAGGCGTGTAAGTCTTGCCATCGATTTCGACCTTATAGTCGGTACCCATCTTCCGCTTGATAGAGCTGATGGTGCGCTGGGGGTTGGAGACAGCCTGGCGCTTTGCCACCTGGCCGACCATGCGCTCACCGGTCTTGGAAAACGCAACAACGGAGGGCGTTGTCCGTGCGCCTTCCGCGTTAGGGATAACGACAGGTTCGCCGCCTTCGATCACGGCGACGCAGGAGTTGGTGGTGCCCAGATCAATACCAATGATTTTAGACATAGTTAAGTTCCTCCATAGTTCTATTTTTTATTTTATTATTATCGGGATGAAATGTGTCTGTCTGCCGCTCAGTCCGTGGTCTTGACCATGGCAGGGCGGATCAGGCGGCCGTTCAGGGTGTAGCCCTTCTGCAGCACCTGAACGATCACCGGCTCGCCGGCGCCCTCGCCCTCCTGGTGCATGACGGCATTGTGGAAATTGGGATCGAAAGCTTCGCCCTCCTTGCCGCATTCCTCCACGCCGCACTTTTTGAGCAGATCCTGGAACTGCTTCAGGATCATGCGGACGCCCTCGTCTGCCTCGGCGGCGGAAGCGGCCCGCTCCAGATTGTCCAGCACCGGCAGAAACAGACCGATGGTGCTGATCTGCGCATCCTGATAGGTGCTGTCCCGCTCCTTTTGGGAGCGCTTGCGGAAGTTATCGTATTCCGCCAGCACGCGCATATAGGTCTCCGTCTTTCGGGCGGCCTCCTCCTCCAGCTGGCAGATCTTTTCCTCCAGCTTGGCCGCGTGCTTTTTCTCGTTTTTTTCGTTTTTTTCCTTGCCGTGGGCCTTGGCGGGCTGGGTCTCCGGCGTTTCCGGCCGGGTCTCCGGCGTCTGCTCCGGGGCCTGCTCCGCCTGGGTTTCAGGATTCTTCTTTTCTTCGCTCATCGGTCTCACCTGCATCCTTTAATTGTTTGATTGACCGGCCCATCACGCTTCTGATGGCCTGTGTAAAGGCCGCCAGCTTTGCGCAGATGTCGGCATAATCCATTCTGGCCGGGGCGATGATGCCCACGATGCCTTTGGTGTTTTGATCAATATCGTAGCTGGTAAATACCAGTCCGGCGTCCCGCATACTGGGATCCTGCAGCTCCGGCCCGATGCGCACATTGATGGGGCTTCCGTCTGCCGTTTCCAGCAGCTCACCCACCCGGCTCCGGTCGGAAAAATATTCCAGCAGCTCCCGGGCCCGCCCGGTGTCCTGATATTCCCGGTTGTCCAAAAGCCGGGCCGCGCCATCGATATAGACCTCCGGCCGGCTGCCCGCCTCGGTGCTCCGGATAAAATCCAGAATATCGGCGGTGAAGCGGCAGACCTGCGAGTTCTCGCCCATCCCCTGGGAAACAGAGGAAAGCAGCTGCTCCAGCCGGTCCTGCTCGATGGCCATATTCAGCGCTGTGGCCAGCATGGCGGCGGTGGAGGGGTCCACCGGCTCCTGCAGGCGGAACATCTTGTTTTTCACATCGCTGCCCGTGACCAGAATCACGGCATAGCTCTTTCCCTGATCCACCGTGATGAGCTCGCATTTTTTGACCTTGTCGCTGCCCTTGCGGGAGATCATAGCCACGGCGGTGTGCTGGGTCATCTCGCCGATGACCTTGGAGGCGGAGACCATCACATTGCCGATCTCTTTCATCTTGGCCTCCATCATCAGCCGCATGGCCTCCAGCTCGTTGGTGGCCACTCTGGTCTGCTCCATCAGCTCGTTCACATAGAGCCGGTACGCGGCGAAGGAAGGGATCCTTCCCGCAGAGACATGGGGCTTTTCCAGATAGCCCAGCTCCTCCAGCTCGCTCATCTCGTTGCGGATGGTGGCGGAAGAGATCGGCGTATCAAAGCTGTCGGCCAGGGTCTTGGACCCCACCGGCTCCGCCGTATCGATGTAGCTCTCCACGATCGCCTTCAAGATCCTGCGCTTTCGTTCCGGAAGCTCCATCTTTCTTCCCCCTTTCATTTTAGCACTCATCATCTCCGAGTGCTAATCATAGCTTACCACTTTTTTCCCGATTGTCAACCCTTTTTCCAAAAAATATGTGAACAAATTGGTAACATTGTATATCCAATTGTTTAACACCCCGGAAGAGTGCTAAAAAGGGCGGCAAGCTGCCGCCCTTAGTGTGTGCGTTGTTCTGTTATTTCTTGCGCAGATCGGAGAAAAATTCCTGCAGCAGCCCGGCGCATTCCGCCGCCAGGACGCCGCCATAGAGCCGGATCCGCACGCCGAAGGCCTCCTCAAAAAGATTCATCACGCCGCCGCAGGCCCCGAAGACCGGGTCGGAGGCCCCGAAGACCACGCTCTCCGGCCGGGCGTTGAGTATCGCGCCGGCGCACATGGGACAGGGCTCCAGCGTCACATACAGGGTGCAGCCCGTGAGCCGCCAGTCGCCCAGCGCCTGCTCCGCCTGCCGGATCGCCATCAGCTCCGCGTGGCCCAGAACAGTCCGGTCCGTTTCCCGCCGGTTATAGCCCCGGCCGATGACCTGCCCGTCCTTCACCACGACGCAGCCCACCGGCACCTCGCCCAGCCGCCGCGCCTGCTCCGCCTGCTCCAGCGCCATGCGCATAAACTGCTCCCGCAAACGCCATCCCCGCCTTTCTTTCCTTTATTATATAAAAAGCGGCGGAAAAGCGCAAGCAAAAACGGACTTTACGCCGCCGGACAGAGGATCTCCGCCGCAAAGACCGCCGTTTCTCCGTCTGCCGACGGGGTCAGCGCTGAGACGACACGCCAGCCCTCCGCCGCGGCGTCCACCTCCGTCACGCCGTAAAACCCTGCGCTTTGCTTTTGTATGGCCTTCGTTATGGCGTAAGCCGCGTCTTCCCCGCCCCGGCCCGCCAGCGCATCGGCGCTTTGGATCACATAGCCCCAAACCTCCAACCATTGCTGCACCGTGCCATATTCATAGACCTGATAGGTCTGCCGCTCCATGGAAACGGTCATGCGCACCCGGCAGACATGGCCGGCTGCATCGGTAACGATCTGCTGTGCCGGCGCGTCGGCTGCATTTTTCCAGGCGCCCTCCGCCGTCATCCTCCCCCGCTGGCCGCTGGCCGCCATGGCCCGGTTCAGATTGGCGGCATACTGCGCTGGCGTCAGCGGCGCAGCATAGGGCAGCGCCAGCAGCCGGCCCGGGAGCAGCACCAGCAGCACCGCCAGCCCCGCCGCCATCAGGTCAAAGATCCATTGCCGCGGCCGCTCCGCCAGATAATAATCCCAGTCCTCGTTCCAGCGCTGCACCTTTCCCTGCCGGGAATCATAGCAGACCTTGAAGATCAGGATCCAGCCGAGGATGGGGATCCCCAGCAGCAGCCCGTACAGCAGCACATGGGCCGTCCGCCAGAGCGCTTCCCCATAGGTCAGGCGGCGATCCGGCCCAGGTATCCCGCTTTCCAGCTGCAATCCCAGCAGATACCTTCCCGGTGTTGTGCCCCAAAGGGCCAGCAGGACCGGCTCCAGCAGCAGGCAAAGCCCCATCACCGCCAGCAGCTGGAGCAGCCAGTGGCTTACGGTGCATTGAAGCATGCCGAAGCACACCGCAAACCACAGGCCCCAGCAAAGGCCCAGATCCAGCAGTCGGGCAAGGCCCCGGCGGACCCAATGGGTCACGGCAGGCTCCCGCTGCTCCTCCGGCGGCAGCGCCGGTGCGGCGGCCGCAGGCTGCGGCAGGGCCCCGCGGTATTTTTCCGGCTCCAGCGCCGCATAGGTCACCTGCTCTTCCAGCATGGCGGTGCAAAGCCTTCTGGCTTGCCATCTCTCCATTTTCAAAGCCTTCAACGCCAGATCCTGCCGCCGCAGTGCAGTCTGCGGGGAAAGCTCTTCCCTCTGCACCTGCCGGATGGTCTCCACCGGCATGCCCAGCCGCCGCAGCAGGGCGATCTTTTCCAGCGCAGCGGCGTCCTCCGCGGAATAGTCCCGATAGCCGTTGGCCCGCCGCGCCGGACGCAGCAGCCCTTCCTTTTCATAAAAACGGATGTTGGCCCGGGAGATCCCCAGCCGCACCTCCAGCTCTTTGATGGTCATCGTGTCGCCTCCTTTGCTCTGCCCTGTATCATAAAGGATAAAGCAGCTTTACAGTCAAGCTGTTTTTTCAAAAAACACGCCATTTTCCTCCAAAGCGGGGTAAAATGGCGTGTTTCTGTTCGTATTGTTTCGCGCTTTGGGCCGGAAGGCCGCTTTGCCCTTGTCAGGCGACAGTATAATCGCCGGCGATCAGCACAGAGCAGCCCTGGGCGGAGGTAAAGCCCCGGCCCTCGGCGTTTATGATATAAAGGTGGTTGGCCTGCAGTCCCTTGCCATTTTCCAGCGTTTCCGCATCGCTGAGATCCACCAGGCCCGGAGACCCGGCAGCCGCGCAGACGGCCGCGCCGGAGCGGAGGATCACCTGACAGCCCACGCCGCAGGAGACCGTTGCTCCCGCGGGGATCTGCACCACCGCCCAGGAAGCGGAGCCGCCGGAGACGCCGCCCATCTGCTGCACCACGGCGGCGGCGATCTGGTCGATCACCGCGCTGTCCAGCTGGCCGGAGGAATGCTTGCGCACCTGCTGATCCACATAGCTTTCCAGCTCCTGCGTCTTCTGCTGCAGAGTCTGATCATAATCGTTCAGCGTCTGGGCAAGCTTTTCGTCCATCTCGCTTTTCGTCTGCGGCAGCAGGACCTCGTTTATGTAGCTCAGCGTGACCAGCGGGTCGCTCTGGCTACCGTATTCCGCTGCAATGGCATAGCAGCCCACGGCCATCAGCAGGCCGGTGAGCACGCAGACGATCCGGATCCCCCACTTGTTTTCTTTCTTCACGTTATCCCTCCATTGTAGCATCCCGCCCGGGCCGCAGGCCCAGACTGATGGCGATGGCGCCATCCACCCGCTCCATGGCCGCCTGATCCAGACAGCCCATCCGGTCCCGCAGACGGCGTTTGTCCAGCGTCCGCATCTGCTCCAGCAGCACCACGGAATTTTTGGAGAGACCAAAGCTCCGGGCCTCCAGCTCGATATGGGTAGGGAGCCGGGCCTTGTTCTGCTGGGATGTGATGGCGGCGGCGATGACGGTGGGGCTGTAGCGATTGCCCACATCGTTCTGCACGATGAGCACCGGGCGCATACCGCCCTGCTCGCTGCCCACCACCGGACTGAGATCCGCATAATAGATCTCGCCGCGTCTGACGATATTCGGTTGATGTTCCACAGTATCACGCTCCGCAGGAATCAAGTCGGACAAGTCCGCAACCATATCATTCCACGCGGTGACGCTTTTTAATCACAAGCTCACAGGTTTCGCCCCGTGAAATGCCGCGGCGTGTCTCGCTCCATGCTATGCGCGCCCGGCAAGGGCTGTGACAGTCTCAGTATACCACAGCTCCGGCGTCGACGCAACCGGTTCCCGCGGGGTCAGCGAAAATTCTTCCACCTGCACCGTCAGCTGCAGGGCTCCGCCCAGATAAAGCTCCGCGCTTTCCGGAAAAAGCGTCTCCGGCAGCAGAAAGATCCGCTTCTGCACCAGCGTTCCGTCCGGCAGATCCGTCTGATATTCCAGCCGAAGCCGCCGGCCCAGGTCTGTAGAGACTTCTCCCGCTCCGGCAGGGAGCTCCTCCCGCAGCTGCCCCAGCAGACAGGGCAGCGCGTCCGCCGGCGCAAAGCCCCCCGGCTCCGGCAGAAGGGCGTCCAGCGTAATGTCCTCATAGCAGATGGCGCTGCCATCGGCGGCTACCTCCGCCCGGATGCCCGCCACCGAGGCAGGCTCCAGTATCGTCACGGAAAAGCAGTCCTCCCCCTCCTGCAGCTCCAGCAGATATTCGCAGCAGAAGCCGCCATAGGTCCGCACCCGGCAGCGGGCAGCGGCCAGCGTGTTTTGATAGGTCTCCCTCACCTGCTCCGGGCCGGGCGCGGCTTTTCCGCAGCCGGAGAGCAGCAAAAGCAGGCAGAGGACGCCTGCGGCGAGCTTTTTCATGTGATCATCTCCCGCCCAAGCCTATGCAGCGAAGCGGACGGATAGACCGCAACCCCCTATTTTTCCAGCGCGGCGCTGTTTCCTGCCCGGATGCCCGTGCACCAGGCCCAATGAAGATTGAAGCCGCCGCAGCCGCCTGCCGCGTCCAACAGCTCTCCCGCAAAATACAGGCTGGGCTGCAGGCGGGACTCCATGGTCTCCGGCCAGATCTCCTCCAGCAAAACACCGCCGCCGGAGACCTGGGCGCTGTCGTAGCCCAGCGGCCCCAGCACCGGGAAGGGCCAGCCCTTCAATAGCCGGGAAAGGGCCTCCGTCTTCTCCGCCGGAAGGGCGCGGATGGGCGTCTCCTCCCGTGTGTCCACACATCGCAGAGCAGCCGCCGCCAGCCGGTCATGGAGCAGGCCCAGCAGCAGCGTCCGGCAGGACTCGCCGGTCAGGCGGCGCTTGCGCTCCTGCAGCTCCCGCAGCAGCGCCGCTTCCGGCAGCTCCGGAAAAAGATCCACCTCCGCCAGCAGCTTCTGCCCCGGCGGGACCCGCCCCAGCAGGCCGGAAAGCTGCATCACCGGGATGCCGGAAAGGCCGTATTCGGTAAACTGCACCTCGCCGGTCTCCCGGCCCAGCAGCACGCCGTTGGCCTGCAGGGCCACGCTGCCCTCCGCCCGGATGCCCTTCAGGCTGCCGCAGCGGGACATATCGCATTTCAGCGGCGTCAGCGCCGGATAAAGCGGGGCCCAATGGTGGCCCATGGCCTTGGCCAGCCGGTAGCCGCTGCCGTCGGAGCCCAGCTTGCCCGCCGCCTTTCCGCCGGAGGTCAGGACGACGGCGTCGGCCCGGTATTCGCTGCCGTCGGTACAGCGGAGGGAAAAGCCCTTGCCCTCCCGGGAAAGCCCTGCAGCGGCCTTTCCGCATTCCACCAGGACGCCCCGGCGCTCCATGGTCAGCTGCAGCACCGCCAATACAGAGGCGGCCTGGCGGCTGCGGGGATAGACCCGGCCCTCATCCTCCTCCGCGCACCAGAGTCCCAGCGCCCGGAAAAACGCCAGCACATCCTCCGGCGTCGTACCCGCAAGGATCTGCGCCAGCGCTTCCGGCGACGAGGTCTGATACTGCGCCGGCGACGCCCGGAGATTGGTGAGGTTACAGCGGCCGTTGCCGGTGGCCAGAAGCTTTTTTCCCGGAGCGGTCAGCCGCTCCAGCACCCGTATCTCCGCCCGGGGCGCCTGCTCCGCCGCAGCGATGGCCGCCGCCATGCCGGCGGCGCCGCCGCCTACGATCACGATCCGTTTCATATGCCCGCCTCCCTGCTTTGTCTGTAAAAATTATATGCCCGCAGCGGGCCGCTGTCAATGCGCCGGATACAAGTGAACTCCCTGTAAATCTCCGCGCAAAGCCTTGACTGCACTGGCGGGGAATGCTAGAATAAGCTGATTGACTATAGCTTAATCCGCGCGGCCCGCCGCGCTCTCCGAAAGGATATCGTTTATGTGGACTTCTGAACATTGGCAGGACTATGCGCTGCTGGACTGCGGCGGCGGCCAGCGGCTGGAGCGCTGGGGAAAGCAGATCCTGGTGCGGCCCGATCCCCAGGCCATCTGGGAAAAGGCCGGCAGTCCCCTCTGGGCCCGGGCAAACGCCGTCTACCACCGGAGCAAGACCGGCGGCGGCAGCTGGGAGATCCGGGACCTGCCGGAGCATTGGACTATCCGCTACGAGGACCTTGTGTTCAACATCAAGCCCATGAGCTTCAAGCACACCGGCGTCTTCCCCGAGCAGGCGGCCAACTGGGATTTTATCCGCCGGCAGATCCGGGAGGCGGGCCGGCCTGTGAGCGTTTTGAATCTTTTTGCCTATACTGGCGGCGCCACCATTGCCGCCGCCTCCGCCGGGGCCTCCGTCTGCCATGTGGACGCCGCCCGGGGCATGGTCACCTGGGCGCGGGAAAACGCCCGCTCCTCCGGCCTGGAAAACGCCCCCATCCGCTATATCGTGGACGACTGCAAGAAGTTTATCAAGCGGGAGATCACCCGGGGCCGGAAATACGACGCCATCATCATGGATCCGCCCTCCTACGGCCGGGGGCCAAACGGCGAGGTCTGGCGCTTTGAGGAGAGCATCGGCGAGTTCGTCTCTCTTTGCGCCCAGGTGCTTTCCGACCGGCCTCTGTTCATCATCATCAATTCCTACACTGCGGGCATCTCCCCCTCCGTTCCCGCCTACATTCTGGGACGCACGGTAACGCCGCTTTACGGCGGACGGGTGGAGGCGGCGGAGCTGGGCCTTTTATGTCAGGAGACGGGTCTGCTGCTGCCCTGCGGCCACGCCAGCCGCTGGATCGGAGGGAAATAATATGGCCGTTATCATCGAGACCCGGGAGCTTTCCTTCCGCTATAGCGAAGACAGTCCGCTGGCGCTGGAGGATGTGACCCTTTCCATCGAGGAAGGCTCCTTCACCGCCGTTTTAGGCCACAACGGCAGCGGAAAATCCACCTTTGCCAAGCATCTCAACGCCATCCTTCTGCCCTCCGGCGGAAAGGTCTATGTGGGCGGCATCGACACCGCTGACGAGAGCCGTCTGTTTGACATCCGCAAGACGGTAGGCATGGTCTTTCAGAACCCGGATAATCAGATCGTCGCCAATGTTGTGGAGGAGGACGTGGCCTTTGCCTGTGAAAACATGGGCCTGCCGCCGGCGGAGATCCGCCGCAGAGTGGACGAGAGCCTTGCCGCCGTTGGCATGAGCGATCATGCCCAAAGCGCCCCCCATCTGCTCTCCGGCGGGCAGAAGCAGCGGGTGGCCATCGCAGGCATTCTTGCCATGCAGCCCCGATGCATCGTTATGGACGAGCCCACCGCCATGCTGGATCCCTCCGGCCGGGCGGAGGTGATGGCCGCCATCCACCGGCTCAACCGGGAGATGGGCGTCACCGTGGTGCTCATCACGCATCATATGGACGAGGCTGCAGCAGCCCAGCGGGTCGTTGTCATGAAGCAGGGCCGGGTGGCGCTGGACGGCACGCCCCGGCAGATCTTTTCCCAGGTGGAGCGGATGCGGGAGCTTTCCCTCTCCGTCCCCCAGACGGTGGAGCTTTTATATGCGCTGGACCGGGACGGCGCGGGGCTTTCCCTGGAGGCGCTTTCCGTGGAGGAATGCGCCGACGAGATCCTGAAGTATTTGGAGGCGTAAGCGTGAAGGAAGTATTGCGAATCGAACAGCTCACCCATGTTTACGGCTCCGGCACGCCCTTTGAAAAGACCGCCGTGGATCGGGTAGACTTTTCCGCCCTGCACGGGGAGTTCATCGCCCTCATCGGCCACACCGGCAGCGGAAAATCCACGCTGATCCAGCATTTCAACGGTCTGCTCCGGCCGACCGCCGGGCGCGTGCTCATCAATGGGGAGGACATCTACCAGACCAAGGAGATGACCCGTGCCGCCCGGTTTGCCGTGGGGCTGGTCTTTCAGTATCCGGAATATCAGCTGTTTGAGGAGACCGTCTATGCAGACGTGGCCTTCGGCCCCAAAAATATGGGGCTGGAAAAGGCGGAGATCGACCGGCGCGTCCGGGAAAACTGCCGCATCACCGGCATCCCGGAGGAGCTATTGGAAAAATCCCCCTTTGAGCTCTCCGGCGGACAGAAGCGGCGGGTGGCGCTGGCGGGCGTCTTTGCCATGGAGCCGGAGGTGCTTGTGCTGGACGAGCCTATGGCAGGCCTGGATCCGGCGGGCTGCGAGGATGTGTTCCGCTTTATCCGGGAATATCACCAAAAGCACGGCACCACCATCATTTTCGTCACCCACAGCATGGAATACGCGGCCCTGCTGGCCCGGCGCATCGTGGTGATGGATCATGGCCGGATCCTGATGGACGGCACGCCCCAGCAGATCTTCTCCCGCTCGGAGGAGCTGCTCCGGGCCGGGCTGGATGTTCCCCAGGTGACCCGGGTCTTTCTGGAGCTGAAAAAGCGCGGCGTCCCGGTGGATCCCGCCGTCTATACCGTTTCTCAGGCCGCCGAAGCGCTGCGGAGGCTGAAGGGAGGGGAGCGTTCATGCTGAAGGACATCACTCTGGGCCAGTATTTCCCGGGAAACACTCCCGTCCACCGGCTGGATCCCCGGACCAAGCTGCTGGCGCTGATCCTTTATATCGTTACCATCTTCACCACCGGCAAGCTCCTCCCGGGCCTGCTCTGCGTGGCGGCGCTGGCTGCGGCGGTGGCCGTGGCCCGGATCCCGCTGAAGATGATGCTGAAGGCCCTGAAGCCCATTCTCTTCATTGTGGCCTTTACCGGCCTTTTGAATCTGTTTTACACGCCGGGGCGGGAGCTTTTCCACTTCTGGATCTTTCGCGTTACGGCGGATGGCGTCCGCACCGCGGGCTTTATGGTGGGACGCATATTGCTGCTGGTCTCGTCCACGGCCCTGCTCACCTATACCACCTCGCCCATGGCCCTTACCGACGCGCTGGAAAACCTGCTGGGCCCGCTGAAGAAACTCCATGTGCCCGTCCATGAGTTTGCCATGATGATGTCCATCGCCCTGCGCTTTATCCCCACGCTCATCGAGGAGACGGACAAGATCATGTCTGCCCAGAAGGCCCGGGGCGCGGATTTTGAAACAGGCAACCTGCTGCGGCGAGCCAGGGCGCTGGTGCCCGTGCTGGTGCCGCTGTTTATCTCTGCCTTCCGCCGGGCCGATGAGCTGGCCACGGCCATGGAGTGCCGTCTCTATCACGGCGGCGACGGCCGCACCCGGCTCCACACCCTGCGCTACGGCAGCGTGGACCTTCAGGGCGGGCTGCTGATCCTGGCGGTCTGCGGCGGCGCCATCGCGCTGAATGTGATCCTATGAAAACGGCGCTGGTTTTATCTTACCGGGGCGCAGATTATCATGGCTGGCAGCGGCAGAACAATGCTATGACCATTCAGCAGCTCATCGAAGAGGCCTGGGAAAAGGCCTGCGGCAGCCCCTGTTCCCTTTCCGGCTGCGGCCGGACGGACGCGGGCGTCCACGCAAAATATTATGTGGCGTCTACCGCCGCCCCCACCACGATCCCCCTGGACCGGCTGCCCATGGCGCTGAACGCCCGTCTGCCCGAGGCAGTGGTGATCCATCGGGCCGTGGCCGTGGAGGACGGATTTGACGCGCGATTTTCCTGCGTCTGCAAGGAATACACCTATCTGATCCACAACAGCCGCACCCGGGATCCCTTTCTCACGGACCGGGCGTGGTTTTATCCCCAGCCGCTGAACGCGGCCGCCATGGCCCGGGCGGCGCAGGACCTGGTTGGGACCCATGATTTTGCCGCCGTCCGCAACGAGGGCACGCCGGTGAAATCCACCGTCCGCACCATTTATTACTGCCGGGTAGAGACCCGGCCCGGCGGGCTGGTGGCCATCCGCGTGTGCGCCGACGGATTTCTTTACAACATGGTCCGGGCCATTGCCGGGACGCTGGTCTATGTGGGCATCGGCAAGCTCCCCGCAGACGGCATCCCCGCCATTCTGGCCGGCGGCGACCGGGAGGCTGCCGGACCCACGGCGCCCCCCTGCGGGCTTTATATGACCGCGCTGAATTACGAAAGAGAGGAACTGGATGGACGAGGGGATTGACTTGAGAAAATCGGGAAAACTGAAGGATAATATCACCCGCTTCCGGCAGGACAAGCGCCTGGCAGTCACCGGCGCGCTTTATTCTCTTGCGCTGCTGGGGATGCTGACGATCCTTGTGTTCTGCGCGCTGCACTTCCGCGAGGATCTCACGGCGGAAAGCCTTCGGCGCACTGCCGCCTATCTGAAGTCTGCAGGCGCTGCGGCGGAGCCCTTTACAGAATACCGCTTTGAGACCGGCCTGGATACGGATTATGTGCCCTTCGGCACGGGGCTTGCCGTTTCCTCTGCCGACACCTATTCTTATATCAGCGGCCTGGGCGACAGCCAGTATTCCCTCCAGCTGAAATATGCTTCGCCCGCCATGTGCGTCTCCGACAAATATATCCTGATCTATGATCGGGGCAGCAAGGGCTTCTGCGTGGCCAGCAGCTATTCCGAATATCTGCGGGAAATGCTGGATTCCCCCATTCTTTCCGCTTCCATGAACCGGGCCGGGGCCTTTGCCCTGGTGACCAACGAGGCCGGCTATCGGGCCGCCGTGACGGTCTACAGCGCCCGGCAGAAGCTTTTGTGCAAATGGTATACCTCTCAATATTATGTGCTGCAGACCTCCGTCAGCCCGGACAGCAGCCATTTCGCCGCCCTTTGTCTCAGCCAGCAGGAGCTGCAGTCCGTCACGCAGCTTCGTTATTTCCGCATTGGACAGGAGGCGCCTGTCTGGACGGCGGACCTGGGCGAAAAGCAGGTCTGGTCCATGACCCATGATAAATCCGGCGGCCTGCTCATACTATGTGACGACGGCGTTTACCGCTATGACAGCGAAGGCGCTTGCACCGCAGCTCTCGCCTTGCGCCAGCAGCCGGAGCGCTTTGCCGTCTCTGAGGAGGGCGAGCTGCTTCTGGTCTTTTCCGGCGCCTCCGGCGGCAGCGCCGCTTTGCAGGTGATGATCGTGGGCGACCTGGGCGAGACGATCTATCAGGGGCGCTTTTCCGGAACGCTGCGGGCCGTTGCCGCAGACGGCGGTACGGCGGCGATCCTGCTGACCGATCGGCTGGAGCAGATCTCCTATGCCGCCGAGGGCCAGCCGGTGCGTTCCGCGCCCTCCGACGGCGCGCGGGACGTGATCTGCACCCGGCAGGGCGAAAGCATCCTGATCTTTTCCGACCGGGCGGAAAAGGTGCTTTATGAAGAGGAGGCGCTTGTTCCATGAGCGGATTTCTGGATCGGCCCTTTGTCTGGGATCTCATCTTTGTTCTGATCTTTCTTCTCTGTACGGCGCTTTCTGCCAAGCGGGGCGGCTTCGAGGCCATTTCCGGCATCGCCGGAACGGTTTTAGGCGTGATCGTTGGCCGAAAGTTCCAGCTGGAGCTTGCTGTAAAGCTTCAGCCCTTGCTGGAGCCGAAGCTGCTTGCACTGACGCAAAGGGCAGATCTCACCCAGGTGGGCGGGCTGCAGGAGGGTTCGACGCTTTCCGACCTGATCCAGCGCAGCAACGCCATAACCGATAAAGTCAGCGACCTTTACACCTCGCTGCTCGCAGCGATCGCAAAGCAGCTTTCCGAGAATCTGGCATCGATCCTGGCGTTTTTGCTGCTGTTTTTTGCGGTGAAGCTGGCCGTCCGGCTGGTCTGCCTGCTGCTGAAGCTGGATATCCCCATTCTCAGCGGTCTGAACCGCACTGCCGGCGGCATTTTAGGGGCGGTCTCCGGGCTTCTTCTGATCCTGGCCCTTTGCTGGGCCGTCATGCAGTTTGCCCCGGAGGGCGATCTGAGTCTGCTGAGCAGGGGCTGTCTGCAGGAGAGCCTGATCGGCGGATTTTTTACCCGTTTGTTTTGATCTGCATTTGACCGGCGGCGCTTCGTGCCGCCGCACCGATACCATCACGGAGGAACGATATGGATATGCCCATCTGTGCCCGCTGCAAGAAGAATATGGCAGTGGTCTTCATCACAAAAATGGAAAATGGAAAGACCGTCAACGAGGGGCTCTGCCTGAAATGTGCCAGAGAACTCGGCATCAAGCCGGTCAATGATCTCCTGGAGAAATTTGGTCTGAAGGACGAGGATCTGGACGGTCTGACTCCGGAGGCGCTGGGCGACAGCCTGCCCGGTATGCTGGAGCAGCTGGGTATGCCCCAGGAGGAGCAGCAGGAGGACGAGGAGGACGGCGAAGACGCGCCCTCCCGTGCGCCCGCCTTCCCGCTGTTCAAATTTCTCCGGCAAAATAAGCCGGAGGCTGCCGGCGAGCCCGGCCAGAAGGGGGAAGCCCCGAAAAAGCAGCCGAAAAAGAAGAAATTCCTCAGCCTTTATGCCCAGGATCTTACTGCCAAGGCCAAAGACGGCAAGCTGGACCGGGTGGTGGGCCGGGAGAGCGAGACGCTGCGGGTCATCCAGATCCTGAACCGCCGGCAGAAAAACAACCCCTGTCTCATCGGCGAGCCGGGCGTGGGCAAGACGGCCGTTGCCGAGGGCCTTGCCCAGAAGATCGCCGCAGGCGACGTGCCCTACAAGCTGCAGCACAAGGAGGTCTGGCTGCTGGACATGACCGCCATGGTGGCGGGGACCCAGTTCCGCGGCCAGTTTGAGGGCCGCATGAAGAGCCTGATCGAGGAGGTCAAGGCGCTGGGCAACATCATTCTGGTCATCGACGAGGTCCACAATCTGGTGGGCGCGGGCGACGCGGAGGGCAGCATGAACGCCGCCAACATCCTGAAGCCCGCCCTGAGCCGGGGCGAGATCCAGGTCATCGGCGCCACCACCCTGAAGGAATACCGCAAATATATCGAAAAGGACGCCGCGCTGGAGCGCCGCTTCCAGCCGGTGATCATCAACGAGCCTTCTCTGTCTGAGACGGAGGACATCCTCCGGGGCATCAAGGGCTATTACGAGACCTTCCACGGCGTGCTCATCCCCGACCAGACCATCGTTCAGGCGGTCTATCTGGCCCACCGGTATATCACCGACCGGTTCATGCCGGATAAGGCCATCGATCTGCTGGACGAAGCCTGCTCCGATGTGAACCTGCGTTCCGCCGCCCTGAGCCGGATCCCCGCCCTGCAGGATGAGCTGGACGGGCTGACCGATCAGCAGATGGAGCTGGAAAGCGCCGAGGAGCAGGATTTTGAAAAGATCGCCCAGAACCGCTCCCGGATGCTGCAGCTGCAGGAGCAGCTGGATGAACTTCGGCGGCAGCCTGCGCCCCAGGTGACGCTGGACGATCTGGCCCGGGTCATCGAGCTCTGGACCAAGATCCCCGCCAGCAAGGTGCGGCAGCAGGATTTCCTCCGGCTGCACACCCTGGCCGACCGGCTCCGCAGCCGGGTCATCGGTCAGGACGAGGCCGTGGATGCCGTTGCCGCCGCCATCCGCCGGAAGCGGGCGGGCATCAGCGAGAAAAACAAGCCCATCTCCTTCATCTTCGTCGGTCCCACCGGCGTGGGCAAGACGGAGCTGGTGAAGCAGCTGGCCGCCGACCTGTTCGACACGGAGGACGCGCTCATCCGGCTGGACATGAGCGAATATATGGAAAAGCACAGCGTCTCCAAGCTCATCGGCGCCCCTCCGGGCTATGTGGGCTATGACGAGGCGGGGCAGCTGACGGAAAAGGTCCGCCGCCGGCCCTACTGCGTGATCCTGTTTGACGAGATCGAAAAGGCCCATCCCGATGTTCTCAATATGCTGCTGCAGGTTTTGGACGACGGGCGCATCACCGATGCGCAGGGCCGGTATGTGAGCTTTGAAAACGCCATAATCATCATGACCTCCAACGCCGGCTCCGACCGCAGCGATGGCGCAGTCGGCTTTGGCAGCACCCTCTCCCAGCAGGGCCGGGACAAGGCCATGAAGGCCCTCTCCGAGATCATGCGGCCGGAGTTTATCAACCGGGTGGATGAGATCATCGCCTTCCGCCAGCTCTCCCAGGAGGACTTCCAGAAGATCGCCGCCATCATGATGGGCGACCTGCAGAAGAGCGTGGCCCGCAGCGGCATCCGCCTTACCTGGGACAACGCCCTGCTGGAGCAGCTGGCCCGGGAGGGTTATTCCGTCAAGTTCGGCGCACGCAACCTGCGGCGGCTCATTGAAAAGCAGGTGGAGGATCCGGCGGCCAATCTGATCCTGGATTCCTTCGAGCATCCCATCCAGGCCCTGCGCGTCACCGCGGAGGACGGAAAGATCCTGGTGAAGGAAGACTGAGCGCAGCTCTTTTGTCAAGAAAAACTAAGAAAACAGGCTTTGCCCCGGCGGCAAAGCCTGTTTTTTTCATCGGGACGCGGCTCACATCCGGTAAACCCGCCCGATGGTCCTTTCGTCTGTCATCTGGATCACAAAATCCCCATAGAGCGTCTTTTCCGCGCCCTCCTGCCGAACCATCAGAAAATAGCGGGAGGTGAGCATGTCCTGAACGCGTTTTGCATCGTAAATATTCAGCCCCAGCAGCTCCGCCGGCCCCTCCAGCGCCACCGCATGCTTGTCCAGCGCAGCCCGGACCATGGCCGCCGAGGTCTGCTGATAGGCATTGATGGCGTCTGCCGCCGCCTGCAGGCAGGCCGCCTTTCCGGGGAACGCACCGTCGGAGGGCGGGACGCTGTTCTGTACGGTCAGGATGGCCGGCCGCTCTGCCGGGGTAAACGGATCGTTGCCGGCGCAGGCCATAGCGTGAAACAGCAGTGTGCCGGTATCGTAGCAGGAGATCCGAATGGGCAGGAGGGCCTTGGGATCCGTCACGCTTCTGCGCATCCGCTCTGTAAAGTCCTTTGCCTTTGCAGCATCCAGCTGCTGCAGGACCATCCATTCCACATAGGTGGCGGAGCCTTCGATCTCCTCCACCCGGCTCTCATAGCCGGTCTCATAGGGATATTGCTCCCAGCGGCGGCACCGGTGGGAAAGCAGCTCCCGATAGTCCCCCGCCCTATGGCCCGCCAGCAGGGCGCACAGCAGCGCGTTTTCCCGCAGCTTCAGGCTCAGCGCTTCCGGGCTGAGCGCATACCGGCGCAGGGCCTCCAGCTCGTCTGCCCAGCAATCCCAGCCCTGCAGGCGCTGGAAGCCATGGAACATCTCGTGGACCAGCTTGGAGACCAGCACGGGCAGGCTCAGCTCCCCCTCCACCTGCCAGGTGGCGATGGTCTCGCCCTGATAGGAAATGGCGGTATTGGCGCAGAAGTCGTTTGTTTTTTCAATAGACCGGCTGTCAAAAAAGCACCGCTCCGCATCAAACAGCGCGAATTTCAGCGGCGCAAAGCCCGGCCAGATCCGCGCCAGATCCAGCCCGCGGATCGCCTCCTCCGCGCTCCGGTAAAGCAGCTCCAGTTCCATCGTGTCTTCCTCCCCAGGCCATGCCTACATTTTTCTTATTTTACCACAGCGCTGCGGCGGCCGCAAGCGGGCCGCCTCTTGACAATTTCACCAAAAGCGCATATAGTATATTTACAGCAAGATCTTCAGGGCGGGGTGCAATTCCCCACCGGCGGTACAGTCCGCGAGCCTTCGGGCCGACCCGGTGAAACTCCGGGACCGACAGTGACAGTCTGGATGAAAGAAGATATGGCTTTGTCAAGCTGCGCCCTGCTTTGCCTGATCTCAGGTGAGCGGGGCGTTTTTTTGCAAAAATCCCCGCCATATCCGAAGGAAAGGAACCGCTATGAACCGCTCCCCCGTCAAGACCCGCGTGCTGGCCGCCACGGCCATGCTGTCTGCCATCGGCTTTGTCCTCATGTTTCTCGAGCTCAGCGTCCCCTTTATGCCATCGTTTATCAAGCTGGATCTTTCCGAGCTTCCGGCGCTGCTGGCCGCCTTTGCCTATGGGCCGGTATCCGGCGCGGCGGTGTGCCTGCTGAAAAATCTGCTGCATATTTTTCTGGGGGGCAGCTCCGGCGGCGTGGGCGAGCTTTCCAATTTCCTGCTGGGCTGCTGCTATGTGATCCCGGCGGGCCTGATCTATCGCCGGATCAAGAGCCGCAGGGGCGCGGCACTGGCTTCGCTGGCCGGCTGCGTGACCTCCGCCGGGCTGAGCCTGCCCATCAATTATTTTCTGATCTATCCCCTTTACGGAAGGATGATGCCCATGGACGTCATCCTAAGCCTGTATCAGGCGCTGGACCCCTCCTGCGGGAGCCTGTTTGACGCGCTGCTGCGCTTTAACGTGCCCTTTACCCTGGGAAAAAACGCGCTGGTCTGCGCGCTGGTGTTTCTGATCTATAAAAAGCTCTCTCCCCTGCTCCACGGCAGGCGGTGAACCGATCTGTTCACAAAAGCTACGCCATTTTGCCGCAGCTTTTTCCTTGCATTTCCAAAGGAAATGTTGTAAAATAGCAGGTGATATAGTGTTGCAGATTAGAATGTCGGATCTTCCATGTTTTTTCAGGTTTTTTTCGTTTTCCTATTGATTTTTTGCGGAAATCCGTGTATACTTCTGTTAATAAATGTGTTCGCTGTCGAAGGAGGTATTATTTATGAGACCCGGACCGCACCCCAAAGGCGAGCTGATGCGCCGCAGGATCCTGAACGCTTCTGCCAAGGCATTTCTGGAATATGGCTACAATGGCACTTCCAGCAAGATGGTAGCCCGGCTTGCCGGCGTTTCCAACGGCTCTCCCTTCTTCCTTTACGGCAATAAAGAGGGCGTTTTGCTGGAGCTGGTCAAGCTTGTCTATGCGGAGCAGTTCCGCATGACGGACGAGCTCATCGGCCGGGGCGCAGATCCTCTTCTGTTTTATGGGGTGGAGACGGCCCTGCAGATGCATATCACCGAGCTTTCCGACGCTCTGCGCGATCTTTATGTCATGGCCTATACGCTGCCCTCCACTACGGAATATATCCATCAGAGCACCAAGTCCAAGTTGGCGGAGATCTATGAAAAGCAGTTTCCCGGCGCAAATGAGGAGGAGTTCTATGAGCTGGAGCTGGCCTCCTCCGGCGTGCTGCGGAATTTTATGATCAAGCCCTGCAGCGAGCAGATGCCCATGGCACGGAAGATCCAGCGCTATCTTTCCTGCTGCTTCCGCATTTATCGGGTATCGGAGGCCCGGTATCAGCCGGTGATCAATCAGGTCCTGGCCATGGATCTGCACCCCGCCGCCCAGCAGACGGTGGACCGTATCATGGCCCTTGTGGAGGCCGGATTCACCTCCGCGATGGACGAATCCCGCCGCAAAGCCATCAAGGACTGATGTCTTCCTTAAAAAACGAAAAGCAAAGCGGAGCCAGCTGGCTCCGCTTTTTGCATTTTACATATTTATGCGCCGCACTGCTCCAGCGCTTCAGCCAGCTTTTCTGCGGCGCGCTGCACCAGCTCCCGGGAGGTGGCCAGGTTCAGACGCACAAAGGTCCGGAAGCGGTCGCCGCCGAACCAGTCGCCATAGTCCACCGCAAGGCCGCAGCGCTTTTCCATAAAGTTCCGGATATCCTCCGGCGCAACATAAGCGCCCAGATCCACCCACATCAGATAGGTTCCCTCCAGCGGCGAGATCACGGCCTTCGGCGCGCGCTTTTCCAGCACGGCCCGCAGCAGAAGGTAATTTTCATAGATCGTCCGGCGGCACTCCGCCGCCCATGCTGCCCCGCCCCGCCAGGCGGCCTCTGCGGCGATATAGCCCATGGCGTTGCTGGGCTGCACATGGATCTGCTGGAGATAACGGTCGTAGCGGGCGCGGATGTCCGCATCCGGAAGGATCAGGATCGAGTTTTGCAGGCCCGCCAGGTTGAAGGTCTTGGAGGGGGCCGTCAGCGTTGCCAGCATATGGTCATAGTCTCCCACCAGAGCGGAGGGGATATGGGTATGGCCCTGGAACACGATGTCCTGATGGATCTCATCGGAGATCACAAAGACGCCGTATTTCCGCAGCAGCTCCAGCAGCGCGTGCAGCTCCTCCCGTGTCCAGACCCGGCCCACGGGGTTGTGGGGCGAGCTGAGGATGGCGACCTTTACCGGCTGCTGCTGCAGGGTCTTTTCCAACAGAGCGAAATCGATGGTATATTCCCCGTTTTTCGCCTGCAGCTCGCAGCAGACCAGCGTGCGGTCGTTGTCCTTCACCGCGTTCAGGAAGGGATAATAGACCGGCGTAAGCACCAGGACGGCGTCGCCGGGCTGGGTCATGATCTGCAAAAGCCAGTTGATGGCGGGCACGACGCCGGGCGTCACCCGAAGCCACTCCCGCCGGGGCCGGTAGCCGTGGACCGTTTCTTCCCACTGCAGAAAAGCTTCAAAATAAGATCCCGGCGCTTCGTAGTAACCGAAAACGCCCTGCTCCACATAGCGCTTCAGGGCTTCCACAACGCAGCGGGGCGCCTGAAAGTCCATGTCTGCCACCCACATGGCCTGCAGCGCATCAGAGCCGAAAAGCTCCTTCAGGCCGTCCCATTTGCTGCAGTTGGTGTTCCGGCGGTCTACAAAGACCATGGCTTCGCCTTGACGGTTTTCGTGCATATGCGGTCTCCTTTCATATGTCCAGTCGTTATGCCGGAAGCATTCTCCCGGTCCTACTGCTTTTTCCGGTACTGGGAGGCGTCCAGCACGGTGGAAAGCTCCACCAGCACGGGGTCCACGCCTGCGCCGTAGGTGACGGGCCGGCAATGCACCTCCGGCTCCGTCTGGCGCTCCTGCCGGGGCAGGATGATCTGGGCGGAGGTCCCGCCCTCGTTGCTCACCAGCAGCAGGCGGCCTCCGTGCTTTTCCGCAAAGGCCCGCACCAGCGTCAGACCGAAGCCCGCGCCGGGGCCCGCCTCCCGAAGGGGATCCATATCGTCATATTTGCGGAACACGCTGCCCAGGACCGCGCTGTCGATGCCCGGCCCATCGTCGGTGACGGAAAGGCAGACCTCGTCTGCCCGCTGCCGCAGGGTCACGGCGATGCTGCCGCCCTGCTTCCGTGCAGCCATGGCGTTGGAGATCAGATGGAGCAGCATCCGCCGGAGCTTGGCTGCGTCTACCCGCCAGATGAGCGGCTGCTCCGGCAAGGTCCAGCGGATCCGCACGCCGTCGGCGCACAGCGGCTCCAGCCGCTGCGCAAGCTCCCGGCAGATCGCCGTCAGATCCTCGTCGGTAACGTGCATTTCCAAAAAGCCGTTTTCCGCAGCGGCGCAGTCCTCCAGATCCCGGGTCATCCGGATCAGCCGGTAAATGCTGCGCCGCAGCATGGCCAGTCCGTCCAGCTGTTCCTCCTCTGCCTCGCGCTCCAGCTGCTGCACCACCGGCAGCATCAGGGAAAGATCGGCATTCAGCTCCCGGGAGATAAAGCGGGAGGCGTTCATGGTGATGGAAGCGCCGCCCTTGCGGCTCATGGGGACCAGGCTGATCCGAATATGCTCCTCCATGGGGACGGCCTCGCAGGAAAACCGCTGTCCGCCCAGGGCGCACTCAAAGGCTGTTTCCTTTTTATTCTGGCTCCGGCTGATCACCCGGGCCACCGTCTGATCCTCCACAAAATCATTCAGGTTGCGGCCGGTCAGGTCTTCCTCCAGCAGCAGCTTGAGCCCGCCGGAAAGATAAACGACCCTGCCGGCGGCGCTGCAGAGCATGGTCATCTCTTCCTGCCGCATCTCCGGGAATTGCATGATCCCGGGCTTGTCCTCTCCTGCCACCGGCTCCCACCGTCCTTTCCGTTTCTCCGTTGTTTTGCGTGCTTTTTCTTATTATATCCCCCCTGCGGCAAATACGCAATGCTTTTTCCTGCAATTTGACTGTATATCCTGGTAAAAAAACTTTCAGATCTGCGGGGTTGCTTTTGTTTCTGCCGCCCGGTATAATGGAAGCACAAGTACATATGGGATGATATCAGAAAAAAACAAAAACATGGAGGCAGCATTCATGGCGACAAAAATTGGTATCAACGGATTTGGCCGCATCGGCCGTCTGATCCTGCGGGAGGGCGTGAAGCGAGACGATCTGGAGTTTGTGGCGGTGAACGGTCACCGGTCTACTCCCGAATATCTGGCTTATATGCTGGCCCACGACACCGTCCACGGCCGTCCGGATTTCACCGTTACCCACACTGAGGATTCTATCGTCATCGACAGACACCCCATCCGCGTCCTCACCGGCGAGGCCCCGGAGGACAACCCCTGGAAGGAGCTTGGCGTGGAATATGTCATCGAATCCACCGGCAAGTTCAAGACCATCGAGGAGGCCGGCGCACATCGGAAGGCCGGCGCGAAAAAGGTCATTATCACGGCGCCCTCCAAGGACGCTCCCATGTTCGTCATGGGCGTCAATCAGGACAGCTATTCCCCCGATATGACGGTGGTGAGCAACGCCTCCTGCACCACCAACTGCCTGGCTCCCGTGGCCAAGGTCCTGCAGGATCACTTTGGGATCCGCGATGGCCTGATGACCACCGTCCACGCAGCCACCGCTACCCAGAAGGTAGTAGACGGCTCCTCCAAGAAGGACTGGCGCGGCGGCCG
>DHMK01000032.1:22316-48385 GCA_002405755.1 Clostridiales bacterium UBA4644
CCACCGGCGCCGCCAAGGCCGTGGGCAAGGTGATCCCCGCCCTCAACGGAAAGCTGACGGGTATGTCCTTCCGCGTCCCTGTGCTGGACGTTTCCTGCGTGGACCTTACCGTCAATCTGGAAAAGCCGGCAAAGTATGAGGACATCTGCCGCGCCATGAAGGAAGCCTCCGAGGGCCAGCTGAAGGGCATTTTGGGCTATACCGAGGACGATGTGGTATCCTCCGACTTTACCTCCGATCCCCGGGCCAGCATTTTCGATGCTAAGGCCGGCATCGCCCTGACCGATACCTTCGTCAAGCTGGTGGCCTGGTATGACAACGAATACGGCTACAGCTGCAACACCCTGAACCTTCTGGAATACATGATCCGGCAGGACAAGCAGTAAACGAACCGCTGCATTTTCCCGGGTGCGCCCTCTCGCGGCGCGCCCTTCTGTTTTTTTTGCAATTATTTCGGAAAACCTATAGCGTATTTCTGAAAAATGATGTAAAATATAGGGTAACCTAAGCATGAGCATTCAAAGGATCGGCGCAGACCCGTCCGCGGGTCCGCCGGCGCTTTTCCGGCGCTTCCGGAAGGTTGATAACAGGAGAAGTCAAGCATGTATGAATTCGTGACCGAACAGACCTTACCTCAATATGAGGCCTTTGTGGAGGGGCATCCCAAGGGCCATTTTCTCCAGTCCCACCTGTGGGCTCCGGTGAAAAGCGATTGGCAGTGGAGAGCGATCCTCCGCCGGGACGAGACCGGAAGGATCACCGGCGCAATGAGCGTCCTCATCCGCAAAATGCCTGGCATGCCCTACCGCATGATGTATGCGGCCCGGGGGCCGGTGTGCGACGTGCATGACCGGGAAACTCTGGCGGAGCTGACCCAGGCTGCGGCGGAGCTGGCAAAGCAGTGCCATGCCTATGCGCTGCGGCTGGATCCGGATGTGCCTTCCTCCGACGGGGCGTTTATCGAGATTATGAAGGCGCTGGGCTATGTGCACCACCCCGGCGATAAGGATTTCAACGGCATCCAGCCCTGCTATGTGTTTCGTCTGAACGTCAAGGACAAAACGGAGGAGGAGCTTCTGGCAGCCTTTCATTCCAAGACCCGCTACAATCTGCGGCTCAGCGCCCGGAAGGGCGTTACCGTCCGGCTGTGCGGCAAGGAGATGCTGCCGGAGTTTTCCCGCCTGATGCAGGAGACCGGCGACCGGGACGGCTTTATCACCCGGCCGGAATCCTATTTTGCCGCAATGCTGGATTCTCTGGGCGACAAGGCCCGCCTCTATATGGCTTTCTGGGAGGATAAGCCCATCGCCGGAACGCTGGCCGTTCATTACGGCAACAAGGTCTGGTATCTTTACGGCGCTTCCTCCAACGAGCACCGCAATGTGATGCCCAATTATCAGCTCCAGTGGGCCATGATCCAGTGGGCGCTGGAGACCCATTGTGATATTTACGACTTCCGGGGCGTCTCCGGCGATCTGACGCCGGACAACCCGCTTTATGGCCTGTATCTGTTCAAAAAGGGCTTCGGCGGCGATCTGGTGGAGTTTTGCGGCGAGTTTGAAATGGTCTATAACAAGGGTGCGGACCTTTTGATCAATAAGGGTCTGGGCGCTGCCCGCACGCTGCGCCGCAGACTGAAGCAGCTGCGGCACCGGGATCAGGAGCAGCAGCATAAGGCCGCCGTCTCTGCCCGGGGTGCAAACACACAGGCAGAAGAACCGAAGGAAAGCTGATCCGGCCGCAGGCCGTCGTTTCAGAGATAGAACAGGAGGGACAGAGATTATGAAAGCGCTGATCGTGGATAAAGCCAAGGTGCGCAGCAATCTGCAGGTGATCCAGACTGCGGCGGGCGACGCACAGATCTACGCCGTTTTGAAGATCAACGCCTATGGGCTTGGTCTGAAGCCCATGGCGGAGCTTTGCCGGGAGGCCGGCATCCGCCGCTTTGCCGTCACCGAGCCGGAGGACGCCGTCCGGCTGCGGGATTGGGGCTTTCAGGAGGAGGAGATCCTGATTCTTCGCTCCACGGCCTGTGAGGAGGATATTCGCGCCATCCTCAAGGCCGGCGCCACCGCCACGGTGGGCTCCTACGATGCAGCCCTGGCCCTCAACGGCATCGCCGAGAGCGAGGGCGTGGTCTGCGACGTGCACATCAAGGTGGACACCGGCATGGGCCGCTACGGCTTTGTTCCCGGGGAAATCGACCGGATCCTCAGCGTCTACCGCTATCTGGGCAATCTGAACGTGACCGGTACCTATACCCACTACGCCAACGCCTTCCGCAGCAAAAAGAAGACCCAGGCCCAATACGACCTGTTTCTCTCCGTGGTGGACAAGATCCGCGCCGCCGGCTTTGAGCCGGGCATGCTCCACGCCTCCAATTCCGAAGCCTTTTTCGGCTGCAAAATGCCAAATCTGGACGCGGTGCGCATCGGCTCCGCCCTGGGGGGCAGGCTGATCTCCAAGGGCGACTTCGGCCTGCAGCGCACCGGCCGGCTCCAAAGCGAGATCGTGGAGGTCCGCTGGCTGCCCAAGGGCTCCACCATCGGCTACGGCAGCGCCTATACCACCCGCCACCCCACCCGCATCGCCGTCATCCCCGTTGGCTCCGGCGATGGCTATCAGGTGGAAAAGATCCGGGTCAATACCCGTCTGATCGACTATCTCCGGGCCATGGGTTCGGTGGTCAAGGCCTTTTTCCGGGGCAAGCGCTATTATGTCAGCGTCGGCGGAAAGCGCGCGCCCGTTTTGGGCCATGTAGGCGTGAGCCACACGGTGATCGATGTGACCGACCTGGAATGCGGCCCCGGCACGAAGGTTTTTCTGGACGCCGCGCCCATGTTCGTTCCGCCCAACATCCCCCGGCAATATATTGATGGTTAAGAGGCTTTTTGCCCATCTGCGATAAAAGGAGGAACCTGTTATGAAAATGATCCTGGGTATTCTGAACAGCGACGATGCTTCCACGGTGGTCCGTGCGCTGAACGACGCGGGCTATTCCGTCACCCGGCTGAGCACCACCGGCGGTTTTCTGCGGGCCGGCAATGTGACTATTCTGGTGGGCGTGGAGGACGATAAGGTCCAGGCCGCCATCGACGTGATCCATCAGCATGCCCACAGCCGCACGCAGATCATGCCTGCCGCCTCAGAGGCCGGCGTGGGCTTCTTCTCCACCCTGCCAGTGGAGGTCCGGGTGGGCGGCGCCACCATTTTTGTGCTGGATGTGGATCAGTTTCTGAAGATCTGATGAGACTGCCCCATCTTCTGGGAAACGAAGGGCTGAAGCAAGCCCTTTCCTCGCTGCCTGCCGTTGGGCTGGGCTCGGCCATCCTCATCGACGGCCCCGCCGGCTCCGGCAAGCGCACCGCCGCAGGCGACCTTTGCCAGGCGCTCTTGTGCACCGGGAGGGATGCGCCCTGCGGCGTCTGTCCCGCCTGCCGCAGAGTGGCGGCAGGCTCCCATCCGGACCTGTTCTGGCTGGAGGAGAGCGAGCCGGGCAAAGGCGTCCGGCTGGAGCAGGTCCGCGAGCTGCGGGCTCAGAGCTTCCTGCGGCCCTCGGAGGCCCCCTACAAGATCTTTGTCATCCCCCAGGCGGACAAGCTGAATCTTCCCTCGCAAAACGCCCTGCTGAAGGTTTTGGAGGAGCCGGCCTCCTCCCTGTTTGTGCTGCTGTGCGAAAACCGGGAGTCCATGCTGCAGACGGTTCGCTCCCGGTGCAAGACCTTCCGCATGACGCCCCTCTCCCGGCAGCAGCTGCTTTCTGCGCTGGCCGCCCGCTGTCCCGGGACGACGGAGGCCCAGCGTCTGCAGGCGGCAGAGGCGTCCGCCGGTCTGTTGGGCCGGGCGCTGGACATTTTATCCGGCAGGGAATCCCCCGCCTTTGGGGCGGCAAGGGATTTCTGCGGCGCGATCTCCGGCGATGAGCTGACCATCTTTACCGTCTGCCAGAGCCTGACCCGCCTTTCCCGCAGGGAATATGCGGATTTCTGCGACGAGAGCTGCCGCCTTTTGCTGCGGCAGGCCCGGCAGGAGCGTGACGGGCGGGCCATCACGATCTTTGAATATCTGGAGCAGCAGCGGAGCGTACTGCCGCAGAACCCCTCCGTCACGGCGCTGGCCGGGGCGCTAGCGGCTTTCTGCAGCGTCTGCTGACTGCCCCTTTACAGGAGGAATATATGACAGAAGTCATCGGCGTCCGATTCAAAAAAGTCGGCAAGGTTTATTATTTTGATCCCAAGGGCATTGCCGTACAGAAGGGGATGCCCGTTATCGTAGAAACGGCACGGGGACTGGAATATGGCGAGGTCACCCTGCCCAACACCCAGCTGGAGGACGACAAGATCGTCCAGCCGCTGAAGCCGCTGATCCGCATCGCCACCCCTGCCGACACCAAGGTGGCCGAGCAGAACGAAGCCTTTGAGCAGGAGGCCTTCCGGATCTGCGAGGCCAAGATCGCCGCCCACAAGCTGGAGATGAAGCTGGTGACGGTGGAATATACCTTTGACCACAGCAAGCTGCTGTTTTATTTCAGCGCCGATGGCCGGGTGGATTTCCGGGAGCTGGTGAAGGATCTGGCGGGCGTCTTCCGCACCCGCATCGAGCTGCGGCAGATCGGCGTCCGGGACGAAGCCAAAATGATCGGCGGCCTGGGCATCTGCGGCCGGCCCCTCTGCTGCAGCGCCTTTCTGAAGGATTTCCAGCCCGTTTCCATCAACATGGCCAAGGATCAGGGCCTTTCGCTGAACCCCACCAAGATCTCCGGCGCCTGCGGGCGGCTCATGTGCTGCCTGAAATATGAAAACGAGGCTTATCAGGAGATGATCCGTCAGACGCCGCCCAACGAGAGCCTGGTGGATACGCCCTACGGCCGGGGCAATGTTCTGGATTCTTCCCTGCTGCGGGGCACCTGCCGGGTCCGGATGCTGAACAATCCGGATTCTCCGGTGACCGTCTCCTGCGGGCAGTGCTGTGTGCTGCGCCGCGGCCGGGATAAGGGCGAGCCCCTTCCGCCGGAGCCGGCGCCTGCCAAGGCGCCGCTGCTGACCAGTCTGGAGGATCCCACGCTGGCGGCCGCCGCGCCGGAGCAGGGCCAGCCCCAGCGGCAGAAGCCCCGTCCGCCCCGGCAGGATCGTCCCAAGCCCCGGCAGGGCGAGCGCTCCGGCAAGCCTGCCGACCAGCAGAAGCAGAGCCAGCCGCCCAGGAATAAGGACGGCAAGCCCGGCGACCGGAAGCCCGGCGGACGCAGCCAGAACCGACCGAGCCGCCAGGCCCCTCAGAAGCAGCCGCCCAGGGAGAGCAAACCCCGGGAGGAACAGAAGCCCAAAGCCCAGGAAAACGGTGAGGGCGCGCAGAACCGCAGCGGCTCCGGCGCAGGCCGTAATCGCCGCCGCGGCGGCTATCGCAGCGGCTTCCGCAATGTGAAAAAGCCGGGAAACGCCGGCAAGCCATCGGAGGAATAAGCTTTGCCGCCCCGGCAGCCCGCTGCCGGGGCCTTTTGCGGACACAAGAGGAATATGGAACAGACGATCACGCTTTCTGCCCGGCTCCGCCGGGCCTTTGAACCCCGCTTTGTCAGGCGGGTCTTTCGCACGGCGCTTCCCATCGCCGCGCAGTTTCTTATTGCATCCGCCGTCAACCTGATCGACGTGGTGATGATCGGGCGGCTGGGCGGCGACGCCGTGGCGGCCGCCGGCGGCGGCAACCAGATCTTTTTCCTTCTGACCATGGTGCTGTTCGGCATCAATTCCGGCGGCTCCGTCTTTCTCTCCCAGTTCTGGGGGACGCAGGACCTGAAAAATGTTCGCCGGACCATGGGCATGATGTATCTGCTGGGGGCCGCCGTAACGCTGCTCTTTACCGTGGGCGCGCTGGCCGCGCCCCGGCTGCTGGTGAGCCTTTATATACATGAGGCGCCGGCCCTTTCGCTGGCGGCGGACTATCTTTTCTGGGTGGGACTCAGCTATCCCATGGCGGCGGTGAGCCTGATCCTTTCCATGGTTTGCCGCTGCACGGGCAGTCTGCATCTGCCCACGCTGGCCAGCACCCTTTCCATCCTTGTGAACGTGGGCGGAAACGCCCTTTTGATCTACGGTCTGCTGGGCTGTCCGGCGCTGGGCCTGCGGGGCGCAGCCATCGCCACAACGCTGGCCCGGCTGGTGGAATGTCTGGTGCTGGCAACGGCGATCTACCGGCAGAAGCTGGCGGGCGCGGCGCGGGCAAAGGAGCTTTTTGCCCTGGACGGCAATTTCGTCCGAAAATATCTTCGCACGGCGTGGCCCGTTTTACTGAACGAGACCCTCTGGAGCGTGGGCTTTTCCCTCTATACCGTGGCCTACGGGCTTTTGGGAACAGCGGCGCTGGCCGCCGTGCAGATCTCCAGCACTGTCATCCAACTGATGACGGTGTTCACCCGGGGCATGAGCAACGCCTGCGGCATTTTCATCGGCAATATGGTGGGCGCAGGCGATGAGGAGGGCGCGCTGGACTACGGCCACCGCTTCGCGCTGCTGCTGCCGGCGGTGGGACTGGTGACCGGACTTGTGTGCATCGCGCTCTCGCCGCTGTTTCTCCGGCTGTATTCCGTCTCCGATGAGATCCTTTCGCTGGCGCGGATCATGCTGATCCTGCAGGCCCTTTCCACGCCTCTGAAATGCAACAGCATGGTGCTCATCGTGGGCGTTTTCCGTGCGGCGGGCGACACGCTCCACGCCTGTCTCATCGACAACGGCAGCGTCTGGCTGGCGGGTGTTCCCATGGCCTTTCTGGGCGTTTGGCTGGGGCTGCCGGTGTGGGGCGTTTTTCTGATGGTCTGCTGCGATGATATTGCAAAAAACATCGCCAGCCTGATCCATCTCCGCCGGGAAAAGTGGATCCGCAATGTTTCCGCCCAGCTGCAATGACCGTCTCTGCATAAAAATCCCCGCCTGCTCATCCGCAGGCGGGGTGATCTTTTTTATTTTCTTCTTCTGCCGCCGGAGCGCTTGTCGCTCTGGGAGCGCAGGTCGGACATACGGCTCTCGCTGCTCTGCATAAATGCCTTCAGCTTGCTTTCGAAGGAATCATCGCCCCGGGGCAGCGTGCTCTGATCCTGGGCGTATTGCAGCTCGCTAGCGCTGGGACGGGGCCGGGGCGCGGGAGCGGGCTGGGAAGGGGCCGGCCGCCGGACAGGCTTTTCCGCCGGGGGCGGCGGAGGAAGGGCTTTTTTGATGGACAGATTGACCCGGCCCTGCGCATCGATGGCGATGAGCTTGACCTTGACCTCCTGCCCGATCTTCAGATAATTGCTGATGTCGTCTACAAAGGTATTGGCCACCTCCGAGATGTGGACCATTCCGCTCTTGCCGGGAGCCAGCTGCACAAACGCGCCAAACTTGGTGATCCCTGTGACCTTGCCCTCATAAACGCTGCCGATTTCCAAATCCATAGTTCCGGCGTATCCTCCTATTTACTGGATATATCCACAAAAACCTGCTCGCCGGGATACACATATCCCAGGCTTTCCCTTGCGACCTTTGCGATATAATCCGCATGATCTCCATCCTGGATGGCATCCTCCAGCTCGGCGCACTCCAGCTTCTGCGCCTCCAGTGCAGCCTGAAGCTTCTGCCGCTCCTCCGAGGCGGCGTTGATGCGAAGCTGCAGCTCCACCAGCTGAAAGGCGGCATAAACGGCGAAAGCGGCCAGCAGCAGCTTGGTCAGCAGACCGACGCGCTTTTTCTTTCGTTTCAACCGAACGCCCTCCTCCGTTCCTGTCGGCAGACACACTGCCAGCATACTTTCCTTATATTATAGGATCTCACGCAGCGGTTGTCAAGGATGTTTTGCTATATATTGGAAACCTTAACCGGTTTTTTCAGATTTTTTTGCCGGCAGCGCAAGGGTGTGGCTGTTTGCCAGAATGGTTTTGCCGTTGCTGCGGAAGGCCAGCGCGGAGGAAACGATCACAGCGTTCTGCACATAGCGCTCCCCCGCCGCGTCATACAGCGCGTAGGTGGCGTGGATCAGGTAGGGCTCGCCTGCATAGGTCCCCAGATACATGGTCTGGTGGCCGGAAAGGACCACCAGCGTCCCGGGCTGCAGCGCCGCCAGCGCAGCGGCCTTTTCCTCCTCCGTCAGGCCGGAAAGGGCGATCCCGCCGGGGATCCGGCTCTGGCTGCCGCTGTTGCGGGGCAGGCGAAGCCCCAGCGTCAGATAAACATCCTGACAGAAGCTGGAGCAGTCCCAATCACCGAACATCCCGCCCCAGCCATAGCGCTGGCCCAGCAGACGGAAGGCCTGCCGCAGAAGGTTTTCGCCGGTATAGGGCAGACAGCCCTCCTTGGCGTCTCCGTTTTTGGGGATGCGGACCCGGGCCAGCTGCAGGTTTCCTTCGGTGTCGGCCAACGGCACCTGCACTACCCAGCAGTTCCCGGTGACGGCATTGTCTGCCAGCGCCACCTCCCGCTCCAGCGGCAGACGGGTGCCCATCTCCGGGGAAAGCGCTGCCAGCTCCGGCAGGGCGGCGCTGCCCGCCAGGGAGAGACGCGGCGCGGTGACGATCAGAAAATCCTCCTCCAGCCGCTGCCGCAGGCTGTCCCAGCGCTCCCGGCTGCACAGCGCGCCGTCCGCCGCCTGCAGCCAGGCGGCATAATCCCGGGTGCGGACAAAGTACCACTGTCCGTCTGCCGAGGTGTGCAGCAGCACAAAGGGCTCCCAGAGCTTGGCCCGGGTCTCCACCGCCTGGTCGAACTCCGCATCGTCCGGCTCCAGATACAGCGGCAGCCCGGAGGGATACCGGCGCAGCAGCGTGCTGCGCGTCACGAAGCCATACTGCGGCGCATGGGAAACAAAGCCCTCCAGGCCGGTGTTTTGCTCGATGGCACGGCGCTGCTCCGCCGTTATGAGCGTGCCACCGGTGTAATATCCCTCCCGGGGCGCGGCCCCGCCGGGCAGCAGCTCCTGCACCGCCGCCGCGGTGATCTCCTGTCCATAGCGGCTCAGGTCCTCCACATCCGTCCCCGGCGTTTGCGTCAGTCCCGCATTGTAGGCTGCGCATTCCTCCGCCGTCATGCGAAGCTGCCCGGCGGTCTCATCCAGCCCGATCCAAAACTCCGCCTGCTGCATCTCCGGGCAGGCCCCGGTGATGGGATCCCGCGGGCCAAGGCTCGCTTCTGTCCCCTCCGGCTGCTCCGAAGGCCGGTTTTCCTGCTGCGGCAGCTCCGCCGGCGCGGAAGCGGCGCAGGCGGATAAGCCCAAAATCATCGCGGCGCACACGGCGCCCGCCAAAAATCGTTTCATCGGCTCCCTCCTTTTGCCCTTATCATAAGAGTCCGGACCTGGGCTGTCAACGGGAAAAAGCTGCGGACAAATTTTTTTGAAAAAATGCAAAAAAAGGCTTGTGTTTTGCAAAAGAATCCGTTATAATAGAAAAGCCGTCAGAAATGCGGTACCAATGAGGGCCTTTAGCTCAGTTGGTCAGAGCGGCCGGCTCATAACCGGCTGGTCCCGGGTTCAAGTCCCTGAAGGCCCACCAACCTTTCGGGCGCGGCCCAAACTGAATATCGACCTTCCTGGATCAATGACTTGGAGAAGTCGCGTAGTTGGTCGAGCGCGCGCGACTGGAAATCGCGTAGGCCCCAAAAGGGTCTCGAGAGTTCGAATCTCTCCTTCTCCGCCAAACGCAAACCCTTGAAAATGCTGGCAAACGCAGTGTTTTCAAGGGTTTGTTGCTTTTTGCATGATGGCGCGTAATGGCGAAAAATGGCCTGTAAATCATGTAAAAATCCTGTAGTGATTTGTTCCTTTATTTTACATTTTTCCATTTTGCCCTTAATTCGCATATATGCGCCATCTGCATGTTCTCTATACAAAGCATCCGCCGCCGGTTTTCCCGGCGGCGGATGTTCTTTTATCCCCTCGGCAGTACCAGCCCGCCGGTGCCATCCGGCAGAAGGATGCCGCCGCTCACAGGCTCCGCATTCAGCGCGTCATAGACCTTTCGGCCCACGCTGGTGCTGTAAGGATTCTTGTTGGGCTTCCAGCTCCTGTTCGCCAGCTGCCACAGTACCGCCTGCTGCGTCACCGTCAGGCTCCGTCCGCCGCCGGCTCCCGGCAGCACGATACCGATCCCGCCGCCCATGGAATCAATGGCCGCTTCCACTTCCTTCTGGTTAAAGGTCCCGTTGCCGTCGGCGTCATACTGCGGCAGCAGCTCCCGGAAGGTCACATACGCTTCCGGCGTCACGCCGTAGCTGTATCCCGTCTGCAGCTTGCTGTATTCGCTCTCCTGCATCAGCTCCCCAAGCGCCGCCAGCTGCTCGTCCTCGCGAAGCTCTGCGTCAATGACCGCGCGATACCGCTGCACATTGCTCACCGTCTTCTTCCCTTCCTCCGGCTCCAGTGCGTTCAGGGCGTCAGCCAGAGCATAGGCCGCGTCATCGTCCAGTCCCGCCGAAACGAAGCTGTCATACCGCGCCGCCTCCGCCGGGATCTGACTGAAATACCGGAAGCAATCTCGCACGGTCTCCGCCTGCTCTGCAGTCAGATCCAGACTGTTCACCCAGCGGGAAAACGCCATCGCCTTTTCCGCGGCTCCGCTGTAGCTTTCGTTGATGTCCGCATATTCGCTTTGCGCCTGCAGGAAGGCATCAAAATCCAGCCCTGCCTGCCGGAAGGCGAGGATATCATCCTCCCGGCTGGTGGTGTAGCTTCCGTCCTCCTGCTTGGTGCCCGTAACATAGCGATAAACCGTCTGCTTTTCCTCATCCGTGAGCGGCGCCTTCGCAATGGCCTCCCGCTTTGCGCCGGATGCGGCCGCGCCCTTTAGGCCGTTTGCGTCCTTGATGTCCAGCAGCATGTCCGTCACCGCGCCGGGATCCGCACCGTCCAGCGCATCCATCAGCTCCCGCTCCCGGTCGCTGGCCAGCAGCGCATAATAGGTGATGGCCTTGCCCTCGCCCGGCACATCAGACCGCCGAAGGATCTCCCGCTGCACGGCGTTCCGGCTCTGCTCATCCGTTTTTTCCGCGCCCCGCAGCTCCTGCAGCAGCGCAAAAGCATCCTCGCCTTGAATGCCGGCCTCCAGCATATCCTGATACGCCGCCGTTTGCTTTGCGCCCAGCGTATTGAAGTTATCCTCTACCCAGTCCTGCGCCGTGGGCAGACTGCTTTTTCCAAAAAGCATCATCCGCCCGGCGTTCAGGGCTGTCTCCCAGGGATCATCGGTAAAAACAGGATACTGAAGCTTTCTGCTGCCGTCGGCGTCCACCGTATAGCTGCCGCCCTCGATGAGCGCCTTTGCGGATTTCCAGAGCTTCTGCACCTGGTTTCCGCCAAAGGGCGGAAGGATATAGGCCAGCTTGTTCAGCTCATCCTGCACTTCCTTCCAGCGCCGTTTTCCACTCCAGCCCTCCTTCGTTGCCGCGTCCCAGAGCGCCGTAAGATCCGGGACGGCGCTGGCCGCCGGAATGCGTCCGCCATCGATGTCCGCGCCCAGCAGCGCAAGCCCGGAGGAAAACGGCAGTTCGCCCAAAGCATTCTGTGCCAGGTTCTTTCCCGCCTCACCCAGACTGGCCTTTTCCGTCCGGAAGCTGGGCAGCTCGCCCTGCGCCGCGCCCACGCCCAGCTCTACCAGGTTAGGCAGCGCATAGCCCGTAAGATCGCCCGCCGTGTCGTTCAGCAGCCCGATAGGATCCAGCGCCGGCCGCCGGCCAACGATATACTCATACACTTCGTTGAAGAGAAACGCGCCGATGAAGTATTTGAAAAGCGCCGCTGCCAGCGCGGCCAGGCCCTTGTCCCGATAGGCCCGGGGCAGATCCTTGAAGACCTCGCTGAACTGATTGTTGACCTCCAGCTGAAACTGCGTAAACGCCTTGAAGATCGGGTTTTTGGATTCAAACAGCGTGGGCATGGAACCCTTGCTGCGATCGGCCATGACCTTCCCGGCAAAGGCGTCCGCCTCGCTCATGGCTTCCGCTTCGCTCAGGCCCCGCCGGATGTTCTGGTCATAGCGCGCCCGCACGATGCTGTCCGCAGTAAAGGTGTCGATATACTCCATGGGTTTCCCCAAAAAGCCGGATGCCTTTTGCGACCAGCTCTTTACGATGGGGTCGCTGCCCCTGCGGTTGGTGAGGAAGCTGCTCCGATCCGCAAAGCCATCGTCATTCCGATAAGCCTTCAGCGTGTCCCACATGCCCTTCAGCATGGAGGCTCTGCCGATCTGGCCCCGGGCCTGCGTCAACGGGATGAAGTTGGTCAGCGCCGAAGAAAGGTTACCCGCGATCATGTTCGCGCCCACGCGGGATTCCCAGTTCTTCAGGAAGCTGTAGACCCTCCGCCCCAGCGCAGCCTCTATACCCCGGTCGAACCGACTCTTCTTGTTGGCCAGAAGGTTGGTGTATTCGTCCAGCTCATTGACGAAGTTGGAAAGAACGAACCGGCCTTCCTTGTTGATCTCGTCGATCTTGCTCTGCTTCTCTTCCTCCGTCAGACGGTTATCCGCCCGGACGGCGTCCGTCTGCTTCCGCAGCCCCTCGTCGCCGGTGCGGTAGCGCATCTGCGTCGCCAGCGCCCGAAGCTTCTGGATGTTTTCCGTCTGGAAGATCACGCTGGCCGCGCCCTCGATGTATCGGTCAAAGCCCTCCACCGCGTCATAAGCCGTATTGAAGCCCAGGCGCTCCTGCGCATTGCCGAACCAGGTGATGCCCGGCTTGAAGTTATGCGTCAGGCCGTTGATGGAGGTAGGCAGCGCCGTCACCTGGGTGTCGATGCCCATTGCCCGGCCAAACTGGGAGAGGATGCCGTCTCCCCCGTCCCCCGGCTGAAAGTGCGGGAAGTACCCGCTGCGGTAGTTGATCGGCTCATAGCCGTTTCTTACGCGCACATCATTCAGCCGCTGGAACAGCTCGTCATAGATCCTCCGGAAGCTTTCCACGGCGCCGTTGATCTTCCCCCAGTCCAGGTTCGGGCTTCCCGCGCGCAGGTCCTGCACGACGCCGCGCCAGTCCTCCAGCGTCTTTCCGTCCCGCTCCGCCATGCGGCCCCTGCTGTTTTCCAGGATGCGGATGTTGTCCATGGCCTCGCCCAGCAGCTGCACCGCGTGCGCCTCGGAGACCTCATTGCCCGGCGATACCTTCCGGCTCAGCTCCAGCGCCCGCACCTTATCCCGGTATTCCGTTTTGAACCGCGTGGCGCTCGCCTCCGCGTCATGCACCGGCGTGATATATTCCCGCACCAGCTCCTTCGCCAGCTTCCGATCCGGGACGATATCCTCAAAGTTCCGCTCCATGGTCTCTCTGGCATAGGCCAGGCCCGTGCGCTTATCCTTCCAGTCGTTGGCCGTCTCCAGATACCGGTCCGCCGTCTCCAGCAGCGCCGCCCGCCGGCGCTTTTTATAGTCGGTCAGCAGCTTCACCAGCCGTTCATATTCCGCCGTGGCTTCATAAACAGCCCGGATGCCCTTCACATTATCCGTGTCCGGATCCAGATGCTGCAGCTCGATCTCGCCCCGCAGCAGCCGCCCCAGCTGGAGCTTGTCATGCTCGGTGAGCAGGTTTTTTGCCTTGGCTTTCTCCGATTCCCACCGGGCCTTTTTCAGCTGCTTGTAGGCCTCCGCCGCCTGCTCCGGGGTGATCGCAGCTTCTGCCGCTGCGCTGCTCTTTGCCTCGCGCTCGTCGGCGTAGCGCTTCACGGCGCGCAGCTCCTGAATGCTGTCGCTAATAGCCGCGTCAAAGTCGTTCTTCGCCCAGCGCTTGAACTCCGCCGCGTCCTGCCCGTAGTATTCATTCAGGGATTTCTCGGTCTTCTCGATGCTCTGCGCCACCTCAAACATCCGCACCAGCTGATCCGCCGGGTGCGAGATATCCTCCGGAAACAGCGCCGGCGCCATGCTCCGCAGCTCCTCATAGGCAATATCCACCGGCGTCCCGCCTTGGTTCACGATCCGCAGCTGCCCGAAGGCGCTCTTCCGGAAGTCACCCCAGTCCGCAATGTCGTGCTTGTCTTCCTCCGATATGGTCACGGCCTGCGTGCGAAGGTGCTCTTTGATGTCCTTGTACTGCTGGTAAAACTCCTCGTCCACCACGATGCCCTTTTGATACGCCTGCTCAAACAGCTCCGTCGCCGTCTCCTCCGAAACGCGCCCGGTGCTCAGGTATTCCTCGCTGATCCTCTGCGCGATCTCCTGCAGGTATTCCCGCTGCGCAAAGCGCGGCACGCTCAGCGCACGGCCCACGCGCCCCACAAGGGCGTTTTCCGCCCGCTTCAGGTAGTCCTGTGCCTTCTTCGGCAGTGATGTGCGGATACTGTCCTTCTTTTCTTCCTCCTCCGCTGTCGGAAGCGTTGCCGCCAGCACATCGTCGCCCGTGTCCTCCTCCTCGGAGAGGGAATATCTGGTGTTGACATTTTCTTCAAAATCGCGTACACTATCTGTAGATGCAACACTTGTGGTGTCGGCAAGAGAGCCGGAAACGGTCACTCCCCGGGACAGTTCTTGTGTTGTATCTTTATTTATGCCAGAAAACTGAAATACGGTTCCATCCGGAAGCACGATTCGGTGTGCGTAATAGTGATTTCCGTTTCTGTTGATCACGACACCCATATTTCCGCGTACTCCGTTCAGTTCTACCGGGGCCGCAAAGGTAACTGTTTGCTTTTCGCGTTTCTTGTGGTTCGTGTGGTCTCCGATTTCGATACCTCTTTTAAGTACCTTTGGCAGCGCAGCCAGCGCCGCCTTTTCGGCCGGAGTATCGGCATAGCGAAGCCCTTTATCAAGATCCTTTTTCGTGAAGAGGATTTCCCCAAAGCCCTGTCTGTCAACCTTGTATCCGCTTGCTTTCAGCCGATCAGCCGCCCACTTCGCCGCCGCATCTTTGTTTGGCAGGTTTTCCGGGACCGTTTCCCGGGCAACGACTTCCATCTTGTTCAGCTCTTCGCGGCTTTGCTCGATCTGTTCCTTGATGCTGGCAGTCTCCGGATCGTAGTCAAAAGAACGGGTCCAGCCTGTGCCCTCCGCAAACACCGTGTTTTCGTCTGCCATCTTTGGCATAGTGGCGCGGCGCTCTTCGGCGGTCATGCGCCGTCTGGACGCCGCGTCCCGCGCCTCGATCTCGCCGGCAGTGTTTTCATACATTCGGCGATACTCCCCCCGCGCGTCCGTCATGCGGCGGCTCAGATCGAGCAGATCCCGGAACCACTGGTTGGGATACAGCGCTTCGTAAAGCGCATCCTGCTCAGCTTCCAGCCTTGCGTAGCGTCTGCCGTCCTCGCTGTTTTCGTCGGACAGGAACAGCCGGTCAAGCTCGCGCTCCAGCTCCATATAGCGGATATATCGGTTCTGATCATCGCGGGAAAGCCCGTTCAGTGTCCTGTCATACTCGCGCTGGAGCCGCTCCGTCACAAGGTCGCCGCTCGCATACTCCCGCCGTGCCCAGTATTCCGGACTTGCCCCGCTGGCAAAGCCCTCCACATCCTGAATGGCGTGCTGGATCTCATGCACCAGCGTGTCCTCCGGCGCGCCGCGAAGCTCCTCCGAGAGAACGATGGTATTGTCCCCGCTGCTGAAATACCCCCGTTCGCCATCCTCCAGATCTGCGAAGGCAAGGCGCACATCCTTCAGCTGCGGATAAGCTTCAAACAGCTCCGGCGCGTCCACCAGCTCTCCCAGCGTGGTGTAGTCAGAAAGATCCGCCCCGTCGCCGCGCAGCTGCATCCCGCTGTCATCGATCTCAAAGCGCCACTTTCCTTCCATGCCCAGATGCCAGCCGGTCGCCTTGCGGATGCTCTCCATGTCGGCCCCGGCCTTCTGCATTTCCTGCGCCTCCCGCAGCGTCTGCAGGTTCGCGTTCCTGGCGTTCTGCCCGGCGTAGCTGTACTTGCGCCCCTCCGATTTCCTGTTGACATCCTGCCCGGAAGTGGATATACTATCAACAGGAGCATCCCCCCGCTGAGCGCCTCTCGTTTGAGAGGAAGAGCCGTTAATTTGGGGGATGCTTCTTTCTTGCATCTGCCCAATTTTACCGTTGACATCCTGCTCGGCGATATCCGAATAGCGCCGCAGATTCACCGGCGTCGGCGACTTGACATCGCCCTCGCTCTGTGATAAAATTGCGGCTGTAAGGTCAGCAGCGTATGCCACCGGCTCGGGATATTGTTTCCCGACATCTCGGAGTAACGCCGCTGCCTTTTTTTCGTCTCCGACGATTATTTTGCTGTCCCTCGCTCGCAAATCGAGCCAGTTTGCAAAATTCTCGCGTCCATAAATGCTTTTGATCTCGTAAGCGTCTGTGCCGTCTACACTGCTGTTTGGATTTATCGCAATCAGCAGCGGGGCGGTATTATTTTTTTCTGTTTTTACCGTAATGCCCGGAATGATCGAGATTCTACCGTCGCCCTGCACGATGAGCGCAGGCGACTTGATAAGCTCCGGCAGCTTGCGGATAACGCTTTCGCTGATTCCGTGCGCAGAATAGCTTGGGTTGTTGCCCGCGATTCTCGTTGACTTTTTCAGATTGCTTTTCAGCATGAAGAAAGGCTTCTCGCCGATTCCGAGTGCACTCAGCGAGTTGTCGGCATCCGCTATATAAATGTCATCACTGCGTCCGACGGTCTTTGAATCACCGCTGTAAAATGCATCGATCTGCTTCTGGTACGGGATGTTTTTTGTGTTCTGAATGCTGTACCGCAGTCCGCTCAGCCCCTGCCGCAGATCCTCCTCCGAGTTATAGGTCTGATCATAAACCGCCTCCGCCTCCGCGTCGGAGATCTCGCCGCTCGCCATCTGCTGCCGCAGGCGCTCCAGCCGCGGCTCCATGCCCTCCATTCCGGCGGCCTGGGTCTCTGCCTGCTGCCGCATCTCTGCGGTAAAGCTGCTCTGCGTCTCCTGCAGCGCGCTCCGGTAATAGCTCCTTGCCTTTGTCAAAAAGGCCCGCTCCTGTGCGCTGTCGCTGCCCAGCTTTGCCAGCAGCCGGTCGATGAAGTCCAGGATCCTCTGGCCCAGCGTCCGGTCCTGCCGCACCATCTCGCGGATGCTCTGCTCGTCCGTCAGCAGGTGCTTTTCCACATACTCCGCCACGATCTCCGCATCCACCTCAGAAGCCTTCAGCTCCTGCCCGTGCCTTGCATAAAGCTCCGCCTTCCGCTGGCGCATGGCCTGCAGGTCCCCGCCGTCCTGCTGGATGCGCTGCAGCACCAGCCGCTGCAGCGTTCCGTAGCTCCCGCTTTTTTCGATGCTGTGGGTCAGCTCGTGGCTGATGATCTGCGCCGCCGGGTTCCGGCTCTGCGCATTGATATAGATCCTGCCGTCCTCCGGGTCAAAGTGTCCGTTCTCGAGACCGCCGGCGACGTCTGCCCCGGCGTCGAAGAATACCACCTCGCGCCCCACCGCGCTGCTGATGCGCAGCACCCGCGCGATGGTGTCCTCATTCACGCCCGCAAGGATGCCCGTGCGCTCCGTTTCCGTCTGCGCCCTTGCCGCCCGCTGCCGACGGTCCGTCTGCTCCGCCGTGGGCAAAATGCCCGGCTGCGCCGTCTCCACGTTCTCTCTCAGCGGCGCGGTCGGGCGCTCCTGCTCCGCCATAGGCAGCATCACGCCGCCGGTCTGCTCCGCCGTGGGCAGCTCCGCTCCAAGGATCTGCTGCGGCTGGTCCTGTGCCGGCTGCGGCGCGGCCTGTTCCGTCTGCTCCAGCGCTCTGGTGGTCTCCGCATACAGCCTGCCGATCTCCGCATCCGTCAGCCGCTTGCCCTTCGCCTGCTTCTCCTTCAGCCTCTGCCCCAGCTTGTAGGCCGCGCTGTTCTGGTCAAGCGCTTCTGCCTCCTCCAGGATGCCGCGGGTCATCTCGTCGCCCAGCCTGCGCAGCTGGCTGCCGTCCTGCCGGTATTGCGCCTGGCTCCGCACCGCGCCGATCCCCGCGCCCGCCGTAGCCATCGTCCCGCCGGACAGCGCGCCGCCCAGGAAGTCCAGCCCCATCTCCGCCGCCTGCTGCGCCACCGCAAGGCCAAAGGCCTCGCTCTCCGTCTTACCCTCCGCCATAAATGCGTCGATGGCCTGCCGCCATTCGCTCTTGTCCTTGGCAATGAGAACATCCGCAAACAGGTTGATGAAATCGCTGCCCACTTCCTCCGAGCCTTCGGTAAAGGCGTTCTTCAGGATGTATTTGACGGCTCCGTCTTCCCACTTCCCGTTCAGCAGCGCCTCAATGCTGAACTTCTCCGTGAACACCTCTGCCGCGCCCGCAATGGTGCCCAGGGTAAAGGCCTGCTTGTCCGTCAGTCCTCTGTCCTTGGCCGCGATGGTGGCGTCTGCCGCCGCGCCGGTGCCCATAATCGCCAGGGAAAGATCACTGGCGACCCGAAACGCCTTTTCTCCCAGCACCGCGCCTCCGGCCATTGCGCCCGTGACAAGGCTGTTCATCAGAAAATCGCCCATGCTCATGCCCGTCTGATACAGGAAGCTGCCGGCCTTCCCCCATTTCCCGCTCTGCTCGATCGTCTCCGAGACCTGGCCGCGGATGGCGCTGTTAGCGTAGGAAAGGCGGTTGTAGGCCGCGTTCTGGTCGATGGCGCCCGTGCCCAGATAGTCCGCCGCCTGACCAAGGTAGCTCAGCCCCTTCAGGGGCGAGGTCAGGATGCTGAAGGCGCTGCTGCCCACCGGCGATCCCTTGGCGTATTCCTTCCAGGAGGCTTCCTCCTCCTGCCGCCGGCGGTAGTTCAGCTCCTTCGTCAGGTAGTCGATGTATTCATAGGCCGTCCTGTGCTCCGCATCCCCCCGGGCCGTGTCCTGCGCGTAAAGGTAGTTGAAAATGGCGATCTCGTCGTCCGTCATCTGTTCCCGTTCGCCGTGATCCAGCCCCAAAAAGCCGGCGTTGGTGTTCACATCGCTCACGCCCTGCCGGCCCCTGGCCGTCTCGTTGCGGTTGATGATGTCATAGTTGATATCCCCAAAGCCGGTATCGCGATAGACGCCGCTCCAGCCCAGCTTCGGCGCTTCGCCCGTCTCCGTGGAAACATACCGGCTCTTCTCCGCAAAGTCCTCCGCCTCCATCAGGTCGGCATACTGGTAATACTTTTTCCAGTCCAGCTCCTCCTGCAGCAGGTCTGCCGCGCTCTGGGCCTTCTGGATCCGGCTATCCACCTCCCGGGCCTGCTCCTGCAGCGCCTGCGCCTGCAGCAGAAGTCCGTCCGTCCCGCTGTTTCTGGGGTAGGCCTTGTCCATCAGCTGCTTTGCCTGCCGCTGCAGCTGCTCCTTTTTGGCCCGCAGCTGCTCCACCTTTGCCGTTGCCGCCGTGAGATCTCTGCCGATGGCCTTCTCATCCGTGCGGATCGTGCTTCGCCAGTCCTGATACCGTTCCTGTTCCCCCGTCAGGTAATCCCGGTAAGTCCGCAGCGCATCCCGGTATTTGCCCAGGCTTTGTTCATAGTCGCCGTAAAGCCGCTGTGCGTCTTCGGCCTCCTGCGCATACTGCGCCGCAAAGCTCTCATACCGCTGCAACGCCGTCTGATACAGCGCGTTATTCACGGCCGATGGATCCCGCTGAAAGCTCTGCTGCAGCGACGGCAGGCTCTGCTTCAGGCCCTCCAGCGTTTCCTCCGTGGCCTTCTGCTTTTCTTCGGCCTTCTCATAAGCCCGCAGGGCGTCCCGCGCCGCCGTCTCATAAGTGCTGGAAGCGCCGCGCAGCCGGTCCGTGTCCCCGCCCAGCTCCGGCCGGGCATAATAGCGCTTGTTCTGCGCCGCGTAGCGCTGATAGCTGCCGTATCTCTCCTGCAGCACCGGCGACCGGTCAAAGGCCTCCTCCGTCAGCCGGCCCGCCGCAGGCGTTGCCGGCGTATTTTTTCGCAGCGCCCCGCCGGTGCCCGTGTCCGTTACAGCGCGGGAAGCCCCCGCAAGGGAGGGCTTCACCGTTGGCTTTGCAGCGGCAGGAGCTGCCTGTTGCCGCTGCATGGCAAGCTCCCGCTTTTTCTGTTCCCATTTCTGCTGAATGCTGTCGTTTCGCGGCGCAGTCTCGGCGGGAGCTGCCGCCGCAAGCTCCCGCTTTTTCTGTTCCCATCTTGCCCTTGTCTGCTCCGAAAGCGCCATATTCTCCTCCTTACCAGCCCAGAGCCTGCATCAGCTGCTCATACTGCGCGTCGCTGATCAGGTTCTCTGCGATCACCTTGTTGATATAAACCTCCAGCGCCTTCTGGTCGCCGTTGGCCTGCATCCATTTTGCCTGCTGGATCACCCGGCCCAGATCTTTGTCGGCGACCGTCGTCCGATCTCCGTTTTCCTTTGGCTCCGCCGTGCCCACGGTAAAGCCGTTGGCCATCAGCGACGCTTCGCTCACGCCCTGACGGATCAGCTCGTTCCAGCTGGTCTCATCCATCACGCCGTCCGGGAAGATCTGCTTCAGGTAGGCCGTCTGCTGGCCGTTCAGCTCGCCGGGATCCGCTTCAGATTTCGCTCCAGAGCCGCCTCCGCTGCTTGCCGCTGTCCCGCTGGCCGTCTTCGGCCGAAGCCCCAGCGCCTCCAGCCCGGAATAATCGCCATACTGCGCCGCCAGCTGCGCCAGCCGATAGCGCTGCTCATAGTCCTCCTGCGCCCGGCTGTAGTCCCACTGCTGCTGCCACTGGCTGTCCGAAGCCGCGTCCCGCTGCTGCTGATAGGCGAAGCTCTGCGCCCACTGATCGTCCGCCACGCCGTCCCGGTAAGCGTTGTAGTCAAAGCTCCGGTCCCCGCTCCAGCGATTATAATCCACATCGTCCAGCCCCATCAGCATGGAAAGGTCCGCCCGCTGCCCGGAAAGCTCGTCCTGATACCGCTGGTAGGCCAGCTGCTGCAGCTCCGGGATCTTGTCCGCCAGCGCCGCCATGTAGTTGTCATAGGTCTGCTGGGCCGCGCTCTCCGCGTAGGAGCTGGCCAGTCCGCCGGTGCGCAGGGCCATCTGCCCCAGCGTGTCCTGCATGGCCCGCTGCCCGCCCCGGGTGTAGCTCTGCCTGTACTGGCCATAGAGCGGGTCGCTTTCCGCATCGTAGGAAAAGGGCTGCCGGTTCAAAATCGCCTCATAAAGCGCCTGGATCTGCGGATCGTACCGGCTGGAAAAGCCCGGGTAGCTGTAGCCGCTGCCATAGCCGCTGCCGTAGCCGTCCTCCTCCTCATCGTCCGTATAGCCCGCGCTCTTGAACATCAGCGGCAGATATTCGCTGCCGTCGGCCCCGCCGCTGTAGCCATAGCCCGCCCGGATGGCCTCCGCCGCCGCATGGGCCGCGTCCATGCCCGCCTGGTCTCCCGCATCATAGGCGGCCTTCCAGTCCGCCTTGGCCTTCTGAACGGCGTTCCAGTTCTCGTCTCCCATGTGGGCGTTGTCCGCGCTGCCCCAGCTGCCCCGGTGCTTCACCTGCTCCGGGTCCTGCATCTGGCCGGAATAGCCCACATAGCTGTAGCCCTTGGGCAGCTTCAGGTTATATTTGCTGCCGTCCTCCGCCGTGCCCACCGGCGCGGCCTGCACCGTGTCCCAAAGCCCCGCCTCCTGAATGTCCTTCACGTTCGCCGTGTTCCCCCGCAGCTGCAGGGATCTGTTTCGCTTGACCGCCATCCTCATTTCCCCTTTCTCAAAGTCTCCAGATCCTTGTTGATCACCGTGATCTGAAGCTGTACCTCCTCCGTCAGCTGCCTTGCCCAGGCAAAGAGCCGGCGCAGGTTCCCCTCCGTATCCCCCTGCCGGTATTCCGGCGGGGCGATGTTGATCGTCCGCATATGCGCTTCCCCCTCTCTCAATATTCGCTGCCCAGGGTGTAATCCCGGGTCAGCGACCGCAGCAAAACATTCCCCTCGCCGGAGAGCCGGATGCGGAACCGGTCGCACCGCCGGGGCAGCAGCGGGATCACCTTCGTCTGCCCGTGTCCCGCGCTCCATTGCCCCGCAGTCTGCCAGCTCCCGCCATCGATAGCGATCTCCGCCTTGAGCCAGCTCCCCGCCTCAAAGTCCGCCCGCAGCAGCAGCTGGGAATAGCTCTTCCGGTTGTGGACCACCTCATCCATGGGGCAAAGCTCCGCGCTCCAGGGCACCTTCGTTTCCTCGCTGTTGTCCTGCCCCGTGAGATAGACCTTTTTCCCTCCCCGATCCAGCAGGTAAAACCGTCCGTTCGCCCAGGCGAAGCCCGCGTTCAGCCCGTCCTCCTGCAGCCAGAAGCCCCGCAGCGTGTCATAGACCCAAACGCCGTAGCTTCCGTCCTTCCCCTTCATGGAGAGGTAATACCGCTGCCCGCAGCTCCCGGCGCAGGCGTCGGTATATTGCCGCAGGCCAAACGCCCCGGAAACAAGCTCCGGCGCCGCCCCCGCATACCGCCAGATCCCCGCCGCGCCCTTGTAGTAGAGCACCTCATTGATGTTTTTCAGGCTGTCTGCCGAACCCAGCTGCACGCCGGGATAGTGGTAGGAATACAGGGTATATTCTGCCGGATAGCCCCCCAGGAGCTTGTAAAGCATGTCCTCCTTGAAGAACAAAACCCCGCTTCCGTAGCCGCAGCAGGCGGTAAACTGTCCGCCCCCCGCCACGGCCAGAGCATAGGCGTCTGTGGAAAGCCCGTCGTAGGTCTCCCAGTTGCAGGGGTCCCCCAGAGCAGAGGCGTAGATGGTGCTCCCCGCCGCGCCCCAGAGTCGGTTCTGGCTCTCGCAGATCACCTCCAGTTCCGGGATATACCGCTCGAAAAGGACGGTCCCTTCCTCCGTGCCGCTTTTGGAAAAGGCCCCGTCGGAAAAGACCAGCGCATAGGTCTCTCCGCTTTGCCGGATCTCCCGGATGGTGTGGGTCCCGTTGTTCTCCGGGCAGGTGGTGCAGCCGCTGATGCGGATGGTGTCTCCCACCCGGAAGCCCATGGCCTCCCAGCCGCCGCTGTCCCCGTAGCTCTCGCCGTTGACGGCGTACAGATCATACCGGATGCCGAAGTAGGGGTGCGAAGGCTTCTTCGGCGTGCCCCCCGGCGGCGTGAGATAGATGGTCTGATAGCTCTTGCATTCCGTCACCACCGCATACTGTCCCTCCGGCAGCTGGGCGAAGAGCGTCTCCGGCGTGTATCCCCCGCTGGTCCACTTTGGCCGCACCGCCTTCCGGAAGATGGTCCCCTCCTGGATGTTCTCCTGGGTAATACAGTTGTCGTTATCCACCCGTGCCAGGACCACGCTGCGCTCGTTGGCAAAGGTCAGCGCCCCGGTCTCCGCATTCAGCGTATAGCTGTCCGCCACGGTAAAGGTGTCGCCGTCCTCCAGCGTACCCTTTTCCCCCACATATTCCAGGTCGCCGTCCTCATCCTCCTCATAGTGCGCCTCGCGGATGCCCAGCGTCCCCGTGCCGGTCTTCTCCGCCCGGTAGCTGCCCAGGTGCGCCGTGACGGTCTTTCCGTCCTCGCCAAAGGAAATGCTGCCGGCTGGGGCGTTGTAGCTGGCAAAGAGCGTCCCCGCTTCCCCGGTCTTCAGGTCATACCATTTCTTGTCCGGAAAGATCACCAGCTTCGAATTGATCACCGCCATCTGCTTTTTCCCCGGCGTCAGCGTCAGGATCGTCTCCCCCTCCAGCTTCAGCGCCCCGTTGTCCACGATGTAGAGGTTCCCCTCCGCCGCGAAGATCTGCTCCGGCGCGGTCAGGCCCGCGACGGCGGTCTTCCGCCCCGCCCTGGGGTGCAGGCAGGGGAAATGCTCCGCCGTCAGGTTCCTGCAGTCCGCCAGCTGGCCCTCCTGGGTGTTCTGCCCGTAGTTGATCCCGCCAAAGGTAATGATCTGCTGCTGCCGCCTTTGCTCCATGTTCGAAAGCGCCGGCAAATACATAATTCTCTCCTCCTTAATGCTGGCTTCCGCCGCCCTGCGCCGCACGCGCGGAAGCGCTCCCCTGCAGCGGCTTTCCTGCGGAAAAACACACAAAAAGCCGCCCTGTCCTTCTTGACAAAGCGGCGGATCTGCATATAATGAAATTAGAAGGGCGCTGTTGTAAGACGGTCAGCCCCAATTCAGTTACATAGAAGCTCTATGTTGACCGCTTGGGTTCCAGCCGAGCGGTCAACACGCTTTTGGGGATATGTAGACCATGACCGCGAGGATCATGAGAAAGCATACCGCGAAACGAAGGGCTTTCGCCCGTCGCCCGTCTCCCATCCGCATCACCTCCCCTCTGAGGGAAGTGGCTGACCGCCTGTATACAACAGCGCCTGTCCCAATCATAGCACAGCGCGCCGCGTTTTGTCAATTTTCCTCGGCGGCCCAATCAAAAAGCCACCCTGTCCTTCTTGACAAAGCGGCTCCGGGGTGCTATATTGGTGTCAGTAAGAACGGCTGCCAGTGCTAGTGGCGGTCGTCCCTAATAGGTTTTTAGTCCGTAGAGATCGCCGCTTACCGCTCTGGTGGGCGGTTATTTCTTATGTCTGAAGGCCGTTACGACCAGAGACGCAAGACCGATGAGCACCAGCGTGTATGTAAACATATCCGCGTATGTGACCACATCGCGCACCCCCTTTTCAGGGAAGTGGACAACCTGCCGTTCTTACTGACGCATCCAGCATACCACGCCGTGCGCCCTTTGTCAATTTCTGTCGGCGGCCCAATCAAAAAGCCGCCATGTCATCCTTGACAAAGCGGCTCCGGGGTGCTATATTGGTGTCAGTAAGAACGGCTGCCATTGTCGGTGGCGGTCGTCCCTATTGCAAGTTTAGGGCTTGAAGGAAACGCCGCTTACCGCTCTGGTGGGCGGTTATTTCTTATGTCTGAAAGCCGTTACGACCAGAGACGCAAGACCGATGAGCACCAGCGTATATGTAAACATATCTGCATATGTGACCACATCGCGCACCCCCTTTTCAGGGAAGTGGACAACCTGCCGTTCTTACTGACGCATCCAGCATACCACGCCGCGCGTCCTTTGTCAATTTCTGTCGGCGGCCCAATCAAAAAGCCGCCATGTCCTTCTTGACAAAGCGGCTGCGGGGTGCTATATTGGTGCCAACAGGAATGGCTCACTTTGGTCGGTGGACGGTCGTTCCCTGACAAGTTTACAGCTTGAGGAATCGCCGCTGCCGATTAGGTGGCGGTTATTTCTTTATGTACCCGAGGATACCAAAGACAACCGTTGCCATGAGCAATAAAAGTGTTAAGACTTCCATTGTCGTCATGCCCGGTCACCCCCTCTCGGGGAAACGACCTTTTCGCATTCCTGTTGGCGCCATCATCATAGCATGCCGCGCGGGCTTTGTCAATTTTTGCCCGTCCTGCCGCCCGCCCGGGCGGCGTTTTTTATTTCCTCTGGAAAATATAATACCTGGGCGATCTTGCTGCGCAGTCCTGCGCCAGGGTCTGGGGGCTGCAGAGCAGGGCGTCGCCGAAGACCGTGACGGCTTCCGCCCGGTGCTTCGCCTTGTATTTGCCCGGGTAGATCCCCGGATCCAGCATCAGCAGACACCGTTCATCTCCCCCGGCCGCTACCACATAGTGCCCGCCGCTGGAAAAGACGCCTTTCCGGCCCGGCCGGTCGCCGGAGGTGTTGCAGATGGCCATGGCCCCGCCCTGCAGCGCCGCGATCAGCTCCGCCGTGTCGCAGGTCTCCGTCACCGTCAGAGGCCAGCGCAGCGCCGCCTGGGCCGCCAGCCGCCGCATATCGGTGCCGGTCTCCGCCCGAGCGCCGTGCTCCAGCGCAAAGGCCGCCGTCTCCGCCGGGGAAACGTCCAGCCCCAGCAGGCCCGCCAGCACCATGGAAAGCGCCGTAGGCCCGCAGCCGGAGGTGGCCACGGTGGCCTCAGGATGCCGCCGGGAGGGATAGGCCACGCCTGCGTGATCCCGCTGGCGGTACAGGATCACGCCCGGCAAAAATTTGCCAGATCCCGGATGTAGGCCCGCCGCTGCGTCTTGCCCGCCGGGTAGGTGATGGGCAGCAGCAGCGCCGGCGTCAGCTGCGTCTCCAGCTGGCAAAGGTCGCCCGCGGCGATGTACCGGCCCGGCTCCAGCCGGCCCTCCGCCGTATAGACGGCGGTTTTTTTCGTGCATTTTACCTGCAAAATCGTTTCCTCCTTTTTCGGTTCCCCTTCCGGCGCGTCCTCCGGCTCCAGCCAGATGGCCACGGCGTTGTAGGGCGTGCGGCC
>DHMK01000044.1 GCA_002405755.1 Clostridiales bacterium UBA4644
TCGATGATGTTCAGGATGGCGTCGGGCCGCTGGCCGATCAGATAATTCCGGGCCACCACCTCTTCCAGCGTGTAGGGAGAGAGGGAATAAATGCCGGGCAGATCCATGATGATCACGTTGTCATGCTTCTTCAGCTTGCCTTCCTTTTTCTCAACGGTAACGCCCGGCCAGTTTCCCACGAACTGATTGGAGCCGGTCAACGCGTTGAACAGCGTTGTCTTACCGCAGTTTGGGTTGCCCGCCAGGGCGATCTTGATTTGTTTGTCCATTGTGCTGCTCCTTTCGGTTAAATCTCCTTAACCTTCTGTCAAAAAATTATTCGACCTCGATAATGTCGGTATCGGCCTTCCGCAGGCTCAGCTCATAGCCCCGGACGGTGACCTCCATGGGATCGCCCAGCGGCGCTACCTTGCGGATAAAGACCTCGGTGCCCTTGGTGATGCCCATGTCCATGATGCGGCGCTTGATGGGGCCGTCGCCATGGATACGGACCACCTTGACGGTGTCGCCGATGCTGGCTTCGCGCAGTGTCTTCATAGTTGACTTCTCCTTTATCTTGAGTTTTAATTCAGATCATGATCTTGCGGGCCATCTCTTCGCTGATGGCCACCCGGGTCTCCTTGACCTTGACGATGATGTTTCCGCCCATGGCGGCGACCACGGTGGCGGTCCCGCCGGCGACGAAGCCCATATCCTCCAGGTGCTTTTTCACTTCCGGGCTTCCGCCCACCTTGCGGATCAGGTTTTCCTCGCCCACAGGGGCAAGTGCAAGAGGCATCATAAGGTTCCCTCCCTTTTTCCGGCGCGCCGCCGGAAGACTTCAGACCGGGGCGGACCATGGGGCCCGCGCCCATTGTTCAGCTGCAAGGGAAAGCAGTTAAGCTCCCTTAACCGTCCTAAAGTTTAGCACCTCTAACTGCCGTTGTCAAGAAAAAGTGTAAAGTTTTTTCTGCATCTTGTAATTTTCGGCAGAGTGTGTTAACCTGAAAATAGTTTTTGGAGAAAGTTGGTATACTTTGCATGAAGATATTGCGGGCATCGGAAGATTATCTGGAAGCCATGCTGATGATGCAGCAAAGGCACGGCTATATTCGTTCCATCGACATCGCGGAATATCTGGGCGTCACCAAGCCCAGCGTGTCTTACACCACCAAGCGCCTGAAGGAAAACGGCTATATCACCATGGACAAGGATGGGCTCATCACCCTGACGGACAGCGGCCTGGCCATCGCCAATAAGATGCTGGACCGGCACCATACCCTCACCCGGTTTCTCATGGCGCTGGGCATCGATGAAAGGACGGCGGAGCAGGACGCCTGCAAGATGGAGCACGACATCAGCCAGCAGACCTATGAGGCCATCTGCACTCACGCCAAAACACACTTCAAGCTGCCGGAGGGCGATCTTTGAGAAGCTGCCTGCGGAAAACGGTTTTTTCCCGCAGGCACTTGCATTGAAAAAACCCATTTGCTATACTCTATAAGAAATAATATCACACAGACCCGGAAGGGGGCTTTTGCATGCTGACCATCACCAGCCGGGAAAATCCGCAGATCAAGCAGGTCTGCGGCCTTTTGAGCGCTTCCAGGACCCGCAGGGCGGAGGGCCTTTTCGTCTGCGAGGGCTTTACGCTGCTGGAGGAGGCGCTGCGCTCCGGCTGCGTGCCGGAAAGCGTCTTTTGTCTGGACAGCCAGCTCTCGCGGCTGCCAGATCTGTCCTGTCCGGTGCGGGCGGTGACGGAGAGCGTCCTGCGCAAGCTCAGCGATGTTCCCACCCCCCAGGGCGTGGTCTTTACCCTGCCCATCCCGCCGCGGCGGGAAACGCTCTCCGGCCGGCGCTTTCTTGCGCTGGACCGGCTGCGGGATCCGGGTAATCTGGGAACGATCCTCCGCACGGCAGACGCCTTCGGGCTGGACGGTGTGATCCTGCTGGGGGACTGCGTGGATCCTTACAGCCCCAAGGTGGTCCGCTCCGCCATGGGCAGCCTGTTCCGCGCCAAATTATACTTTTTCACGCCCCAGCAGCTGCGGCGGCAGCTGACGGCGCTTTCCGTTCCCCTGTATGCGGCTCTGCTGGATCCGCGCAGCCGCAAGGTCACGGAGGTGGATCTGCACTGCGCCTGCGTGGTGGTGGGCAACGAGGCCCACGGCGTCTCGGAGGAGACGGCGTCTCTGTGCGACGGCTCCGTGATCATTCCCATCTGCAGCGCGGAATCGCTGAATGCCGGCGTGGCTGCGGGCATCCTGATGTGGGAGATGCGGCGATGAGCGGCGGCGACGAGCTGCTCTATGCCGTCTGGCTGCAGGAAACGGGGCTGAACCCCAGAAAGGCGGCCAAATTGGCGCTGGAGCTGGGGCCGAGAGCCGTTTGGGAAAGCGGCGAAGCAGAGCTGCAGCGGCACTGCCGGCTCAATGCCGGCGAGCTGAAGCGGCTGGAAGCGCGGGATCTGCAGCCGGCGCGGACCATTCTGGATCGCTGCCGGGCGCTTTCCGTTGCTGTTTTGTCCATTCTGGACGAGGCTTATCCCCAAAGGCTTCGGGAGATCTACGATCCGCCGCTGGTCTTATATATCCGGGGCAAGCTCCCCGATCTCAACGCGCTGCCTGCCATCGCCGTGGTAGGACAGCGAAAGGCCACGGCCTACGGGCTGCTGCTGGCGGAAAAACTGGGCTTCCAGCTGAGCCAGAGCGGCGTCTGCGTGGTCTCCGGCATGGCGGCGGGCATCGATTCCGCGGCCCACCGGGGCGCGCTGCAGGGCGAGACGCCCACCGTGGCCGTCTTCGGCACGGCCATCGACCACTGTTATCCCGCGTCCAACGCGGGCCTTCTGCGGGATATCCTGTATCAGGGCGCGGCCATCAGCGAATATCCGCCGGGCAAGATGGGCCATCCGGCCTTTTTTCCCCGGCGCAACCGGATCATCAGCGGCCTGAGCCTTGGCGTGGTGGTGGCGGAGGCGCCCATGAAGTCCGGCTCGCTGATCACCGCCGAGTTGGCGCTGGAGCAGGGGAGAGATGTGTTTGCCGTTCCCGGCGGAGTGGATGTGCCCTCCAGCGAGGGCTGCAACGATCTGATCGCCAACGGCGCAAAGCTGGTGCGGAGCGCGGGAGACGTTCTGGAGGAATACGCCGGACGCTATACCTTCCGGGAGACGCCGGAGGGCCTGCCGGAGGTGCGGCGCAGGCCCCAGAGCCGTGCGCCCGTCAGCCTGCCGCAGGCTGCGCCAAAGGCCGCGCCGGAGCAGGATCCGGTGCTGGCGGCGCTGGAGGGGCCGCTGCAGCTGGATGAGATCAGCCGCCGCACGGGCATTCCGGTGAACACGCTGCTCAGCCGCCTGACGCTGCTGGAGCTCAAGGGCCGGATCCGTCAGCTGCCCGGCCAGACCTATGAAAAAATCTGAAAACGACCGTTTCGGTGAAATGGAGGAAATACATGGCAAAGCTTCTCATTGTGGAATCCCCCGCCAAGGCCAAGACCATCACCCGCTACCTGGGCAGCGGCTTTCAGGTCAAGGCCTCCATGGGGCATCTTCGCGACCTGCCCAAAAAAGAGTTGGGCGTGGACGTGGAGCATGATTTCAAGGCCACCTATATCCCCATCGAGGGTAAGGATAAGATCATTCATGACCTGAAGACTGCATCGCAGGAGGCGGATTTCGTCTATCTCGCCACCGACCCAGATCGGGAGGGCGAGGCCATCTCCTGGCACCTGCAGCAGCTTCTGGAGCTGGCGCCGGAAAAGAGCCAGCGGGTCACCTTCAACGAGATCACCCGCACCGCTGTTACCGACGCCATCCAGCACCCACGCGACATCGACATGGACCTGGTGGACGCCCAGCAGGCCCGACGCATTCTGGATCGCATCGTGGGCTATAAGCTCTCGCCCTTCCTGTGGCGCAAGGTCCGCACGGGTCTTTCCGCCGGCCGCGTCCAGAGCGTGGTCACCCGCATGGTGGTGGATCGGGAACGGGAGATCCGCGCCTTTCAGCCGGTGGAATATTGGAGCATCGACGTGGTGCTCCGGCAGAACGCCCGGGATTTTACCGCCCATTTCTTCGGCACGGAGGCGGGCAAGCAGGAGCTGCCCGACGAGCAGAGCGTTCAAACGGTGCTTTCCGCCATCGACGGCCAGCCCTATCAGGTGAAGACCGTGAAAAACGCCCGGAAAAAGCGCCAGCCCGCGCCGCCCTTCACCACCTCCACCCTCCAGCAGGAGGCCTCCCGCAAGCTGGGCATGACGGCCAAGCGCACTATGGCGGTGGCGCAGGAGCTTTATGAGGGCGTAGATCTGGAGGGCCAGGGCCACACCGGTCTCATCACCTATATGCGTACCGACTCTCTGCGCATCGCGGCAGAGGCCTCCGCCGCAGCCCGGACCTATATCGCCGGACGCTACGGCGCGGAATATCAGCCCGCCAGGACCCGGGTCTTCCCCCAGAAAAAAACGGCCCAGGACGCTCACGAGGCCATCCGTCCCGCCAATCCCGCTCTGGAGCCGGAGAGCGTCCGCCGGAGCCTGACGGCGGATCAGTACCGCCTGTATAAACTGATCTGGGAGCGCTTTATCGCCTGCCAGATGAGCGATGCCATTTTGGATACCGTCTCGGCAGACATCGGCTGCGGCGGCTATCTGTTCCGGGCCACCGGCCAGAGCGTGGCCTTCCCGGGCTTTCTGGCCCTGTATGAGGAGGGCACTGACGAGCAGAAGGAGGGCGACGCCTCTCCGCTGCCCGGCCTGCAGCCCGGCGACACGCCGGAATACCGCTCGGCAGACCCGAAGCAGCACTTTACCCAGCCTCCCGCCCGCTACACCGAGGCCTCTCTGATCAAGGCTATGGAGGAAAAGGGCGTGGGACGCCCCTCCACCTATGCGCCCACGATTTCCGTCATTCTGGACCGGGAATATGTGGCCAAGGAGGGCCGGGCCCTGCGGCCCACCAATCTGGGCGAAGCCGTCACCGACCTGATGATCGACAAGTTTCAGGATATCGTGGATGTCCAGTTCACCTCCTCCATGGAGGCCCAGCTGGACGAGGTGGAATCCGGCAAGGTGGATTACCGGGAGATCCTGCGGAAGTTTTATGCAGAATTTTCTGCGGAGCTGCAGCAGGCGGAGATCGATCTGGACAAAAAGCGCATCAAGGTCCCCGACGAGGAATCCGACGAGATCTGCGAGCTCTGCGGCCGTAGAATGGTCATCAAAAACGGCCGCTTCGGCAAATTTCTGGCCTGCCCGGGCTATCCGGAGTGTAAAAACACCAAGCCCATCACCCAGGACACCGGCGTGCCCTGCCCCAAGTGCGGCGCACGGCTGCTGAAGAAAAAATCCAAGAGCGGCTTTTATTACTACGGCTGCGAGCACAACCCCAGCTGCGATTTCATGACCTGGGATTCGCCCACCAAGAAGGTCTGCCCCCAGTGCGGCGGAACAGTGTTCAAGCACTATACCAAGGACGATAAGCGTTATCTCTGCCACAAGCCGGGCTGCGGCTGGTCGGAGCAGATGGCCACCCGCAAAAAGGCCGCGGAGGGAGAGGAGCCGAAGAAGACTCGCTCCCGCAGGAAGGCGGAGCCCGCAGAAGCGCCGGCGGAGCCTGCAAAGACGGCGGCAAAAAAGACGGCGGCAAAAAAGACGGCGGCGAAAAAACCGGCGACAAAGAAGACCGCCGCGAAAAAGCCTGCCGCGAAGAAGCCGGCGGAGGGCGAAGCGCCCGCCAAGAGGACCGCCAGGAGGAAGAAAACGGAGGCGGCAGAATGAGCGGGGCCGTTGTCGTAGGCGCGGGCCTGGCAGGCTGTGAGGCCGCCTGGCAGCTGGCCTGCCGGGGCGTTTCGGTGACGCTCCGGGAGATGAAGCCCCAGGAACAGACGCCCGCCCATCATTCGGCGGATTTTGCGGAGCTGGTGTGCTCCAACTCTCTCCGGGGCGCGGGCCTTTCCACTGCGCCGGGCCTGCTCAAGGAGGAGCTGCGCCGCTGCGGCAGCCTGATCCTGGAGGCGGCAGACGCAACGCGCGTCCCTGCCGGCGGTGCGCTGGCGGTAGACCGGGAGGCCTTTTCCGCCTATATCACCCGCAGGATCCGCAGCCATCCCAACATCACCGTCCTGCCGGGCCGGGTGGATGAGATCCCCGCGGGTCCCTGCATCATCGCCACCGGCCCCCTTACCGACGGCCGTCTGGCGGAAAGCATCGACGCGCTCTTCGGCGGCGAGCCGCTGCATTTTTACGACGCGGCGGCCCCCATCGTCAGCTTCGACAGCATCGACATGGACCACGCCTATTTCGCCTCCCGCTATGATAAGGGAACGGCCGACTACATCAACTGCCCCATGGACCGGGAGGAATATCTGGCCTTTGTGGAGCAGCTGAAGACGGCGAAGGAGGCCCCGGTCCACGGCTTTGAGGACAAGGCCGTCTTTGAGGGCTGTATGCCGGTGGAGGTCATGGCCCGCCGGGGGGAGGACACCCTGCGCTACGGCCCCATGAAGCCTGTGGGACTGAAGGATCCCCGCACCGGGGCGCGGCCCTATGCAGTGGTGCAGCTGCGGGCGGACAACGCGGAAAAGACCGCCTTTAATATCGTGGGCTTTCAGACCCATCTGATGCATCCGGAGCAGAAGCGGGTCTTCGGCATGATCCCCGCCCTGCGCCGGGCGGAATATTTCCGCTACGGCTCCATGCATCGCAACAGCTTTCTCCGTTCTCCGGGCCGGCTGGACCGCTATTACCGGGTCATCGGCCGGGAGGAGCTTTTCTTCGCCGGGCAGATCACCGGCGTGGAGGGCTATATCGAGAGCACGGCCTCGGGCCTTTGCTGCGGACTGAATCTGGCCCGGCAGCTGCAGGGGCTGGCTCCCGTGACCTTCCCCCGGGAAACGGCCATAGGCGCGCTTTCGCTGCACATCAGCGAAAATCCGGAGCAGCGCTTTGACCCCATGAACATCAATTTCGGCATCATCACGCCGCTGGAGGTGCGCATCCGCGGCAAGCAGGAGCGCTATGCCGCTGTCTCCGCCCGTGCGCTGGAGACGCTGGAGACGCTGCGTCCGCAAATCGAGGAGGAGAGACAGGCATGAAGATCATTTTAGACGCCATGGGCGGCGACAACGCGCCGCAGGCCCCGATGGAGGGCGCCATTCTGGCGGCGGAGCGCTATGGCTGCGACATTATCCTTACGGGCGATGGGACCAGGCTCAATGCGCTGCTGCAGGGCCGGGGCGCGGGGCATATCACCATCGTCCCCACCACGGAGGTCGTCACCATGGAGGACAAGCCCTCCACGGCCGTCCGGCAGAAAAAGGATTCCAGCATGAGCGTTGGCCTTCGGATGCTGGCGGAGGGGCAGGCCGATGCCATGATCTCCGCCGGCTCTACCGGCGCGCTGCTCACCGGGGCAACGCTGGTGACCAAGCGCATCAAGGGCGTCCGGCGGGCGGCGCTGGGGACGCTGGTGCCCCAGCAGAACGGCGGCAAGGCCATTTTGATGGATTGCGGCGCAAATGCGGAGTGTACGCCGGAATATCTGGTGCAATTTGCCCTGATGGGCTATCTTTATATGAAATGCCAGCAGGGCGTGGAGCGGCCCCGGGTGGCGCTGATGAACAACGGCGCCGAGGAGGGCAAGGGCGATCCTCTGCGGCAGGAGACCTACCGCCTGCTGCGGCAGGCCCACGAGGAGGGCCGTATCTGCTTTGTGGGCAACCTGGAGGGGCGGGACGTTTTCTCCGGCAGCGCCGAGGTTTTGGTGTGCGACGGCTTTACCGGCAACGTGCTGCTAAAGACCGTGGAGGGGACGGCGGGCTTTTTGCTGGGGGAGCTGAAGGATATTTTCTATGCAAACGGCCTGTCCAAGCTGGCTGCGCTGGTGCTGAAGCCCGGCCTGAAGCGGCTCCGGAGCAAGCTGGATTATAAGTCTGTGGGCGGCGCGCCGCTGTTCGGCATCTCCAAGCCGGTGATCAAGGCCCACGGCTCCTCCGACGCCCGGGCCTTCTGCGCGGCCTTTGAGCAGACGATCCTCTTTTCCCACTGCGGCTTTATCAGCCAGGTGGAGGAGAGCCTCGCGCAGCTTTCCTCCGGAGCGGAAAAAGAAGAAAAAAATCCCTGAAACGGCTTTACAAGCGGGAATAGCTCTGCTATAATCTGCACGAATGAAGCCGATGCTAAGGAGGATTTGCTTTATGGTATTTGAAAAATTGAGAAAGCTGATGGCCGATCAGTTCAGCATCAGCGAGGATGATATCACCATGGATACCAACTTTGTGGAGGATCTGGATGCGGATTCCATTGATATCATGGAGCTGATGATGGCCGTGGAAGAGACCTTCGATGTGGGCGAGGTGGAGGAGACTGCGCTGGAGTCTCTGAAGACCGTTGGCGATGTCGTGGGCTATATTTCCGACCGTCTGTAAGCGCTTCGGCGCGCCCTGCGCAAGCGGGGCCTTTTTTGCTGTTATTTGCCGCGGCCGCTGTCTGAACGGGGGCCGCGGAGAAGGGGGAAGCTATGTCTGAGTTTCCACATTTTGATTATACCTTCCATGATCCCGCCCTGCTGCAGAACGCCCTGACCCACAGCTCCTACGCCAACGAGAACCGGGACAGGGGCGTCCGCAGCAACGAGCGGCTGGAATTTCTGGGCGACAGCGTTTTGGGGCTGATCTGCGCCCGGTATATCTATTCCGAATACAAAAACCTGCCGGAGGGCGAGCTGACCAAGCTGCGGGCAGCAGTGGTCTGCGAGAGCTCGCTGTATGAGTTTGCCTGCCAGATCGGGCTGGGCCAGCGGCTCTTGCTGGGCCGGGGGGAAAAGGCCGGCGGCGGCAGCAAGCGCCCCTCTGTTTTGGCAGACGCCGTGGAGGCGGTGCTGGCGGCAGTCTATCTGGACGGCGGCTTCGACGCGGCGGAGGCCTTTATCCTGGCGTTCATCCGGCAGAAGTCGGAGAGCGTCATCCGCAGCCACGCCACGCTGGACTATAAGACCACCCTGCAGGAGATCGTCCAGAAGAACCACGAGGAGGTCCTTTCCTACCGGCTCAAGAGCGAGAGCGGCCCGGACCATGACAAGCTGTTCGTCATGGAGGTGCTGATCAATTCCAATGTGATCGCCCAGGGCAGCGGCCACAGCAAAAAGATGGCGGAGCAGGCGGCGGCCAAGGCGGCGCTGGAGCTGATGGGAGAATAAGGCGCTTTTGGAAAACTGAAAAAAGCGGTTGACATTTGCAAAAAGTTTGGATATACTGAGTCCACAGCGATGATGCGGAAGAGTAAGCGAGCCAAAGCCTGCGCAGAGAGCCTCTGGCCGGTGGGAAGAGGAGAGGAAGGCCCGCCCAATACCCTGCGGAGCTGACGCCCGAACGGCAGAGTTGCCCAGTAGGCGCGTTCCGGGTGCGCCCGTTATCGCGCGGCCGTGTGTTGGCACGGGTTGAGGCCGCTTCGAAAGGAGCGGCGAATCAGAGGTGGTACCGCGTTTGCATCAGCAAGACGCCCTCTGTCCCATAGCTGGGGCGGAGGGCTTTTTTCATCTTGAACAACAGGAGGAGAGAACATGAGCGCAGTCAAGCTGACCTATCTGGGCCACGCCTGCTTCTGTCTGGAGGCGGAGGGCTATCGCACGGTGCTGGATCCTTACCGCGATGGCATGATCCCCGGCCTTCCGCCCCTGCGGGTGGAGGCGGAGGCGGTATTCTGCAGCCATCAGCACGACGACCATAATTATCTCCCTGCCGTGACGCTTACCGGCAGGGGGCAGGAGCCGCCCTATACGGTGACGGAGCTGCAGGTCCCCCACGACGATCAGGACGGCCGCCTGCGGGGCATGAACATCGTCCGTTGCTTTCAGTTTTCAAGCCTGCGGGTGGTCCATCTGGGCGACCTGGGCCGGCTGCTGACGGAGCAGGAGGCCCGGACGCTGGCCAGGGCAGACTGTCTTCTGATCCCGGTGGGCGGCTATTATACCATCGACAGCCGCCAGGCAAAGCAGGTCGTAGAGCAACTGGAGCCGCGGATCACCATTCCCATGCACTATCGGACGGAGCGCGCCGGCTTTGCGCAGCTCAGCCGGCTGGAGGAATTTACGGGGCAGTTTTCCGCCGTGCGCTTCGGGGGCAGCAGTCTGCTGCTGGATGCGCAGACGCCCGCCGGCGTGACTGTGCTGACGCCGGAACCCCTGACAAAGGAAATAAATTAAGCTTTAAATAAGACGAAAGAGGAGAACCAGAAATGCAGCTTTATGAAGAACTGGTCGCCCGTGGGCTCATCGCCCAGGTGACCAACGAGGAAGAGATCCGCACCATGATCAACGCAGGCAAGGCCACCTTCTACATCGGCTTTGACTGCACCGCAGACAGCCTGACCGCCGGCCATTTCATGGCGCTGACGCTGATGAAGCGCCTGCAGATGGCAGGCAACAAGCCCATCGCCCTCATCGGCGGCGGCACCACCATGATCGGCGACCCCTCGGGCAGAACCGATATGCGCAAGATGCTGACCCGTGAGGACATCGAGCACAACGCCGCCTGCTTCAAAAAGCAC
>DHMK01000059.1 GCA_002405755.1 Clostridiales bacterium UBA4644
AACGGCATGACCGTGAAGGAAGCCATCCCCTTCATGAAGCAGTGGGTGGAGGACCACGGCATCGGCCGCCAGAAGGTCAATTACAAGCTGCGGGACTGGGTCTTCTCCCGCCAGCGCTATTGGGGCGAGCCCATCCCTCTGGTCCATTGCGACAAGTGCGGCTGGGTGGCCATACCCGAAGACCAGCTGCCCCTGCGCCTGCCGGAGGTGGACTCCTATGAGCCCACGGAAAACGGCGAGAGCCCCCTGGCAAAATGCACCGACTGGATCAACACCACCTGCCCCTGCTGCGGCGGCCCCGCCCAGCGGGAGACGGATACCATGCCCCAGTGGGCCGGTTCCTCCTGGTATTATCTGCGTTACTGCGATCCCCACAACGATAAAGCCCTGGCCTCCAAGGAGGCGCTGGACTACTGGATGCCCGTGGATTGGTACAACGGCGGCATGGAGCACACCACCCTGCATCTGCTCTATTCCCGCTTCTGGTATAAGTTCCTTTACGATATTGGCGTCGTCCCCACCTGCGAGCCCTATCAGAAGCGCACCTCCCACGGCATGATCCTGGGCGAGGGCGGCATCAAAATGTCCAAGAGCCGGGGCAATGTGGTCAATCCCGACGATATCGTCCGGGAATACGGCGCAGACACCATGCGCCTTTATGAGATGTTCCTGGGCGACTTTGAAAAGGCCGCGCCCTGGGATCCCAAGGCCATCAAGGGCTGCAAGCGCTTTCTGGACCGGGTCTGGAACCTGAGCGAGAACCTGCAGGAGGGAGAGACCTATTCTCCCGCCAACGAAGCCGCCATTCATAAGACCATCAAAAAGGTGGGCGAGGACGCCGACAGCCTGAAGGCCAACACCGCCATCGCCGCCATGATGGGCCTTTTGAACCAGCTGGAGAAAAACGGCTGCAATAAGGCGGAGTTCCGCACCTTCATCACCATCCTCAATCCCTTCGCCCCCCATGTGACGGAGGAGATGAACGAGCTGCTGGGCGGGAAGGAGCCGCTGTGCCATGCGGCCTGGCCCGTTTACGACGAGAGCAAGACCGTGGATCAGAACCTGGAGCTTGCCGTTCAGGTCAACGGCAAGGTCCGCTCTGTGATCACCGTCGCCGCCGAGGCCAGCGAGGAGGAGATGCGGGAGACCGCCCTGGCGGACGCCAAGGTCCAGGCGGCGCTTTCCGGCATGCAGGTGGTCAAATCCATTGTTATTAAAAAGAAAATCGTCAATTTTGTGGTGAAACCGCAGTAAATCCCTTGACAAACGCACCGGGCTTGCATATAATATACCTGTGATGCGTGTCATCGTTTTCTGTTCATGGAGGGAGGGAAGAAAATGTCTGAGATCCGTGTGAAACCGGATGAGTCTTTGGATAACGCGCTGCGTCGTTTTAAGCGCTCCTGCGCGAAGTCCGGTGTGCTTTCCGAACTCCGCAAGCGTGAGTGCTACGAGAGTCCCAGCGTCAAGCGTCGCAAGAAGAGCGAAGCCGCTCGCGCCAAGAAAAAAATGTATCGCTGAGTTGATCGTTTTTCTGGATGCCGCAGAGTTTTCTGCGGCATCCTTTTTCAAACGGCTCTGGCCGTGATGGGAGGAAACAAGATGAAAAAAGTGTTCTGGGGTGTTTTGCTGGCCATGGCCGGTCTGCCCACTATCCTGCAGCTGCTGATGCTCTTTCTGCTGCCCCAGCTGATGACGGGGACGGCTGCCGCCGTTTCCACCTTGCTGCTGGGCCTTTTGCAGGCGCTGGGCTATTATCTGATCATGTCGGCGGCGGCGGAGCTGCCCGGCGGCAACTGGGAATGGGCCTATAAGCTTTCCAAGATCCTCTGCGCCTATACGGTGGCGGTCTCGGTGGTGCAGCTGCTGCCTCTGTCGCTGCCCTCCGCGGTGTCCACGATCCTGTATTATGTGACGGACTACAGCAGCTTTCTGGTGCTGTTTTTCATCATCCGCGGCGTGGCCGATCTGCAGTATGTGGCCCGGCGGGATCTGTATGCCGCGAAGATCAATACCTGCTTTACCGCCTGGGTACTGCTGCAGCTGGTGGGGAGCTTTATCTCGCTGGTGGGGCTGGCAGCGATCGCCGCCTATATTTACATGCTGGTGCTGCTCTATAAGGCCGCCAAAGCCTACGACGGCCGCAACGGCAGCTTTTGAGCGCAAAATAATAAATTAAAAAAGGACGCAGCCGCGGCTGCGTCCTTTGCTTGTTTGAAGGAGAGGGTCAGGGCTGTTTGACGATCACATCCAACGTCTCATCGGAGCGGGCACTGCCGGCGGGGGCCAGGATGCCAAGACGGCAGTCCGTCTCCGCAAGCGCCTGCCGCAGAGCGGAAAGATCCGTGTCGGAAGCGGCCGTATCCACATAGAGTACATCAAAATACTGGGCCAGCTCCATTACATCCTGCCCGGCCTCGCTGTCCAGCAGATCCTGGGCGGCGTGCTCCGTGAGCAAAAGGCCCAGCGGTAGCGCAGTCCCTTCAGAAAGCTGCCGCGCCAGCTCCGTCAGCGCCGCCGTCTTGGAGGGGGTGCCGCTCAGGTCGATGAGCTGGGTTTTTCCCACGGTGGGGAACTGAAAGTCCGTCAGGACCACCTGACAGAAGCCCTGGGCCTGGCAGGCCGCCAACTGGGCCAGCAGGCAGGAGGCCGTGTCCTTACCGGAGGGATCGAACCAGGCGGAATAGTCCCGATCCAGCCAGGTGGCCCCGCTCTCCACCCGCAAGGCAGAGGAACGGTAAAGCTTCCGGGGCCGCAGATCGTCCCGCAGGGCGGGCAAAATGGCCACGGGAGCCGCTTCCGAAGCGTCCTTCGCGTCGGAAAGAAGGGTGGCAAAGGTCTCCGCCTGCTCCGAGACGGCCCCCTGCGCTGCGCCGCTGTCGGGCAGCAGGGAAGCGCCCGTCTCATCCTTCACCAGAATGGCCAGCTGCTGCAGTCCGCTGTCCCGCAGGTCAGTCATGACGGCGGCATAATCCTCCAGCAGGGCCGCCCCCTCCGCATACTGGGCAAAGATCGGGGCGGCGGCAGGCGTCTCCGGCGCGTCAGGCTCCTGCGGCTCCGGGTCCTCGATGGTCAGGTCAAAATCCTCGTCTGCCGGAGGCGTTTCTCCCTCCTGCGCGTCGGGCTGCTCCTGCTGGCCGGAGGGAGAAGGCTCCCGGACAGGAAAGTGGAGCCATTCCGGCAGGTCGCCCCGGCGGCTATAGAGCCAAAGCCCGCCGGCTGCCAGCGCCAGAACCAGAAGCAAAAGAAGCATCCCCAACAGGATATGCCGTTTTTTCCGCCGGCGTGCGCCGGTGTAGCGATGATAATAGCCCATGGACGTCTGCCCTCCTTTGTTTCAGAATCGGTTCATTTTTTGCGGCGTCCGCCGGATCCTGTTGCGGGTCTTCCCGCCGGACGGGCCGGGACGGGCGCTTCGGCAGGCGCGGCCTCCTTATGCTTGACGAGGGCCGGGCCGCCGCGCCAAAGAGGCTTGGCGTCCAGGTGAAGGAAGCGGTCTGCCAGAAAGACCAGCGCGTTCATGATCAAAATGGCATACCAGACGCCCTCCGGGGCGCTGCCATGATAGCGCAGCAGCACCGTCAGCGCGCCGCAGCCAATGCCATAAAGCACCTGGCCCAGGGGCGTCACCGGGCTGGTGGTATAGTCCGTGATCAGGAAAAAGGCCGCCAGCATGGCGCCGCCGGAGACCAGCTCATAGGCCATCCAGAGCAGCGGGCCCTGGTTGCCCTTGCTGAACACATAAGTCAGAAGCGCCATGGTCCCCAAAAAGGCCAGCGGCGTCCGCAGGGGGATCACCCGGCGAAACAGCAGCCAAAGTCCGCCGGCCAGCAGCGCAAGGGCAGAGACCTCACCCAGACAGCCGCTGACCATGCCAAGGGCGGTGTTGGTCAGAGAGGTCTCGGGCAGCTGTCCGCTCTGCAAAATGGAAAGGGTGGTGGGCTCCGCTGCGATCTCGCCGCAGGAGGCAAGCACGGGCAGCAGCGTCCGCGCCCGGCAGAAGGTGGACATGGCGGCAGGAAAGCAGATCGCCAGCAGCGTCCGGCCGCAGAGGGCGGGGTTCAGGGCGTTTTTGCCCAGCCCGCCGGAAAGCCCCTTTACGATGACGATGGCGAAAAAGTCCGCCAGCAGCACCATCCACCATTCCACCGTCACCGGCAGCGTATAACACAGCAGCATACCTGTGACCACCGCGGAAAGGTCGGAGATCCGGGCCTTTTTCCAGACGATCTTCTGAAGCAGCCATTCAAAGCAGACGCACCCCGTCACTGAAACGGCCACCAGCGCCAGCGCCCGCAAGCCAAACAGGAAGACGGCCAACGCCAGCGCCGGCAGCAGGCCGATGATCACATCCAGCATGATCTGCCGGGTGGACTGCTCGCTGCGCAGGAAGGGGGCGGAGCTGGTTTTTACATGAGAGAGATCATACATAGCCTTTGCCTCACTTTTGCTTGCGCGCATCCAGCACGCGCTGTTTTCCCCGGCGGATATTCTGCATCAGGGGCATCCTGCCGGGACAGACATATTGGCAGGCGCCGCATTCCGTGCAGTCCAGGATCCGATAATCCCGCAGCAGGGCCAGCCGGCCCCGCTCCCCCAGCCGGGAGAGGGAAAGGGGGATCAGCTGCTGAGGACAGGCCTCCGCGCAGCGGCCGCAGCGGATGCAGGCCGGCGTTTCCGAATCCCGCTCCTCTTCCCGGCCAAAGGCCAGAAAGCCGCCGGTGGTCTTGAGGACGGGAACATCCAGCCGGGTCTGGGGCAGACCCATCATGGGCCCGCCCAGGATCAGCCGGGTGGGCGGCTCCAAAAATCCGCCGCAGGCGTCGATCAGGGCCTCCACCGGCGTGCCGATGCGGCATTCCAGATTTTTCGGGTTTGCCACGGCGCTGCCGGAAACGGTGACGATCCGGCGGATATCCGGCATGCCGCCGGTAAACAGACGGTAGACCGCCGCCGCCGTGTCGATGTTGAAGACCACGCAGCCCGCGTCCAGCGGGCCCTTGCCGGAGGGGATGCTCCGGCCTGTGAGGGATTCCGTCAGCTGCCGCTCCATGCCCTGGGGATATTTGCTCACCAGCGAGCACAGCTGAATGGAGCCGTCCTGGGGGAGACATTCCCGCAGCTTGGGAAAGGCGTCCTGCTTGTTGGCCTCCACGCCCAGGATCACCCGGCGCACGCCCAGGATCCGGGAAAGCAGGCTGCCGCCGCCGATGACCTCCCAGGGATATTCCAGCAGGATCCTGTGGTCGGAGGTCAGGTAAGGCTCGCTTTCCGCGCCGTTGAGCAGAATGGTGTCGACCCTGCCCCGGGCGGCCGCCAGCTTGGCGGCGGTAGGCAGACCCTGATTGCCGTGGCAGACGATGCCGGACCGGGCCAGCATGACGATGGCCTCCTCCGCCGTCAGCGAATCCACATCCGCCGGGCGGATAGAGGGATCGGGCTCGTCCAGCAGGTCGTTTTCAATGACGATGCTCACGGTCTCACCGCCGTAAACATCGGGCCGGGGCTCGATGGCTTTCACCGTTCCGGAGACGGAGGCGTGGATGGGGGCGGAGCGGGGGGAGACTGCTTCTGCGATCTGCTGCCCCAGCAGGACCCGCTGACCCACGGAAACGATGGGCTGGCAGGGTGCGTCCGGCCGCAGCGCCAGCGGCAGGACCAGCTCCTTTACCGGCGGCAGAAGCTCGATGGCCTTGCCCCGGGTAAGACTTTTATGATCGTCGGCATAAATGCCGCCTTTGAATGTACGCGCCATAGTGTCACCTCGATCTTGATAAACATACCTATTATATACAGAAATCGGGAGAATCTCAACCGCTTCCCGCGAAAAAGCGGGACGGAAGTTGTAAACTTTCCTGTATTTCCCGGCGTTTGCTTGTTCGAAAGCCTTGGAAGCATAACCGGCCCGACCGGCGCATAGGCTCGAGCAGGAGGGATCGGAATGAAAGGAAAGCGTGAATGGAATCTGGATCATGCCTATCTGGCGGTGATGTGCGTCAGCCTGGTCTGCTGTCTGACGCTTTTGGGCAGCGTTGTGCTGGATCGCCCGCTGACCGCTCAGACGGAGGACCATGTGCCTGTGCTCCGGCTGGAGCAGCAGGAGGAGCACGAAATTCTTACTGCAGCGGAGCCGGACCTGTCCGGCGAAACGGCGCAGGAGACGGCATTGCCCCAGAGCGGCGTCGTGCTCACCGGTCAGCGCCTGCAAACGCTGCTGGAGGAGGCTCTGCCGGAGGATTTCCCGGCGGAGAGCATCGGAGTGGAGCTGGAGGATGGGCTGCTGGAGCTGGAAATGGCCGTGCGGCGGCAGACGCTCATCGCCTATCTGAAGCAGCGGGGCGCCAGGTTCAGCCTGGCACAGTCGCTGGCGCTGAAGCTTTTGCCCTCGCAGCTGCAGGCGAAGACGACCTTCGCCGTGGCGGCGGATGAAGCGGGGCTGCATTTTACGCCCCTGTCGCTGCAGGCGGGAGAGAAGAGCATCGCCCTTTCCGGTCTGCCCCAGGACGTGTTCGGCGCGGTGGATCAGGCGGCAAACAGCGCGCTGGCCAGCCGAAATATCAGCTTTTCCTCCGCCCAGTGGACGGAGGAGGGCCTGCTTCTGCAATAGCGCTGCCCGCGGGAAGAAGGGGTTCTTCCCGCTTTTTTCGTGAAAAAACAGCAAAGTTTAAGATTTCGTTACGAAATTCTTTGGATTTTCTGAAAAATTTGGTTGCAATCCGCCGCCGGCATGCTACAATATTTTTCAGACGCGCGAAAAAGCGCGCATTTTTCAGAATAATTTTGCAGGCGCGGGCAAATATGGGACCGCGCCGGGAAGGAGACATGATGTTTCGATTTTCCGTTCCATGCCTGATGGGCGTGGAGGGACTGGTGGCTGACGAACTGAAGTTCAAGGGCTTTCAGCAGGTGGAGGCCGAAAACGGCAGAGTGCTGTTTTCCGGCGACGAAGCGGAGTGCGCCCGGGCCAATCTTCTGCTGCGCTGCGGCGAGCGGGTGCTGCTGCGGCTGGCGGAGTTTTCCGCCAGGAGCTTCGACGCGCTGTTTGAGGGCGTCCGCGCCATTCCCTGGGAGGACTATATCGGCTCCGGCGAGGCCTTTCCCGTTAAGGGCTTTTCCATCCATTCCCAGCTCCATTCCGTGCCGGACTGTCAGCGCATCATCAAAAAGGCCGCGGTGGAGCGGCTCAAGACGGTCTATCATACCGACTGGCTCAAGGAAGACGGCGTGAAGCACCAGATCCAGTTCAGCCTGCTCAACGACCGCTGCGAGATCCTTCTGGATACCACCGGCGCACCGCTGTATAAGCGGGGCTATAAGCTGGAGCAGAACGAAGCCACCCTGCGGGAGACGCTGGCGGCGTCCATCGTGAAGGTGGCCCGCTGGCGGGGGCGGGAGGACCTGATCGATCCCTTCTGCGGCAGCGGTACGCTGGCCATCGAAGCGGCGCAGACGGCGCTGAATATCGCCCCGGGACAGGACCGGGATTTTGACGCCGCCCACTGGAGCGCGGCCTTTGCCTCTGCCTTTGCCCTGCAGCGGGAGGCGGCCAGAGCCGCTGCGCGGCACGAAAAGCTACCCATTCTCGCCTCGGACAAGGACCCCAACTGCGTCCGTCTCACCCGGGAAAACGCCGCCCGGGCCGGCGTGGGCGACTGCATGGAATACGCCGTGCAGGATGCGCTGGACATCGACTGGCGCGCCCGCTCCGGTGTGATGCTGGCCAACCCGCCCTATGGCGTCCGGATGCTGGAGCTGCAGCAGGCAAAGGAGCTTTACAGGGCCCTTGGCAGAGCCATGAAGGGCAGTCCGGTGAAGAAATATATCATCTCCTCCGACGATCGCTTCGAGGAGGACTTCGGCCAGCGGGCCGACAAGCGCCGCAAGCTTTATAACGGCATGATGAAATGCAATCTTTATATGTATTTTAAGGGGGACACGGCATGGCAGCGGTAAAGCATATCTTCATCATCAACCCCGCTGCCGGCAAGCGCGACAGAACCGGTCAGACGGCTGCCGACATTCGGGCCGCGGCGGTGGAGCTGGGGGTGGATTATGAGATCCTCACCACGGAATACCCCCGCCACGCCGTCTCCCAGGTCCGCCAGAAGGCGGAGGAATATTCGGGTCGGCCCCTGCGGTTTTACGCCTGCGGCGGCGATGGCACGCTGAACGAGGTGGCTGCCGGGGCGGCAGGCCTGCCCAATGTGGCCATCACTCATTATCCCACCGGCAGCGGCAACGATTTTATCAAGCTCTTCGGGGCAGACTGCCGGGCCTTTTCCGATCTGAAGGGCCTGATCTGCGGCAAGGAGCTGGAGCTGGATTATATGGAGACAGACCGGGGCATCTCGCTAAACGTGTTCAGCGTGGGCGTAGACGCCCGCATCGCCGATGGTATGCAGAAGTATAAGCGCATCCCCGCCCTGCAGGGCAAGACGGCCTATAATATCTCCACGGTGGAAAACCTGCTGCGCGGCCTCAGCGAGCCCTATGAGATCCTGGTGGACGGCCAGCGCTTTGCGGGAAAATATTGCCTTGTTCTGGCGGGCAACGGCCGCTTTTACGGCGGTGGAGCAAACCCCGTGCCGGAGGCCGACCCTACCGACGGCCTGCTGGATGTCCTGCTGGTGAAGGATCTGAGCCTGCTGAAGGCCTCCCAGGTCATCGGCGGCTACATGAGCGGACGCCACAGCAGCTACCCGCAGTATATCACCAAGCTCATGGCCACGGAGCTCACCGTCCGCCATCTTCAGGGCAAAAGCATGACCATCAATTTGGACGGCGAGATCGTCCACGCCAGCGAGGTCACTCTGCGCCTGGCAAAGGATAAGCTGCGCTTCATCATCCCCCAGAGCGCCCAGCTCCTCCCGCCCCGAACGGTGCGGTGACCGCCCGTAAAATCAAAAAGCTCCCATCCCAAGGCCGCATAGAGCGGCCTTTTTTGCTGCCCTTTTTGAAAATTTTCCGAAAACACTATGCAGCCAGTTAATTGTTTTTGCAAAAAAATCTGCCTATAATCAAGTTATCTGAGAAAATATGAAATCAAAGGAGCGAATGATCATGAAAAAAACCATCGCATTGTTTCTGAGCATGACAATGCTGCTTTCTCTGGCGCTTGTCCCGGCCCACGCGGAGGATGCGTCCTCTGTGGAGCTGGACCTGGCCCAGGGCAGCATCGTCATCTCCGCCACGGGCTATGCCCAGGACGGCGGAGCCGAGACCCCCTTTACCGGGGAGTATACCATCGTACAGACCGATCCCACCTATGTGGACAAGACCATCTCCGTCACCGGCGGCGCACACAAGATCACCATGGGTTCCAAGGTGGTGATCGACGTTCACGCCATCTCCGAGGCCTGCGCCTTTTCTATCGCCAAGGGCGCTTCGGTGGAACTGGTCCTCACCCGGTCAGTGACGCTGAAGAGCGGTTCCTGGAGAGCCGGTCTGGCCGTCCCCACCGGGGCGGCAGTGACCATCTCCGCCGACAGCCGCTACGGCGCACTCAATGCCGCGGGCGGAAGTTCCGGCGCGGGCATCGGCGGTGCTTATAATGGTAGTTCTTCTACCGGCGGCAACATTACCATCCTCAGCGGCACGGTGGAGGCTACTGGCGGATCCAGCGCCGCAGGCATCGGCGGCTATGGCACCGGCACCGGAACGGATGAACAGATCCACATCTCCGGCGGCAAGGTCACAGCTACTGGCGGGTCTGGTTCTGCCGGCATCGGCGGCGGCAACCATTCCAGTGGCACCGGCGAAAACGGTCAGATCATCATCGACGGGACGGCGGTTGTGACCGCCACCGGAAAAGGCGGCGGTGCGGGCATCGGCGGCGGCTATGGTGGAAATGGTACCGGGGCAAAGGGCAAGCTCCTCCTGACTGGCCGCGCCCAAGTCAATGCCAGCGCCGATTCCGGCGCTGGCATTGGTGCCGGTGCGGCTTACAGCACTGAAGATAGCGGCAACGAAACATTTGCAACCGGTTCCTATGGCGAACTGCTTATCATGGAGGATGCCGTGGTAGAGACCAGTTCTGATTCCGGCGCCGGCATTGGCGGCGGTAAGCCTTCATACTATACGCGTTCCTATGTTAGCAATCATAAGGTGAATTACTATACAGTGGACTGCCGTTCCTACGGCACCGGTCCCAATGGCAAGCTGACCATCAACGGCAACGCCCAGGTCACGGCCACCAGCACCCAGGCCGCCGGCATCGGCGCTGGAAATGGCAGATCCAGTTCCTATCTGACCGGCGACGCCGGCGTGATCTCCATCTCCGGAAACGCCCGGGTGGAAGCCACCGGCGGCCGCTGGGGCATCGGGGCAGATACCTATAAGAATGACGGTGCGCTGAAGATCTCCGGCGGCACGGTGATCGCCCGGGCCACGGATGAGACCGTCACAACCGCCTGCGGCATCGGCAAAAGCGGCTCTACCACCATCACCGGCGGCACGGTGGAGGCCTCCGGCTATACCGGCATCGCCCAGGCCACGGTCAACGGCGGCGCCGTCACAGCCACCAGCCTGACGGCCGCCAGCGGCGTGACAGACCTTTCCTCCGAGATCATGCAGGAGGGCTGGGTGGTCAGTCTCCCCGCCCAGGAGAGCCACAGCATGCGCTCCGGCGTTTTGTTCAGCGGCAGCCAGGGGCAGATCCTGGGGGATTTCTATGAGCTCCCCGACGATCGGGAGATCCCGGCGGATGCCACCCTCACCGTGGCAGAGGATCAGGAGCTCATCGTCCCCAAGGGCACGAAGCTCACCGTCACCGGCAGCCTGATCGTCAACGGCAAGCTGACCGTGGCCGGTACGCTCTATACCGCCCCGGGCGGCAGTCTGGCTCTGAATGGCGAAACCGACATTACCGGCAAGCTCACCGGCCAGCTGCTCCCCGTCATCATCGAGACCCACGATCAGGAAACGGAGGAGACCAGCTTTGATGTCTCCACCCTGTTCACCATCCCGGAAACGGCGGGCGCGGTCACCTATACCGTCGCCTGCAAAAACGGCGCGGCGGGGACGCTGACGGGGACGATCCTCTCCATCCAGCAGAGCGGCACCTTTGAGATCACCGCTGCCACCGCCGAGACGGCCCTCTATCAGTCGGCCAGCGCCACCGCCGTCCTCACCGCCAAAAACGGCGCGCTGCCCCACGAGCACCAGCTGGAGGAATTTGAAGAAAAGGCCCCCACCTGCCTGCTGCCGGGCAACCTTCATTATTGGACCTGCGTCAACTGCGGAAAGTGCTTCTCGGACGAGGGCATGACCGAGATCCCCTATGACAGCACGATCAAAGCTGCGCTGGGGCATGATTACAAAAACGGTTCCTGCACCCGCTGCGGCGCGGAGGACCCCGGCTATCAGACCACCCCCGCCATCGCGGTCCCGTCTCTCACCGCCTATCCGAATGACACCATCCAGATCCCCATCTCCATCCGCAGCAACCCCGGCATTTCTGCCATGAAGCTCACGATCACCTATGACCCCGCGCTGCTGGAATATCAGGAGGCGGTCTTTGACCAGGCCTTCCTGGAGGCGACCGGCGCTCAGACCTGCGTCAATGCGGAAACGGCCGGGAAGATCATCCTGGATTGGGTCCTGGCCCAGACAGAATACAGTGAAAACGGCGATTTCGCCGTCCTGACCTTCAAGGTCAAGACCGTGACGGAGGATGCCGACGCGGCGCTGACCATCACCTATGATCCGGATGATATTTTCAACAAGGATCATGAAAACCAGACCTTCCAGGTCGAAAACGGCACGGTCCAGATCAAAAAGATCCCGCCCCGGCGACATCAACGGCGACGGCAATGTGGACATCAACGACGCTTTCCTCCTTCTCCGCTATGTCTGTGAGCTGGATCAGGACAAGGTCCGGGGCAACCCGGACGTCACCGGCGACGGCAAGGTGAACAACAAGGACGTTGTGACCCTGCTGCGCTTCGTGGCCAAGCTGGACGGCGTTGTCCTGCACTGAGAAAGGCACACGCAATGAAAAAGCTTTTGATGCTGTTTTGTGCACTGCTCCTGCTCTTTCCGGCAATACCGTCGCGGGCGGCAGACGCGTCTTCTCTGCGGATCGTACTGGAGGATGCAGCCTGTAAGCCGGGCGGGGAGACCTGCGTGACGGTGCGGTTGGAGCAGAACCCCGGGCTGGCCTCGGTTCGGCTGCTGGTGGGCTATGATGCGGCGCGGCTGAACTTTGTAAGCGCAGAGCTGATGGGCGAGTTTAAAAAAGCAGAGGACCTGTGGCTGGCAGAGAACATTACGCGGGGCGGGAAAAGCTATGTGGCGCTGAGCTGGGTCTGCGCCAGCGGCCAGCGCGGGGAAGCGCGCTTTGCTGCGCTGCGTTTCCGTTCGCTGAATGCTTCTGACAGCGGAAGCGTGCCGCTGACGCTGTCTGCCACGCCGGATGATCTGTTCGGCGCCGACCTTCAGAATGTAGCCTATACGCTGCAGTCCGGCAGCATCATCTTTTCCAGCTTGCCCATTTTCGTGCGGACGGAGCCGACAGCCGATGGTCTCAGCTTCCGGTTTGAAAATCTCGGCTTTGACGATGCACAGTCGCTGCAGCTGATCGCAGCCTTTTACGATCCGGC
>DHMK01000049.1:0-283 GCA_002405755.1 Clostridiales bacterium UBA4644
TAGGTCTCGGCGGTCTTGGATTCCTCCACGGTAATGACGCCATCGGCGGTGACCTTTTCCATGGCCTCCGCGATCAGCTTGCCGATGAACTCATCGCCGGAGGAGATGGTGGCGACCCGGGCGATATCGTCGGTGCCATTGACCTTCTGGCTGTTTTTCTTGATCTCGGCCACGGCGGCGTCCACGGCCTTGGCGATGCCCTTGCGCACCACCATGGGGTTGGCGCCGGCGGTCACATTCTTCAGGCCCTCACGGACAAAGGCCTGGGCCAGCAGGGTGGCGG